>DATCWR010000276.1:0-8802 GCA_036566245.1 Mycobacteriales bacterium | reverse complement strand
GGCGGCGACCAGTTACCAGGTGGACTTCCGTGCGCGCTGACGGGCGGGCGGTCAGCCCCGTACCACCGGACCGGCGGCCAGGATCCGGGCAAGCACGCCGTTGACGAACCGGGGCGACTCCTCGGTGGACAGCGAGCGGGCCAGTTCCACCGCCTCGTTGATGGCCACCGCGTGAGGTACCTGGTCGACCCAGAGCAGTTCGTACACGCCTATCCGCAGGATGGTCCGGTCCACCGCGGGCAATCGTTCCAGGGTCCAACCCTCGACGTAGCTGCGCAGGATCTCGTCGATGCGCTGCCGGTGCTCGGTGACGCCCTCCACCAGGGTGATCGCGTACGGAGGCACCGGCAGGGTCTCCGCAGTCGTCCGTTCGGCCACCATGGACACCGGATCGGTGCCGCGCACGTCGGCCTCGAAGAGCACATCCAGCGCCCGCTTGCGCGCCTTACTGCGGGCAGACACCGATCGCACTCCGTTCCACGTCGCCACATGGCCACCGGGCGCACCTCACCCGACGGATGATTCTCGAACCGCACGGCCGGCCAGCGGGCCGACCGGTGAAGCCGGTCAGCCAGAAACGCGACCCAGGTACCGACCGTCGCGGGTGTCCACCTTGACCTTCTCACCGGTGCCGACGAACAGCGGGACCTGGATGGTGGCGCCCGTCTCCAGGGTTGCCGGCTTGGTGCCGCCGGTGGAGCGGTCCCCCTGCAACCCGGGGTCGGTCTGGGAGATGACCAGTTCCACGCTGGTGGGCAGTTCCACGTACAGCGGTGCGCCCTCGTGGGTGGCCACCACCGCCTCGGTGTTCTCCAGCATGTAGTCGGCGGCGCTGCCCACCGTCTCGATCGGCACCTGGATCTGGTCGTAGGTCTCGGCGTCCATGAAGACGAAGGCATCACTCTCGCGGTACAGGTAGGTCATCGGCCGCTTGTCCACGGTCGCGGTGTCCACCTTGGTGCCGGCGTTGAATGTCTTGTCGACAACCTTGCCGGAAAGAACATTCTTCAGGGTGGTTCGGACGAACGCGCCGCCCTTGCCGGGCTTGACGTGCTGGAACTCGACGACCTGCCAGAGCTGGCCGTCGAGGTTGAGCACCATGCCGTTCTTCAGATCGTTGGTCGTGGCCACGTGTTCTCTAGTCTTTCGATCGCGGTCTACAGGTCGGTGTCACGCCGCGTGGTGCTGGGGACAGGCGCATCCAGACGGCGGGTGGTGCACAGGTCTTCGCCACAGGTCCTGTCTCACAGGACGACGAGGTCCTTGGTGGTCATGGTCAGCAGTTCGGGACCGTCGGCCCGGACGACCAGCGTGTCCTCGATGCGGACACCGCCCCGACCCTCCAGGTACACACCGGGTTCGACCGTGACCGGCATCAGCTCGGCGAGTGTACCGACGCCGAGCGGACTCAGTGACGGTGCCTCGTGGATCTGGAGCCCCACCCCGTGTCCGAGCCCGTGGCCGAACTGCTCGGCGTGGCCGGCCCGGGCGATGTGGTCGCGTGAGGCACCGTCCACGGCGACCACCCCGGCGCCGGGGGTCAGCGCCTGCCGGCCCAGGCGCTGGGCCTCGGCGACGAGCTGGTACAGGTCGCGCTGCCATCCGGCCGGCTGCCCCAGCACCATGGTGCGGGTCATGTCGGAGTGGTAGCCCCGGTAGGTCGCACCGAAGTCCAACTTCAGCAGGTCGCCGCGGGCCAACTCCCGGTCGGTCGGCCGATGGTGCGGGATGGCCGAGTTCGGGCCGCACGCCACGATCGTCTCGAAGGAGATGGCGTCGGCGCCGTGCTGGAGCATCCGGTTGTCCAGGTCGCGGCCGATCTCACGTTCGGACCGGCCCGGCCGCAGCCCACCGGCGGCAAGCAGGTCGGCCAGGGCCTGGTCGGCGATGGCGCAGGCCTGACGCAGCAGTGCGATCTCTCCGTCGTCCTTGATGACGCGCAGGTGTTCCACTGCCTGGCTGATGCTGACCAACTCGGCACCACCGGAGGCTTCCAGCAGGGCCGCCCGGCCGTCCACGCTGACCTCGTGCGACTCGTAACCGAGTCGGCCGATCCTGGCCGCATGCGCGTACCCGGCCAGCGTGGCGGCGCAGTCGCGGCCCACCACCCGGTCCAGGTCGGGCACCTGGCGAGCCGACTGGATGGTGTACCGGCCGTCGGTACAGAACGTGTCGGTGCCCTCCGCGGTCACCAACAGGGCACCGTTGGACCCGGTGAACCCGGTCAGGTAACGCACGTTGACCAGCCGGGTGACCAGCGCTGCCTCGATCCCCTGTTCGCGTAGCAGCGCACGCAGTCGGTCGCGGCGGGCAGCGGTGGTCGTGGAGGCATCGGTCATGCCGTCACGTTATCCGACCACGCCCGACCCCCGACACGGATCAGTACCGCCCTCAGCGGTGGCTGGCGAGGTGGCGCAGCGCCAGGGCGTACCCGTCCAGGCCCAGGCCGGCGATGATCCCGGTGGCCACCGGGGAGATGACCGAGTGCGAACGGAACTCCTCCCGGGCGTGCACGTTGGAGATGTGCACCTCCACCAGCGGCGCGGTGAGCATCGCGCAGGCGTCGCGCACCGCGACCGAGTAGTGGGTCCAGGCGGCCGGGTTGAGTACCACCGGCGTTCCGGCGTCGGCCGCCTCGTGCAGCCAACCCAGCATCTCGCCCTCGTGGTCGGTCTGCCGCACCTCCACGGCCACCTCGAGTTCGGCCCCGGTCCGCTCGCACAGCGCGACCAGGTCCGCGTAGGTGCTGGTGCCGTACACGTCGACCTCGCGACGGCCCAACCGGCCCAGGTTGGGCCCGTTGAGCACCAGGATCTTTCTCATCCTGCCTCCGGGGAGTGCTCGAGGTGGTCGGCGGTGGACCCGGGGGGCGCCGTCGCGGACAGCCCGGCGACCACCTCGGCGGCGACCTCGGCGGATTCGCGACCACGCGTGTCCACCGTGACGGTGGACACCTGCCGGTACAGCGGAAGTCGGGCGTCGAGCAGAGCACGCAGTTGCTGACGGACGTTGCCCAGCAACAGCGGCCGGTCCCGGTTCAGCCCCACCCGACTGGCCGCGTGCGCCAGGTCAACGGACAGGAACACCACGTGGTGGCCAGCCAACCGGTCACGGGTCCGCTCGGACAGTACGGCACCACCGCCGAGCGCGAGTACGCCGTCGTGCTCCCGCAGGGCGGCGTCCACCGCGTTCTCCTCCAGTTCCCGGAAACGTGCCTCACCATCGTCGACGAAGATGTCCGGTACCGACTTGCCGGCCAACGTCACCACGTCCTGGTCGGTGTCCCGGAAGCTGACCCCCAGCCGCTCGGCGACCAGTTGTCCGACCGTGGTCTTGCCGGCCCCGGGTGGACCGACCAGCACCAGCACCGGACCGGCACCGTTCGGCGCGCTCATCGGATCACCATGCCGTCGCGGTAGGCACAGGCGTTACGGCGGGTCTCGGTGACCGAGTCCCCGCCGAACTTCTCCACCGCGGCGTCGGCCAGTACCAGCGCCACCATGGCCTCGGCCACCACCCCGGCGGCCGGGACCGCGCACACGTCGCTGCGCTGGTTGATCGCCACCGCCGGTTCGCCGGTGGCCACGTCCACGGTGGACAGCGCGCGGGGAACCGTGGAGATGGGCTTCATCGCGGCCCGCACCCGCAACACCTCCCCGGTGGTCATGCCGCCCTCGACGCCACCGGAACGCCCGGTCAACCGACGGATACCGTCCGCTCCGAAGGCGATCTCGTCGTGTGCCCGCGAACCTCGACGGCGGGCCAGGTCGAACCCGTCACCGAAACCCACCCCCTTGATGGCCTGGATGCCCATCAGTGCCCCGGACAGTCGGGCATCCAACCGACGGTCCCAGTGCACGTGACTGCCCAGGCCCGGTGGCAGGTCGTGCACGACGACCTCCACCACCCCACCGAGGGTGTCCCCGGCCTTCCTGGCGGCGTCGATCTCGGCCACCATGGCGTCCGAGGCGGCCTGGTCCAGGCAACGCACCGGCGAGGAGTCGACGGCGGACTGCTGGTCCGGTCCGGGCACCACCCCCTCGGGGGCGTCGGCCTCGCCGATGGCCACGACGTGGCTGAGCACCTCGGCCCCGAGTGTCTGGCGCAGGAAGGCCCGTGCGACGGCGCCCAACGCGACGCGCGCGGCGGTCTCCCTGGCGCTGGCCCGTTCCAACACCGGGCGGGCGTCGGAGAAGCCGTACTTCTGCATGCCGACCAGGTCGGCATGGCCAGGCCGGGGCCGGGTGAGCGGGGCGTTACGGGCCAGACCGGCCAGTTCGGCCGGGTCGACCGGATCGGCCCCCATGACCTTCTCCCACTTCGGCCACTCGGTGTTGCCGACCCGGATCGCGACCGGACCACCCAGGGTGAGCCCGTGCCGGACCCCGCCGGTCAACTCGACCTCGTCACGCTCGAAGCTCATCCGGGCACCCCGGCCGTATCCAGCCCTCCGCCGGGCCAGTTCGGCGGCCACGTCCTCGGTGGTGACCCGCACCCCGGCCGGGAGGCCCTCCAGGACCGCCACCAACGCGCGGCCGTGTGACTCTCCCGCGGTGATCCAGCGCAACATGGGTCAAGTCTTTCAGGAGTCGGTCGGCCCTCCACACCCAGTCCGATCGAGTGGGAGATCCTCCGTTTTGCGAAATACCAGTCAACTGCCCAGGACAGCGGCGAGCGCGCCGAGCAGCATGAAGGGGCCGAACGCTACGGGGTCCCTGCGGCCAGCCCGTCCCAGCGCCACCAGGGCGAACCCGAACCCGCCTGCCAGCGCGAACGCGACCACGGTCCCGGCCAACACCGCCGACCAGCCGAACCAGCCCAGCACCGTGCCCAGGCCGGCGGCCAGCTTGCAGTCACCGAAGCCGAGCGACCCAGGGCTGGCCATCGCCAGAACCAGATAGGCCGCGAAGAGCACCAGTCCGCCCAGACAGGCCCGGCCGAACGAGCCGACCCGGTGCTCGACCAGCGCGGCGACCGTGAACCCGACCAGCAGCCCGCCGCCGGCTCCGAGAGTGAGCACGTCCGGTAACCGGTGGACCGCGACATCCACGGCCGACAGGGCCACGGCACAGGCGCCGAACCAGCACAACGCCACCAGCAGCGGCACCGAGTCGGCCCGGACCGCCAGCAGGCCGAACACCGCCGCGGTGGCCAGTTCCACCGTTCCGGCCCGCGGCCCGAGCCGACCACGGCAACCCGGACACCGCGCGGAAGCCGGCACTGTTCTCCGCCTGCCGGCCAACCCGCCCGGTGTGACGGGACCGGTGCAGTGCGGACAGTGCCGACGAGGCTCCCAGTCCGGGCCGGAGTGCCGGAACACCGCCGCCCGCAGCCACGGCCCGCAGGCCACACCGAGCAGGGCTGAGGCGACCACGATCGGCGGGGTCATCTGGCCTGGGCGGCCAGCCGCACCCCGAAGGCGATGAGCACGGCACCGGAGACCTGTTCGACCCGGCGCCGTACCGACAGCCGGTCGAACACGGTCCGGATCTGGGTGATCGTCCAGGACACCACCACGTACCAGGCGCTGCTCACCAGCACCCACGCCAACACCAGCAGGAGGAACCGAACCACCCGGTCGGGCGCCGACGGTGGCACGAACTGCGGCAGCACGGTCATCGCGAACACGGCCGGTTTCGGGTTCGCGAACGAGACGATCATCCCGGTCCGGTATCCGGCCACGGCATGTCGGGGCCGGTTCGCGGGACCGGCTCCGATCGAGCCGCTCGCCTGCGCCGGATGACCGGAGCGCCACACCGACCGTGTGCCGAGCGCAACCAGCGCCAGCGCGCCACCGATCCGGACAACGCCGTACGCGACGGTGCTGGCGGCGACCAGTACCGACAGGCCGAGCACGGCCGAGGTGGCCCAGAACGCCACCCCGGTCGCGTTGCCCAACGTCGTCATGAAGGCCAGTCGGCGTCCACCACGCACCGTCTGCCGGAGTACCAGCGCGAAGCTGGGACCGGGCACCATGGCGAGCAGCAGTGCGAACCCGGCGAAGGCGAGGGTACTTCCCAACATCGGGGAAGCGTATGCGGGACAGCAGCGCGGTCACCAGTCGCCGGTCCCCAGTTACCAGTCACCGGCCACCCGGTGCCCGTCGTCGACACCGCCTCGGCGAGCGGCCATCATCAGGAACCCTGGTTCTCCAGAAGTCGGATCTGGGCCTCCACCTCGGTCGGCAGTGCGCGACGACGCACCAGCGCCCGGGGCAGTGCCCTGGCAACCCGGGCCAGCGCCCGGCGGGACGTTCGGTCCCCACGTGCTGACCGGGCCAGGCTCCAGGTGCGGTGCAGCGCGGTGGACCACGGCCGGCGCATCCAACAGGTGAGCAGGTCGTTGCTCCGACGCAGGCTCTCCCGTGCCTGCGGGTCCCGGGAACGGGAGGGGAAGTGTCGGGCCACCACCTCGTCCACGTAACACACGCCCCATCCGGCCGCGGTCAGGTCGTAGGCGAGCAGACTCTCCTCGCCCATGATGAACAGCAACGGGTCGAACCCGCCGGCATCGAGAAACGCCGTGCGCCGCACCGCCGTCGAGCAGGCCATGAAGCCCAGCACGGACGGTCCGGGAAGGTCGGGCAGTCGCGGCAGTGGGCTGGCCGCCAGTTCCCGCGACAGCGGGTCCTCGACAGAGTCCGGCCCGACCAGGGTCCGGGCCGCGACGGCTCCGAGGCGCTGGTGTTGGTCGAACAGGTCCGCGACCCGGTCCAGCGCCCCGGGCAACCACCAGGAGTCGTCATCGCTGAAGGCGACACACTCTCCGTCGGCCAGTCGCACGCCCACGTTCCGGCCCGCCGCGCCGATGTTGCGTCGCAACCGAACCAGTCTGGCGGTCGGAAAGTCCTGCCGCACCATGGCCGCCGTCCCGTCGGTGGAGGCGTTGTCGACCACCACCAACTCCGGTCGGTCGGGCAGCACCGCCAGTTCCGACAGTGTTCGCCGCAGTTCGCGAACCCGGTTGCGGGTCGCGATCACCACACTGACCCGGTGACTCACCGTTCCGTGCCCCACCCGCCGTGGCCGCTGACGCGTTCCATCCCGAGGCGATACCCCCGGTCTGGCCGTTCACCCGCCCGGTGTCGGTCGGCCGACACCGGGTAGAGCGGCCAGGACGGCGCCGCCAGGCGAAGGGAGCAGCACGTGACCACCTCCTCCACCCGTGAGATCCACTCGACCGACGAGCACGAGGACTATCCGGGCCAGACGCTGATCACCCAGGGTCACGAAGTCATCCGCCAGTGGGCCGAGGAGCGCGGTGCGACCCCCGCGACGGTGCCCGGTACCGAACATGAGGGGCATGCCGGCGTCCTGCGGTTCGACTTTCCTGGTTACGGAGGCGGTGACCTCCAGCACATCCCCTGGGACGCGTGGTTCGCCGCGTTCGACGTTCGGGGACTGAACTTCATCTACCAGGAGCACAAGAAGGACGGAGCCCAGAGCAACTTCTTCCAACTGGAGAATCCAGGCGATTGACGTCCTCCCCCGTCTGAAGGTGGGGGGTTCCTGGTTGCCGTGTGTGCGGTCCGGGTGGGTTACTGCTTCTCAGCGCGGTGCCGGCATGGGGGCCGGTCTTGTCTGCGCTCGGTAGTCGTTTAGCCTGTCCGCCCGTCCGGCGGCCAGGATGTTCTTGGCGGCGTTGACGTCCCGGTCATGGGTTGTGCCGCAGGCACACGTCCACCGTCGGACGTGCAGTGGCATCTTCCCGGTGACTGCCCCGCAGGTCGAGCACAGTTTCGAGGGTGGGTACCAGCGGTTGATCCGGCCGAAGGTTCGCCCGTACCGGGCCGCCTTGTACTCCAGCATGGATACGAAGGCTGACCAGCCGGCGTCGTGGACCGATTTGGCCATCCGGGTGCGGGCCGGTGCTGCTACGGCGAGGTCTTCCACGTACACCGCTTGGTTCTCGCGGATGATCGTGGTCGACAGTTTGTGGTGGAAGTCCCGGCGGGTGTCCCGCACCTTGGCATGCAGCCGGGCGACTCGGGTCCTGGCTTTTGCCCGGTTCGCTGATCCCTTGTGTTTGCGGGACAGGGCCTGCTGGGCCCGTTTCAACCGGCGTTCGGCGTTGCGCAGGTACCTGGGGTTGGTGACCTTTCGTCCGTTCGACAGGACCGCGAAGTGGGTCAAACCCAGATCGATGCCGGTCTCGACGTCGACAGGGGAAAGCGGTGTGCTGTCGATCTGTACGACGAACGACGCGAAGTACCGGCCCGCACTGTCAAGGACCACCGTCACCGACGACGGCTCGCAGGGCAGTGTCCGGGACCAGCGCACCGGCACATCCCCACCTTCGGCAGGCGAAGCCGCCCGTCGGGCAGGACCGCGAACCGGGAGTTACGGGTGAACCGGACCGCCTGCCGGGTGTCCTTACGAGACCGAAACCTGGGCGGTGCCACCCGCCGGCCCTTCCGCTTCCCGGTCATCGAGTTGAAGAAGTTCCGGTACGCCGTGTTCAGATCGGCAAGCGCCTGCTGTAACACCACCGAGGACACCTCGACCAACCAAGCACGTTCCGGGGTCCTCTTCGCCTGAGTGATCACCCGCTACGCGAGTTCAAACGGTGAGACCAACCACGTCCACCTGCTGGTCAACTTCCCACCCAAGGTGGCCCTGTCCCGACTGGTGAACTCCCTCAAAGGCGTGTCATCCCGGCGCCTCCGCCAGGAATTCCCCGAACTGGCCCGCCACCACCACCGAGCCAACCAGTTGTGGTCGACGTCCTACTTCGCCGGATCAGTCGGCGGCGCCCACTGACCATCCTGCATCAGTACATCGAACAATAAAACCGACCATCCTG
>DATCWR010000257.1:0-2021 GCA_036566245.1 Mycobacteriales bacterium | reverse complement strand
GGCGTCGGGGGTGGCGGCCACCGCCGGGGCGGCGAACGCGGCGAGCGCGGTGGCCGCGGTGAGCATGACCAGATCAGACCGGAACCGGATACCTGCCAGCACGTGAACCTCCGGTGCCAGTGCGTGGTGTGACGGGTGGGGCGTTGCCGGGTTCACGGACGGTAGGTGATCGACGATGCAGCGACAAGCAGTGACACGCGATAACAGTCTGTGATGGATGTGGGTTCGATACGGGCCGGATACGGGTTGCTTGGGCGAGCTCGTGGGAGTGGGCTAGAGTGGCTTTCCGCACGGGACCACCAGTGGGGGTTCCCTCGTGCGTCCGGGTGGCGGAATGGCAGACGCGCTAGCTTGAGGTGCTAGTGCCCGATAAGGGCGTGGGGGTTCAAGTCCCCCCTCGGACACGCAAACTCCTGCGAAGCGTTCACGATCGATGACTGCTTCGCCTCGCCGGGCCATGGCCGACTACCGGACCGTCCTCGTTGCGTGCCGCGGACCGACCCACGGCACCGCTGTACCACCGCCGAGGAGGTGTCACGGCGGTGCGACGCCAGAGGTGCCCGGCCTGACCGGGCCCCGCCGCGGGCCCGCCCACTCCCCCGGCGGCGGTCCGAGGTGCGTGCGGCACCCCGGACAGGCCGGATGGGGTCAGGTACCGGAGTTCTCGGCGGTGTCCGACCGCGGTGCCCAGCCGTATATCCGGTCGATGCGCAGTCGTAGGACCAGCCGCCGGTCGGCGACCATGGCCGCGCGGTAGTCGTCCCAGTCGGGGTGCTCGCCCTGCACGCCCCGGTACACCTCGACGAGCTCCGCGACGGTGGCGTCGTCGGGGTCGGTCGCCGGTGCGGACAGGTTGGCGCTGCCCTCGGCGACGACGTAGGCCGAACCGTCGTTGGTGGTGACGTAGAAGCTGGCACGGGGATCACGCCGGAGGTTGCGAACCTTCGCCCTGTCCTCGGTGGTGGAGATCCGGACGGTGTGGGCGACCGGGTCGGCAACATAGTCCACGTTGGACAGTTGTGGTCGGCCGTCCCGTTTGAGGGTCACCAGTACACCGCGGCCGGTGTGTCCGACCAGTGCCCACAGCGCCGGATTCACGCCGGTGTCCTGATCGTCGCGAACGCGACGGTGAGGCGGTGCAGTTCGTCGAGCATTGTTGTTGCGGCCTCGTTCATCGGCGTGGTGGGTACCAGCCGTCCGTCAGTGTCGAGTGCCTGGCGCAGCGGGATGCTGACCGCCTCGGTCACCGGCATCATCTTCAGGGTGGTCACCACCTGCTTGATCATCTGTACCGCGCGCAGGCCGGCCGAGGTCATGCCGTAGCTGACGAAGGCCACGGGCTTGTACTGCCACTCGTGGTAGAGGTAGTCGATCGCGTTCTTCAACGGCGCGGTGAACCCGTGGTTGTACTCGGGCATCACGAACACGAAGGCGTCGGCCTCGGCGGTCATGGCACTCCACCGGCGGGTGTGCTCGTGCACGTAGCGGTTCTCCGAGGGATGGTGTGGTTCGTCGAGGAACGGCAGGTTGAGCTGCGCGAGGTCGGCGACCCGTACGTCGAACCGGCCGTGCTCGCGCGCGACCTCGACGAACCAGTCGGCGACGGGCTTGCCGACCCGGCCGGGTCGGGTACTGGCGACGATCACGTTCAGGCGGGGCATGACGGAGGTACTCCCTCGTGACGAACGGTAGGAGTGATCGACAGTTTCGGGATGAGGTAGTGCACGAGCGGACCGATGGCGACCGCGAATGCCAGCGTGCCGACGCCGACGGTGCCGCCGAGCAGCCAGCCGACCAGCAGCACGGTCAACTCGATGGACGTGCGCACCGCTCGGAGTGAGTGCCCACGTGCGGCCAGGCCGGTCATCAGTCCGTCGCGCGGTCCGGGTCCCAGCCCGGCCCCGACGTACAGGCCGGTCGCCACGCCGTTGAGCATGATCGCGGCGACCAGCAGGGTCACCTGGATCATGAGGTCGTGTGGCTGCGGTAGCACACCGAGCGTGGCGTCGGCGACCAGGCCG
>DATCWR010000243.1:0-5493 GCA_036566245.1 Mycobacteriales bacterium | reverse complement strand
GGCACGGCCACCCGCGCGCCGAGAGGAACGGACCATGTGTGAATGCCGCGGCCGTCCGGCGTGACGGCAATCGAAAAACCCACCCGGGTGCGCGCCCGGCCACACCTCACCACCCGTTGACTTGTGACTTGTCCATGGTCGAAAGTCGCTCGCGCAAGCCGACCATGATTCGCACGGGCAGTCGAGGCGGAACGGAAGTGACTCGATGAATACCCAGACCAACCCTCACAAACGTGTACGCATCGACAGCGGGCTCGAGGACGCCCTGGTGGGCAGCCGCCGCTTCTTCACCCGGTCGGAGGTCTCTGACGACCGGCGCACACTGCACCGGATCGGTGGTCGGGCCGCGGACGACTTCTACCGGGACCGCTGGTCGCACGACAAGGTGGTGCGGTCGACCCACGGGGTGAACTGCACCGGTTCCTGCTCGTGGAAGGTCTACGTCAAGGACGGCATCATCACCTGGGAGTCGCAGCAGACCGACTATCCGTCGGTCGGTCCCGACAGCCCGGAGTACGAGCCCCGTGGCTGCCCACGAGGGGCGGCCTTCTCCTGGTACACCTACTCGCCGACCCGGGTGCGCTATCCGTATGTGCGCGGAGTGCTGCTGCAGATGTACCGGGAGGCCAAGCAGCGTCTGGGCGACCCGGTGCTGGCCTGGGCCGACATCGTTTCCGACCCGGTGCGCTCGCGCCGCTACAAGGCAGTACGCGGCAAGGGGGGCCTGGTGCGTGCGAGCTGGGAGGAGGCGACCGAAATGATCGCCGCCGCTCACGTCCACACCATCAAGGAGTACGGCCCCGACCGGCTGGCCGGCTTCTCCCCCATTCCGGCCATGTCGATGGTCTCCCAGGCCGCGGGATCCCGCTTCTACTCGCTGCTCGGCGGGGCGATGCTGTCGTTCTACGACTGGTACGCCGACCTGCCCGTCGCCTCGCCACAGGTGTTCGGCGACCAGACCGACGTGCCCGAGTCCGGTGACTGGTGGGACGCGGGGTACCTGATCATGTGGGGATCGAACGTGCCGGTCACCCGCACCCCGGACGCGCACTGGATGACCGAGGCCCGCTACCGCGGCCAGAAGGTCATCGTGGTCTCCCCTGACTATGCCGACAGTGTGAAGTTCGCCGACGAGTGGTTGGCCGCCGCGCCCGGCACCGACGGCGCGCTGGCCATGGCGATGGGGCACGTCATCCTCACCGAGTTCTTCGTCCACCGCCAGGTGCCCTACTTCACCGACTACGTGAGGCGCTACACAGACCTGCCGTTCCTGGTGCGACTGGATCCACACGGCGACAGTTACCGGCCAGGCAAGTTCCTCACCGCCGCCGACCTGGAGGGACACTCCTCGGTGGACAACGCGGCGTTCAAGACGGTGGTGCTGGACGCGGCCGGTGCGCCGGTGGTACCCAACGGCTCGCTCGGCTTCCGCTACGGCGAGTCCGGTGCGGGCCGGTGGAACCTCGACCTGGGCGAGGTCGACCCGCTGCTGTCGGCCGACGGCGGCGGCGAACCGGCGGTGACCGTGGAGCTGCCCCGGTTCGACGCGCCGGACGGTTCGGCGGACGTGCTGTACCGGGGCGTGCCCGTACGCCGGGTCGGCGGGCACCTGGTGACCACCGTGTTCGACCTGCTGTTGGCCCAGTACGGGGTGCGCCGTGGGGACCTGCCGGGCACCTGGCCGACCGGCTACGACGACCCGGACGAGCCGTACACGCCGGCCCGGCAGGAGCCGATCACCGGGGTGCCGGCGGCGGCCGCCGCCCGTATCGGCCGGGAGTTCGCGGCCAACGCCGAGGAGTCGCGGGGTCGGTCGATGATCATCATGGGGGCCGGTGCGAACCACTGGTTCCACGCCGACACGATCTACCGGGCGTTCCTGGCGTTGACCACGCTGACCGGCTGCCAGGGGGTCAACGGCGGCGGCTGGGCGCACTACGTCGGTCAGGAGAAGACCCGTCCACTGACCGGCTGGACGCAGTTGTCCTCGGCCCTGGACTGGTCCCGTCCGCCCCGGCAGATGATCCAGACCGCCTACTGGTACCTGCACACCGACCAGTTCCGCTACGACCACTTCGGTGCCGACGCGCTGTCCGCGCCCACCGGGACCGGGCAGTTGGCCGGGCAGAGCACCGCGGACGCGATCGCACAGGCGGCCCGGATGGGGTGGATGCCCTCCTACCCGACGTTCGACCGTAACCCCCTGGACCTGGCCGACCAGGCGGAACAGTCCGGACTGGACACCGGCGAGTACGTGGTGCGGGAACTGCGCGAGGGCCGGCTGCGGTTCGCCGGAGAGGACCCGGACGCCCCGGAGAACTTCCCCCGGGTGCTGAGCGTGTGGCGGTCCAACCTGCTCGGTTCCTCAGCCAAGGGCAACGAGTACTTCCTGCGGCACCTGTTGGGCACCGAGGGGGCGGTGCGGGCCACCGAGGCCCCGCCGGAGGCGCGCCCACGCGACGTGGTGTGGCGCGAGCAGGCGCCGGTAGGCAAGCTGGACCTGCTGCTGTGCCTGGACTTCCGGATGACCAGCACCACGGTGTTCTCCGACGTGGTGCTGCCGGCGGCCACCTGGTACGAGAAGTACGACCTGAGCAGCACGGACATGCACCCGTTCGTGCACTCGTTCAACCCGGCGATCGCCCCTCCGTGGCAGACCCGCACCGACTGGGACGCGTTCATCGCGATCGCCACCGCGTTCAGCCGGCTGGCCGCGACCCACCTGGGGGTGCGCCGCGACGTGGTGGCGGCACCGCTGTTGCACGACACCCCCGACGAGTTGGCCACCCCGCACGGTCGGGTCGCCGACTGGGCGGCCGGGGAGTGTGAACCGGTGCCCGGGGTCACCATGCCCCGGCTGATCACGGTGGAACGTGACTACGCGGCGGTGGCGGCGAAGATGGTCGCGTTGGGTCCGCTGGCCGACTCGCTGGGCGCCACCACCAAGGGTGTGACCTACCAGCTCGGTGCGGCGGTGGACTATCTGAAGAGGACCAACGGCACGATCCGCGGCGGGCCAGCCGACGGCCGACCATCGCTGGCCCGCGACACGCACGCCTGCGAGGCGATCCTCGCGCTGTCGGGCACCACCAACGGCCACCTGGCCGTGCAGGGGTTCCGCGCGCTGGAGGAACGGACCGGCACCAGATTGGCCGACCTGGCCGCCGAGAACGAGGGCAAGCAGGTCACCTTCGCCGACGCCCAGGCCCGACCGGTGCCGGTGATCACCTCACCGGAGTGGTCCGGTTCGGAGGCGGGCGGACGGCGGTACTCCCCGTTCACCATCAACGTCGAACGGCTCAAGCCCTGGCACACCCTGACCGGACGGCAGCACTTCTTCCTCGACCACGACTGGATGGTCGAGATGGGCGAGACCATGCCGGTGTTCCGCCCACCGTTGAACATGACGGCGATGTTCGGCGAGCCGGCGGTCGGTGAGCAGGGCGAACTGGGGATCACCGTCCGGTACCTCACCCCGCACAGCAAGTGGTCCATCCACTCGGAGTACCAGGACAACCTGCTCATGCTCAGCCTGTCCCGGGGCGGGCCGACGATCTGGATGAGCCCGCAGGACGCGGCGAAGGTGGGGGTGTCCGACAACGACTGGATCGAGGCGGTGAACCGCAACGGGGTGGTGGTGGCCCGCGCCATCGTGTCGCACCGGATGCCCGAGGGCACCGTCTACATGTACCACGCGCAGGACCGGCTCATCGACGTGCCGCGCAGTCAGACCAACGGCCGGCGCGGGGGTATCCACAACTCGCTGACCCGCCTGCTACTCAAGCCGACCCACCTGATCGGCGGCTACGCGCAACTGTCGTTCGCGTTCAACTATCTGGGTCCCACCGGTAACCAGCGCGACGAGGTCACGGTGATCCGCCGCCGAAGCCAGGAGGTCGAGTTCTGATGTCAGCCACCGCCGAGGGGGTAGGTCGATGAGGGTCATGGCCCAGATGGCGATGGTGATGAACCTCGACAAGTGCATCGGGTGCCACACCTGTTCGGTCACCTGCAAGCAGGCCTGGACCAACCGGTCCGGTGTGGAGTACGTCTGGTTCAACAACGTGGAGACCCGGCCCGGGCAGGGATATCCGCGCCGGTACGAGGACCAGCAGCAGTGGCGCGGTGGCTGGACCCTCAACCGTCGGGGCAGGTTGACGCTGCTCGGCGGCAGCCGGATCCGCAAGCTGATGACCATCTTCAGCAACCCGAAGATGCCCTCCATCGACGACTACTACGAGCCGTGGACCTACGACTACGAGAACCTGACCAACGCGCCGTTGCAGGAACACGTGCCGGTGGCCCGGCCGCGTTCGCTGATCAGCGGCAAGAACATGAAGATCCGCTGGTCGGCCAACTGGGACGACGACCTGGGTGGCGCCCCCGAGCAGGGGCACAACGACCCGATGCTCAAGCAGATCGCCGACAAGGTGAAGTTCGAGTTCGAGCAGACGTTCATGTTCTACCTGCCGCGGATCTGCGAACACTGCCTGAACCCGTCGTGTGCGGCGTCCTGCCCGTCCGGGGCGATCTACAAGCGCTCCGAGGACGGCATCGTGCTGGTCGACCAGGACCGCTGCCGGGGTTGGCGGATGTGCGTGACCGGCTGCCCGTACAAGAAGGTGTACTTCAACCACCGCACCGGCAAGGCGGAGAAGTGCACGTTCTGTTTCCCCCGGATCGAGGTCGGGCTGCCCACGGTGTGTTCGGAGACCTGCGTGGGGCGGCTGCGCTACATCGGACTGATGCTCTACGACGCGGACAAGGTGCTGGCCGCCGCGTCGGTACCCGACGAGCACGACCTGTACCAGGCGCAGCGTGAGGTGTTCTGCGACCCGAACGATCCGGAGGTGATCCAGGAGGCCGAACGGGCCGGGATTCCGACGGACTGGATCACCGCCGCGCAGCGCTCCCCGATCTACAGTCTGATCAACACCTACCAGGTGGCGTTGCCGCTGCACCCGGAGTACCGCACCATGCCGATGGTCTGGTACATCCCGCCACTGTCCCCTGTGGTCGACGTGATCCGGGACACCGGCCACGACGCGGAGGACCGGGGCAACCTGTTCGCCGCGATCGACGCCCTGCGCATCCCGGTGGACTACCTGGCCCAACTGTTCACCGCCGGCGACCCGGAACCGGTGACCACGGTGCTGCGCCGACTGGCCGCGATGCGCAGTTACATGCGGGACATCAACATGGGCCGCGAACCGGACGAGTCGATTCCGGCGGCGGTCGGGATGACCGGCGAGCGGATGTATGACATGTACCGGCTGTTGGCGCTGGCGAAGTACGACGAGCGGTACGTGATCCCGCCCGCGCACGCCGAGGCCGCGCACGGCCTGGAGGAACTGGCCACCGAGTGCAGCCTGGACTACGAGGGCGGCCCGGGCATGGGCGGCTCCGGGCCGTTCGGGGAATCCTCCGGTGGACCGGCCCCGGTCGCGGTGGAGAACTTCTACGTGCTGCGTAACCGACAGACAGCCGACAGGG
>DATCWR010000236.1:0-6119 GCA_036566245.1 Mycobacteriales bacterium | reverse complement strand
AGCGCCGGGGGAGTGGACGCGCGCGCGTCCAAGGAACACCTGTACCAGGTGGCGAAGCGGCTGGACGTACCCGGCCGGTCCCGGATGTCCAAGCCACAACTCGTCCGCGCCATCGAGAAGGCCAACGCCCGGGCCACCGCTGCCGCGCGCCGGTGAGGCCGTCCCCGGAAGGGTGCTCACAGGTACCGACAGGTCCTGACCGGATCGAGGCGGGTCGGATCAGGGTGAGCGCAGGGCGGGAAGCAGTTCCCGCTCGGCCCAGCGGAGGAACGGTTCCTGTTGGTCGCCTCCGATCTGGAGCAGGGCGACCTCGGTGAACCCGGCGTCCAGGTAACGGCGGACCGCCGCCACGTGCTCGTCGAGGTTCGGTCCGCAGGGGATGTCGGTGGCGACCTGTTCGGCGGTGACCGTCTGGGTTGCCGCGTCGAACGAGGACGGTCCAGGCAGGTCGGCGTTGACCTTCCATCCCAGTCCGAACCAGCGGAACTGCCGGTGCGCCCGCCGTATCGCCGCGTCCCGGTCGGTGTCGTAGGCGACCACGACCTGTCCGACCCGAGGTTTGCCGGCACCGCCGGCCGCGTCGAACATCCGGCCGAGTTCCGGTTCGGGTTCGGTGGCGATCATGATGTCGGCACGCTCCCCGGCGAGCCGGCACGACTCGGGTCCGGACACCGCGAGACCGACCGGCACCGGGGTGTCGGGCAGGTCCCACAGCCGGGCCGACTCGACGTCGAAGTGTCGGCCCCGGTGGTTGACCGTCTTCCCGTCCAGCAGGTCGGTGATCACCTCGACGGCCTCGCCGAGCATCTCGTGGCGGATGCCGACCGTCGGCCACCGACCGCCCACCACGTGTTCGTTGAGGTTCTCCCCGGCGCCCAGCCCCAGTCGGAACCGTCCACCGGACAGGATCTGCATGGTCGCCGCCTTCTGCGCCACGATCGCCGGGTGGTACCGCATGGTCGGGCAGGTCACGTAGCTCATCAGCCCGATCCGATCGGTGGCCTGCGCGGCGGCGCCCAGGATCGACCAGGTGTAACCGGAGTGGCCCTGTTCGGGTAGCCATGGTTGGTAGTGGTCGCTGGTCACCGAGAAGTCGAATCCGGCGTCCTCGGCCAACGCCACGTCCCGGACGAGCTGCGCCGGTCCTGCCTGTTCGCACATCATCGTGTACCCGAACACCGCGACCAGCCTCCTGCCGGCTTCCGGGATCGTCTGGTCCGACGCCGCACGGGCGCGCGACCCGAACACCTCCCTACCCGCGGTCGCCGTTGTCGTACCGCGGTCGGTCGGGTGGAACCGCACCGGGGGCGGGGGCTGTGGCGCCGCATCTGGCCAGGCCAGATCGGTCCCCCAACACCTATTGACGTCGCACATCGCCACGCCCTACGCTCTCATTGTGAGAGAGGGACTCTCACTATGTGAGAGTGAGGGTCATTCTTGAGTAAGGCGGCAGAGCGTACGTTGGTCCTCCTCGAGCAGGTGGCGAGGGCATCGGCGCCCTGTGGACTGTTGGAGATCGCGGGCAGGGCGGGACTGGACAAGACGACCTGCTCCCGGCTACTGGCCCTGCTGGTCGCCCGTGGCTGGCTGGTGCGCGACGCCGAGACGAAGAAGTACTCGGTGGGTCCGACCTTCGTCGGGATCGCCATGTCGGCCAGCCTGCCCGACCAGGTCCGGATGCACTTCTTCCCGCTGCTCCACGAACTACGTGAGGCGTCCGGTGAGACGGTGAGCCTGCAACGTCGCTTCGGTCAGTTGCGGGTCTGCGTCGCCGGGCTGGAAAGCCGCGAGATGCTGCGCCGTGGCCTGCCCGTGGGCGACGCGCTGCCGTTGACCGCCGGCCCGTCCGGCAAGGTGATCCTCGCCTTCGTCGGCGCCGACACGGTCAACGAACTCAGCACCGGGTTGACCGACGACCAACAGCACGTGCTTCACGAACACCTGCACCTGATCCGTCAGGTCGGGTACCTGTCCACCGACGGGGACCGTACGCCCGGGGTCGGGGCGATCTCCGTTCCGCTGTTCGCCCGCGACGGGGTGTACGGGTCACTCACCCTGGCCGGACCGAGTTCCCGGTTCGACGCACCGACCCGGGTGGCGTCCCTGCCCGCACTGTTCGGCGCGGCCCGCGACCTGTCCGCCCTGCTCGGCGCGGACCCGGCCCGCTACGACGCCTGGCCCACCGCGCCCACCACACCGCCCACCACACCGCACACGACACCGCCCGCGCGGTCCGACCCGGCCACCGCGGCACAGCACTGACCAGCCCACCGACGTCATCGACGCGCACGAGGAGCACCCACGTGGACGCGGCACTCCTGCCGATCACCATGCTGTTCATTCCGGGCACCGAGGAGGAGAAGCTCGCCAAGATCCCGCAGTTGCGACCGCGTGCCTTCATCCTCGACCTGGAGGACGCGGTTCCCCCCGCGCAGAAGGCCGCCAGCCGCGCGCTGGTCGCCGGTGCGATCGACCGGTTCGGCGCACAGGCCAGGTTGCATGTCCGGGTGAACCCGGTCGACAGCGCACACCTCGTTGACGACATCGAGGCCGTGGTTCGGCCGGGCTTGACCGGCGTGAACCTGCCCAAGGCGACCCGGGCCGCCGACGTGCAGATGGTCGACGCCCTGATCTCCTGCTTCGAGCGTCGGGCCGGGTTGCCGGTCGGTGACATCGAACTCATGGCCACCGTGGAGACCGTCGCCGGGGTCCGGCAGGTGTTCGAGATCGCCGCGGCCAGCCCCCGACTGCGTCGGCTGTGCTTCGGGGCCGGAGACTTCTCCCTCGACGTCGGTGTCGACTGGCCGCACGAGGACGGCGGGTCCGGGGAAACGCTGCTGTTCGCCAAGAGTCAGTTGGTGCTGGCCTCACGACAGGCCGGACTCGAACCACCCCATGACTCGGTGTACCCGAGGTTCGACGACCTGGACGCGCTGCGGGCCGAGGCCATCGAGTCACGGCGGCTGGGCTTCTACGGCAAACACGCCATCCACCCCAGCCAGCTCGCCGTCATCGACGAGGTCTACCGGCCCAGCACCTGGCAGGTCGAACGCGCCCGTCGGCTGGTCGCCGCGTTCGAGGCCGCCGAGGCGCAGGGCCGGGGCGCGGTCGGGGTGGACGGTGAACTCGTCGACTATCCCATCCTCTACCGGGCGCAGCAGGTCCTCGCCGAGGCGGAACGGGCGTGAGCACACCCGAGCAGGTCAACGGGGACGCGCCGGACCAGGAGTACGCGGCACTGGCCGGACTGCGGGTCGTGGACATGGCCTCGCTGTACGCCGGGCCGCTGATCGCCACCATCCTGGCCGACTTCGGCGCCGACGTGGTCAAGGTCGAACACCCGCGGGGCGACGACGCCCGTCGCTGGGGCAGGTCGCGTGACGGCGTGCCGCTGTGGTGGAAGGTGATCTCCCGCAACAAGGACCTGATCGCCCTGGACCTGCACCGGACCGAGGACCGGGACATCGCCCGGGACCTGTGCGCCTGGGCCGACGTGGTCATCGAGAACTTCCGGCCGGGCCGGCTGGAATCCTGGCAGATGGGCTACGACGACCTGGCCGCCCGCAACCCCGGCCTGGTCATGGTGCGGGTCACCGGGTTCGGCCAGACCGGCCCCTACGCCGACCGACCCGGATTCGGCACCCTGGCCGAGGCGTTCAGCGGGTTCGCCGCGATCACCGGAACCGCCGACGGACCGCCGACCCTGCCGCCGTTCGGGTTGGCCGATGGTGTGGCCGCGTTGACCGGCACCTCGGCGGTGCTGGCCGCGCTGCGGTGGCGGGACCGGCAGGGCGCCGGACGCGGCCAGGTGGTGGACCTGAGCCTGTACGAGCCGCTGTTCAACATCCTGGGACCGCAGGTGGTCGAGTACGACCAACTCGGCATCCTCCAACACCGCCAGGGGAACCGGTCGCCCCGCACCGCCCCCCGTAACGCCTACCGGACCGCCGACGACCGTTGGGTGGCGCTGTCCGCGGGCACCCAGCAGATCGCCAACCGGGTGTTCGCCGCCATCGGGCAGCCCGAACTGGCCGAGGACGAACGGTTCAGCCAGCCGGCCGGCAGGTTCGCCAACGCCGAACTGGTCGACGCCATCGTGTCCGAGTGGATCGGCGGGCACCGGCTCGACGAGGTGTTGGCGGCGTTCGAACGGTTCCAGGCGCCCATCGCGCCGGTGTACGAGACCGACCAGATCGTCACCGACCCGCAGTTCCTGGCCCGGCAGAGCATCGTGTCGGTACCCGACTCCGACCTGGGCCAGGTGCGGATGCAGAACGTCGTCCCGAAGCTCTCCCGCACCCCGGGGCAGATCCGTCGCACCGGCCAGACCGCCATCGACGCGGACCGCCAGGCGGTACTGGCCCGCCTGAAGGCCGTGCGACGCGACGACCAGGGAGAACCCCGATGACATCCGGTGAGACAGACCAGACCGGCAGGCCGTCGGACCCCTCGGTGCTGTGGAGTCACCTGCTGGGTGAGGCCGACCGGGAACGCCTGGCCCGGGGTCGGTTCGCCCGACGGGCCGGGTTCGGTACCAGGCCGGCGGTCGTGGTCATCGACGTGCAGAACTACATGCTCGGCCCGGTCGGCGGGGCCGACGAACCCGACGGGCCGGCCGAGTACGTGTCCTCGTGTGGTGAGGTCGGCCGGCGCGCCGCCGGGACCATCGCCCGGCTGCTGGACGCGGCCCGGGCCGCGGGCGCACCGGTCTTCTACACCCGGTTCGAGTTGGCGCGCGACGGCTCGGACATGGGCGTCTACCGACTCAAGCGGGACCTGGTCGAGTCGGAGACCTGGTGCCTGGAGGGCAGCTTCGGCGCCCGCATCGCCGACGTGGTGGCGCCCCGGGACGGCGACGTGGTGCTGGTGAAGAAGAAGCCGTCGGCGTTCGTCGGCACACCACTGCTGGGGATGCTGGTGGACCGGGGTGTCGACACGGTCATCGTGGTCGGTGGGTCGACCAGCAACTGTGTGCGCGCCACCGCGGTGGACGCGGCGTCGCTGAACTTCCGGGTGATCGTGCCGGCCGACTGTGTGTTCGACCGGTTCGACATCTCCCACCTGGTGTCACTGTCCGACCTGGACCGTCAGTACGGCGACGTGGTCTGGGCTGATGACGCCATCAGGCGACTTGGTGAGGGAGTGAGGGTGTGAGCACTGCGATCGGCCCCGGCCGTGACCTGGTCGGCTACGGACGTACCCCGCCACAGGGTGAGTGGCCCGGCGGTGCCCGGGTCGCGCTCAACGTGGTGGTGAACGTCGAGGAGGGCTCCGAGCGGTCCATCGGGGACGGTGACGACCGGAACGAGGGCCTCGGCGAGGTGCCCCGGGTACTCGACCCGCACTACCGTGACCTGGGCACCGAGTCGGTCTACGAGTACGGCAGCCGCGCCGGGATATTCCGACTGTTGCGGCTGTTCGACCGACTCGGTGTGCGCACCACCGCCTTCGCCGCCGCCCGGGCGTTGGAACGCAACCCCGACGCCGCCTCGTGGCTGGTGGAGTCCGGACACGAGATCTGTGCGCACGGCTACCGCTGGGCCGAGGCGTGGACGATGAGTCGCGAGCAGGAGGCCGAGGCGATCGCCGCGGCGGTCGCGTCGATCGCCGCCACCTGTGGACAACGGCCGCTGGGCTGGTACTCACGCTGGATGCCCAGCGTCCACACCCGAGAGTTGCTGGTGGCCGACGGCGGGTTCCTCTACGACGCGGACGCCTACAACGACGACATCCCCTACTACACACCCGTGGCCGGGCAGTGGCACCTGGTGGTGCCCTACTCCATGACCTACAACGACAGCTTCTACCACTACGGACACCTGGGCGGACCCAGCGACTTCGTCGACTACTGCGTACGTGCGCTGGACTTCCTGGCCACCGAGGACGACGGCGCGCCGCGGGTCATGTCGGTCGGCCTGCATCCACGGCTGTCCGGACAGGCCGCCCGCTCCTCGGCACTCGCCGAGTTCCTGGCCCGCGCCGCGGACCGTGACGACGTGTGGGTGACCACCCGGGTGGAGATCGCCCGGTACTGGCGCGAACACTTCCCGCCACCGGCCACCGAACCGGAGCAGACCGTCGAACCGGAGTGGACCCGCCGAACCGAGGCCGGCGAGGTG
>DATCWR010000230.1:0-6819 GCA_036566245.1 Mycobacteriales bacterium | reverse complement strand
AGCAGCCCCGAGCGCGCGCGGCGCCCGGCCCCGGGTCGATCACCATCCACTACAGACGGTCGTGAGCTTCACGATGGGCGATGGCTGTTCGGTGCGGCCAGGACCGTCCCGGTCGGCGAGCTCTGCCCAACATCGGTGGATAGCCGTTGCCGTCGCAGGCCCGCACCGCTCGGACGAACATGTGGTGGCGGGTTGTCAACGTTGGGCGGGGTGTCGGACGTTGGTGGGCATGAGGTTGGACGCCGTGACGCCAGGGGGTGCGGTGGACTTCTCCGCCTGGTACGCGGCGGAGGCGCCGCGGGTGTTGATGACAATGCGCGCGGTGGTGGGCGACGACGCGTTGGCCGAGGACGCGGTGGCCGAGGCATTCGCGCGGGCGTTCGCCCGCTGGCCGGCGGTGTCGCGAATGGCCTCGCCGAGCGGCTGGGTGTACGTGGTCGCGTTGAACCTGGTGCGTTCGTGGGCGCGCAGGCGCCGGTTGGAACGTCGCCGCGCGACGCGTGAGCCGGTGTCATGCCCGGTGGAGACCGATGACGCGTTGTGGGCTGCGGTGCGTTCGCTGTCCCCACGGGCGCGGACCGCGGTGGCGTTGCGATATCTGGCTGATCTTCCCGAGCAGGAGGTGGCGCACCTGATGGGCGTGAGCCGGGGAACGGTGGCCACCACGTTGCACCGAGCCCGGGTGTCGTTGGCGGCGGCACTGCGGGACGAGTACGAGGGGAACGCGCGATGAGCCTGAACGAGGACCGGCTGCGTCGGATGGGCGAGGGTGCGCACAGGGTGCCGGCGGTGGGCGGCGTGATTTCCCGTGGTCGACAGATCCGGCGTCGGCGGCGGGGGATGTGGATCGGCTCGATCGCCGTGGCGGTGATCGCCGGAGGTGCGGTGGCAGCGCCGGACCTGGTTGCTCGTACCAGCCAGGTGATCGCCGGAGGGCGCACGCTTACCGCCGTCCCGGACGAGGCCAACTGTCAGGTGGTGGGGAGGCGGGCCGCCCCGACCGCCGCCGACGGGCTGCGCATGCTGCCGGACGCCGCGACGATTCCGCCGGGGCTGCACCTGGACATCGCACACGCTGCCGAGGGGATCGTGTGTCCGAAGGCTCCGGCGCCTCTGGTGTTGGTCAGGTATGAGCCTGACCGGCGCACGGTCGAACGGACGTTCACCGTGTGGGGTCCGGGCGCCGACTCGTTCGCTCTGGGCAGCAGCACCGGCACCATCCGGGTACGGGGCTACTCCGTCACCGTCTACGGGGAGCCCGACAGCCCCTTCCAGGCGTTCATGTGGACCGAGGCCGGGATGCGCTGGCGGGCGGAGGGCCAGGGGATGCGTCGGGACGAGATCACGGAGATGGTCCAGGCGCTGAGGATCGACCCGGCCCTGGCAACCGTCGACCTACCAGCCGACCTGACCGCCGGCTACACCAAGGTTGCCTCGGTGCCGGCCTTCCCTGGTGCCGACCGGGAACCGGGATGGACGGTCGTCTACGACGGATCCAGACCTGACGTCGGGCAGGTCACCATCAGTGTCAACCACAACCATGACTCGTTCGACGCACTGCTCGCGCCCGGCATGCGGATCACCACCGTGCGCGGACACCGGGCCGCCTACCGCTCGGAGTCCCGGCCGTCCTCCCACAGCGCCTCCCTGATGTGGGAGGAGCGCCCCGGCGTGTTGGTCCGGGTCCAGGCCGAGAACTTTCCCGGCCCGACTCCGGACCTCCTTCGTATCGCTACGTCGCTACGGCCGCTTTCGGACACCGATCCCCGGATCACCGACTGATCGGATAGCTGCGGAGGGCATGTCGGGTTACCCACGTTCGTCAGTTGGTTGACGAGCCGCTGGGAACCGGTGCGGGCCGGCGGGTGCGGTCGGTACCCCGCTTCTGTGCCGCGACAAGGGAAACCAGTACGACGACCGCGCCCAGTACCTGCGCCGGGGTGAGTTCCTCGTCGACGACGAGCCACCCCAGTGCGGTGGCCACCACCGGGCTGAGCAGGACGAGGAAGGTCACGTGGGTCGGCGACAGTGCGTTGATGCCCCGGAACCACAGCGCGTACGCGACAGCGCATCCGATGATCGACAGGTAGGCATAGCCGGCGAGGGTCGTGGCGGTCAGGTGGGCCGGGGGCGGGCCCTCCACGAGCAGGGTGAACGGCAGGAGCAGCAGCCCACCGGCGACGAGCTGCCACCCGGTGGTCGCCAGCAGCGGAGCCGGGGAGGTCCACCGCTTGCTCAACACGACACCGGCGGCCATGGACACCGCGCCGCCGGCCGCGGCGGCGACGCCCAGGGTGTCCAGTTGCGCGTCGGCGCGCAACACGAGCAGGCTGACCCCTCCCACGCCCGCGAGCGCGGCGACAACCGTGCGCAGGGTCAGGCGTTCGCCGAGCAGTCCGGCGGAAAGCCCGGCAACGATCAGCGGTTGCAGTGCGCCGACGGTCGCGGCCACCCCGCCGGGTAACCGGTAGGCGGCGACGAACAGCAGCGCGAAGAACAGGCCGATGTTCAGGGTTCCCAGCACCGCGGCACGCCACCACCACACGCCGTGTGGTCGGCGGCGGGTGAGGGCGACCAGTAACAGGCCGGCCGGCAGGGCCCGCAGCAGCCCGGCGAGTAACGGGCGGTTCTCCGGCAGCATCTCGGTGGTGACCAGGTAGGTGGTGCCCCAGACCATCGGGGTCAGCGCGGTCACCAGCAGCATCGTGAGGCGATTGTTTAGCACTGAGACAAATTATCTCACCGCTAAGACATCCCACCACCGTGGTGACCCACCCCACAGCACTACGCTGAGGCGATGGCAGATCACGTCGACCTGGTGGTGCGGCAGTGGGAGGCGCAGCGACCCGACCTCGACGTGTCCCCGATGGCGGTGATCGGCCGGTTGTCCCGCGCCTCGCGGCTGATCAGCGTCGAACTGGGCCGCACGTTCGGTGCGCACGGCCTGGACCGACCGTCGTTCGACATGCTGGCCACCCTTCGCCGCAGTGACCCACCGCACCGACTGACCCCCACCGAACTGATGCGGGCGTCCATGGTCACCTCAGGAGCGATCACCCAGCGCCTCGACCGCCTCCAGGAGCGCGGCCTGGTCACCCGCACCCCCAACGAGTCCGACGGCCGCGGGGTGTACGTGGCGCTCACCGACGAGGGACGCGCGCTGATCGACGCAGCCCTGCCAGACCACATCGCCACCGAGAACCGGGTGCTGTCAGCCCTCTCGCCGGACCAGCGCGACACCCTGGTCACCCTGCTGCGGACGCTGCTGGAGTCCCTCGGCGACACCACGGAGTGACGCCGGATGCGGGTTGACTCCGGTTCGGTCAGAGTGGAACCGACCCGGCGCGCGCCCCCAAGGAGAGGACACGACGATGGCATCGGTCACCAGGATCATCCCGTGCCTGTGGTTCGACACCGAGGGTGAGCAGGCCGCCGAGTTCTACTGCTCGGTCTTCCCGAACTCCAGGATCACCAAGGTGTCGCGTTACGGCTCGGCCGGCCCGCGCCCGGAGGGCATGGCGATGACCGTGGAGTTCGAACTGGACGGACGCCCGTTCACCGCCCTCAACGGCGGGCCGGAGTTCCACTTCACCGAGGCCGTGTCGTTCCAGATCCTCTGCACCGACCAGGCCGAGGTCGACCGGTACTGGTCGACGTTGTCCGAGGGCGGCGAGGAGGGGGTCTGCGGGTGGCTGAAGGACCGGTTCGGCCTGTCCTGGCAGGTCGTCCCGACCCGGCTCATCGAACTGACCACCGACCACGACCAGGAACGCTCGCAGCGCGCCATGCGGGCGATGCTGACGATGAAGAAGATCGACATCGCCGAACTGGAACGTGCCGTCGCAGGCTGATCTCCATCCTCGTCGGCCGCCGTGGCGCGCCGGGTTGCTCGACCCCGCGCCGACTCGAACCCCGGGAAAGCGCAGTCTGCCCCTTCGGGTAGGGCGCTCGCTGACCTCGTCACCCAGCAACATGCCATGTCGTTACGTATGGTGGTCCCACCACGACGGTGGGCGGGTACCACAGCTCGGACGCCAAGCCGACCATGGACGATGACGCGAAGGTCAGGAAGGTGATGCTCGATGGTGAACATCCTTGCTGATCCGATCCTGACCCCGGCCGAAACGGCCAGACACCTGTCCATACCCGAGAGCACGGTCTACTCGTGGCTCGCCGAAAAGGCCGCCGGGGACCCGCTGGTACACAGCGTGCCCCAGCATCGACGCGGTTGGCCGTCGGTACCGTTCGTCGCGGTCATCGAGGCGTATGTTCTGCGGTCGCTACGCGACATGAAACTGTCGAAGCGGAAGATCGCCGCGGCGGCGGCAGAGGTGCGTCACACCTTCGGCACGCCGTACGGGCTGGCCACCAACAAAATTGCAACTGACGGCATCGACCTGTTCATCCACCATATGGACGAGGATGACCTGGCCCGAGTCGGCGACGGGCAGCGACCAATCCGGGAGATCATCAAGGATCATCTGCGGTACGTCACGTGGCCGGAGGGCGAGACGTTTCCGTCCCGGCTGGTGCTGTCGCAGTACGAAGACGCCACGGTTGTCATCGACCCACGGTTCGGATGGGGAACCCCGGTGGAGGAATCCACCAGAACTCCCGTATCCGCGCTTGTGAGCATGTGGCGAGCAGGTGAGTCATTCGACGCGGTCGCCGAGGACTACGGACTGGAACGTGACACGGTCGAAAAGATTATCCGAGTCGCCGCCTGAGTTCTTCGCTGACCGTTGCCTCGGTAAGGAGGCGCCAGGAATCCTCATCGGCAAGGGTTGGGTGGTGCGGCGCATCGCCGACGAGTTCCCCCACGACGCCCAGCAGGTAGGCGATGACGAGTGGATGACATATGGAGCCGTGCGCGGCTGGGTGTTACTCAGTCAGGATGACCGGATCCGACGGAACAATGCGGCAGTACGGGCGATAATCGAGTATTCGGCGATGGCGTTCTGCCTGGACAGCGCCCAGTTGACCCGGGTGGCGAAGGCCGAACGGTTCCTGATGCACGCGCCTCAGATACATCGCGCTGTTCGGTGTGCGGTGAAGGATCGGACGTACGCGTACTACGTGGTTCACCATGGTGGGATCGAACGAAAGTTGTTACGGGAGCCGTGAGTTGTCGCACCGTGGCAGTGTGGTGGGTTGGGAGAGCTGCTGACCAGCCGTTCGAAGACCGGCCGCGTGATGTGAGGTCCACACTCTGCTGCGTGTTGGCCGCTGGTGGCTCAGGAAGCGCTGCCTGCGCATGCGGAGATGGTCCGGGACGAGCGTTGGCGTTCAGGGGTGGAGCTCTGGTGATGCCCCATGTGGGATCACCAGAGCCTCGTGGGAGCCCTCGCGGAATGTACGTCAGGGCGCGGACTGAACCTCGGACTGAACCGTGGCTGGGTCTTCGGTCTGGGCCTCGACCTGGACCTCGGCCTGGGTGCGGTCCTCGATCGCGTGGATGACCGCCGCCATGTCGGCATGGCCGTGCCCGAGCGCGACGGTTTCGCCATAGAGGGTGTGGCAGACGTCCAGCAGGGGCGAGGCAAGGCCCGCGTGTCGTGCGGCTTCTGCGATCAACCGGTTGTTCTCCAGCACGTTGGTGATCGACGCCTGGACCTCGAGGTCGTGGTTGACCAGCTTGGCGATCTTGCCTCGGGACACGCTGCTGGCCATCGGCCCGGCATCGCACACAGCCTGGAATCGGCGCATGTCCAGGCCGTGCCGGTCGGCGAAGTGTACCGCCTCGGCCAGACCGGTGACCATGGTGATCAGAAATATGTTGACCGCGAGCTTCATGAGCAACGCGTTCGGGACCGGGCCGCAGGCGGTCGTCTCGGTGCACATCGGCCCGAACAGCGGGCGAACATCGTCCACTGCCGCGTCGTCGCCGGCCAGCATGCCGACGAGTTGACCCGCCTCGGCGGGTTTGCGTGAGCCTGAGACGGGGGCCTCGACATAGCTGCCGCCGGCCGCCCGCACGTCGGCTTCCAGTCCGTGGGAGTACCCGGGTGAGGTCGTCCCCATATGGACGATCGTGTGGCCGTTGACGTTCGCACGGAAGTCTGGCGTGCCCCGGCCAAGAACTGCGTCGGTCGCGGCGCCGTCGGCCAGCATGAGCAGCACGATCCGCGCGCGGGCGAACACCTCGGAGGCACTGGCCGCCACCTCCGCGCCAGAGGCACGCAGCGGCTCGCTCCGCTTGGCGGTGCGGTTCCAGACGGCGAGCGGCGTCCCGGCCCGGGCGAGGTTGAGCGCCATGGGTTGGCCCATGACACCCAGGCCGATGAAGCCCACGGTCGCCGTCTCCTCCCCATCTGGACGGTGGCGGTCACGTCGGACATCGTCGGACCGCGTGCTGGGCGCGGCCATGTGGTGTGTGGGTTGCACACGGGTGATGCTCGGACGGTTCGCTGACATGCCGCTGACATGCCCGGCTCGGACCGACAGTGGAGAACCGGGTGTTGGTCAGGTTGGTCAGGACTTCGTCAGTCGCCTGGGTCGCGACAGGGGCCCGTCAGCCAAGATGAGGGCGTGAATGGTGTGGCGCTCGCCGTGCTGGGCCCGGTATGCGTCGAACACGACGGTGGCCGGCATGAGCCGAACGGCGCGCACGAGTCGGCGCTGCTCAGCGCGCTGCTTGTCTTCCGAAACCAGGTCATACCGGCCGAGCGGTTGGCCAGATGGATGTGGCCCGAGGAATCACGGTCGGCCAACGCGTTGCAGGCCCACGTGTCGCGGATCCGTCGGCTGCTCGGCACGCAACGGGACCGGTTGCAGTACCGCCCGGGTGGTTATCTCCTGCGGGTCGAACACGGCGAGGTC
>DATCWR010000222.1:0-7151 GCA_036566245.1 Mycobacteriales bacterium | reverse complement strand
GGGCGGTGATCGCGCACGCAGCCGGACTACCGCGGGTCGTGGAGGACTTCGTCGGACGTCGGCGGGTCACCGCGGCACTGACCGCGCTGCTGGCACCGGCCGGGCAGGAGGCGACCGGCCGGTTGGTCACCCTCTCCGGTCCACCCGGGGTCGGTAAGACCACGGTCGCGGTCCGGCTGGCCCACCAACTCTGTGAGCGGTACCCGGACGGCCAGTTGCTGGTGTCGCTCCGCGACCACACCGGGGCGCCCCAACCCGCACACGCGGTGCTCGGCGAGATGCTGGACCATCTCGGCGTCGAACCGGAGGAACAACCGGCCAGTGAGCCCCGTCGACTGGCCCTGTTCCGGCACCTGCTCGCCGACCGGAAGATGCTGCTCGTCTACGACGACCCCGGCGGGGAGGACCAGGTTCGCCGGCTGTTACCCGGAGTCGGGCCGACCTCTGTCCTGGTGACCAGCCGGCGGTACCTGGGTGGGTTGTCGGTGGGGTTCCACGAACGGCTCGGGCCACTGTCGTCCGGCCCGGCGAACTCGCTGTTACGCAGCGCTGCCCAGGGCCGGCCCGACCTGGACCAGACCACCGCCGAACGGATCGTGGAATGTTGCGGGGGTCTGCCGATGGCGCTGCGGATCGCCGGGATCCGGCTGCACGCGTTACAGCACCTGAGCCCGGCCCGGTTCGCCCAGCGGCTGGAGGGCGACCGACTGCTCGACGAACTGGTGGCCGGCGACCTGTCGGTGCGGACCATGCTGGACCGGTTCTGGGACGACCTTGATCACGGCGAACGGGCCGCCCTGGAGGTGGCGTCCCGGTTGGGGCCGACCGAGTTCGAACTCGCCGACTTCGTCGCGGCGGCCCGCACCGACCCGCAGGCTGCCGAGCGGGCCCTGGAGGCGCTGGCCGACTGTCACGCCGTACAGGCGCGCAGCGACCCGGACGGTGTGGGTGAGGTGCGGTTCCGGATCGCCGAGCCGATGCGGGTGTACGCGGTGGCCAGGACCCAGACCGTCGGTGCCGGCCGGTAGCGCCGGCACCGGCCTGCCCGGCCTGCCCGGCCTGGCTGGCCTGCTCAGAAGAACAGCCCGCCGATGGTCAGCGGTGTGGTGTGCGCGGACACCTCCGGTTCGGCGTCGAGTAACCGGCGGCGGACCTCCAACAGGACCGTCACCTCCTCGTCGGTCAGGTGGTCGAGCACCTCACGCTGCGCCTCGTCCAGTTCACCCATTTCCAGGCCGAGGGATCGCAACACCTCGCGGCCGGCCGCCGACTCCGGTTGTTCTCCGACATCGCTCATGGCAGTCCCCTCCAAGGTCACCGTCCATGCTTGGCGCAGGCGCCAGCCATCCGGTTGGCGTGCGGTTGTGCCCTGGCTGCTGCCCGGTAGGACCAGACGGACCCCGGCGTGGGTTCAGTCCACCGGGTGGGTGCGCAGGAAGTCGCGGAAGGCGTCCACCAGGCGCGTCTGCGCCTCCTGGCTGACCGGGTCGGACGCCGGTGCCGGAACGGTCGCCGGGGTGGCGGCGGCCACCAGCGTCTGGTGCTCGTCGGCCAGGCGCAGGGCGACGGCGGCCTGCCTGGCGAACAGTGCCAGCAGATCCAGTTCGCCCAGACTCGACCGGGACTGGGGTACCGGGTCGAGCACCTCCAACACTCCGATCACGTCGTCGGAGATGAGCGGGGCGGCCATCAGGGCCTGTGGCACGTAGCGGGTCGACTCAGCCAGGTCCCGGGCGAAGGCGGCGTTGCTGGCCAGGTCGTCGACGACCAGCGCCTCACCGGAGGCGACCACCCAGCCGGCGATGCCGCGGTTGGCCGGGAAGCGGGTGCCCACCAGAAAGTCCTCGCCCTGCCCGGACACGGCCTGGAACACCAGTTCGTTGGTGGCCTCGTCGAGAAGGAAGATCGAGCTCGCCGCGGCACCGAAGATCGCCCGAGCCACGTCCACGATCGACCGGAGCAGTTCGGCGACCCGACTCTGCGGATCGAGACCAGCAAGGGTGGGACCTAACCCGTTGTGTTCCATCATGCAGACCTCGGTCGGGTGTGGACGTTCGATGCGGTGAGGTAGAGCACCGACTTGAGCTGGAACGGGGTGAGCCCGGGGTGCTTGGCCAGCGCGAGTGCGCACCGGCCGGCGATCCGTGGGGTGGCGAAGCTGTTTCCGGTGCTGCGACTCGTGCCACCGCCCAGCCAGGCGACCTGCACGTTCTGCCCGTGGGCGAAGAACTCCACCGGCGGATGTGGGTTGTACAGGTAGAGATCTGGGTCGTCCTCCTGGTGGCTGCCCACCGAGATCACCGAGGAGAATCGCCACGGGAAGCTCTCCACCGGGGTGTTGTGCGCCGAGGCGACGATCGTGGTGCCGCCGAAGTAGGCCAGGTCGGCCAGCTCGCGCAGTTCGGCGGCAAAGCGTTCGCGGGTGGTCGACAGGCTCATGTTGATGACGTCGAAACCGCGCCGCACCGCCCACCGCAGCCCGGCGAGCAGGACGTCCCCGGTGCCCGACCGGTTCTCGCCCAGCACCCGCACGCTGTACAGATCGCAGTCCGGCGCGATCGCCCGGACGATGCCGGCGCAGGCGGTGCCGTGGCCACACACGTCACCGGTGGTGGTCTCCACCACCTCGGTACCGTCCTCGCCGGATGTCACCACCCACGAGCCGTTCACCGACCCGACCAGCGGGTGGTCACGTTCCACCCCACTGTCGACCACGCAGACACTGACCCCTTGCCCGGTGGAACCGGTGAAGGCCCACTCCGGCGATATCTGCTCGGCTCCCGCGGCCAGCACCGGAATGTCGGAGGGGCCACGCCCACGCAGTCCCCAGGTCAACGCCGGGGGTGAGGGTGACAGCGACGCCATCCGGTTACCGCTCCTGTTCCTGACGGGGTGATGTGGTCAACCACCTCGGCTGGTACCCGCGTCATTCGGCGCGATCGTTGGCCGCGCCCACGCAGAGTCCCAGTTGTCGGTTGCATTCTGGTTAGCCGTTGGTATGGGAGGACACCATCGCCGGCATGCCGGAAGTCTCACCGGACCTGTCCCGGCGATCACCGACAGTCCGCGTCGAACTGTCAGGTGGTGCTGATATGCGTCCGGGGCGTGCTCCTGAAGCCTGTGCGACGTCACCGGAAGGCCACTTTGTTGACGTGATGGGCGAATCCGTGGCCTGGCGGCCTGCGCGGTAGTTGTCGACCACACCGGTGGTGGGCCGGTACCAGTTCACCGTCGACATACCGGCGGTCAACCAGAGGCTCGTAACGTTTCCGTCGGCGCCGAGAAGCATGTTCGGCGGAAGAGCGAAAGGAGAACCGACATGTCGGAAGCGAAGAGGGAAGAGAACGAGGTCGAGCCCGAGTCCCCCGAGGTGGTCGCGCACTCCGAGGAGGAGGAGACCCCCGGCTGGTGCATCGGTCACAGCCAGGAGGTGTAACACCTCGTCGTCGAACCGTCGCGGCCAACATACCCGGACTCGGTTCCGAACCGACCGCTGGTACGTGCGCCGTGGCGTGTTGACGGGCCAGAGCCGCTCGGGCCTCCGGCCACACCGGTCGGAGGCCCGAGCAGTACACGATGATGCCTCGACCCACAGGTTCCTTCTCCCATGTCGACCGGCGGGTCATCTCAGCCATGTACTCGAAGGAGAGGTGGGAGAATGAACACGGGTCGGTCCGTACTGGAGGCTCCGCGTGAACGCGTCATCAGGGGAGAGCGCGGATGGTGGTTCCTCGGCCCGGGTGGAATAGCCCGCCTGTCGGCCGACCACCTGACCGAGGAGCGCACCCTGCGGCCCGAGGCCGCACAACACCTGCGCGATCAGGGCCTGTTCACCGCGCCGAAGTACCGCAGCTATTCGCTGACGGTGCTGACCAGCACCGCCTGTAACCTGGGATGCGGCTACTGCTTCCAGAACACCGGACAGGACACCAGGTCAGGGGTCCGACCCCCTCGGATCAGGAACCGGCGGCTGACCTCGGACACGATCGGGTCGATCCTCACCTTCACGAAGCGGCAGATTGCACAGGCGGGTCTGGACAAGCTCGCGATCATGCTCTTCGGTGGTGAACCGCTCCTCAATCCACGCGGATGTGTGGAACTGCTGAGCCGGGCCGCCGACATCGCTCCCACCTCGGCCAGCATGACGTCGAACGCGACCCTGCTCACCCCTACACTGGCGAAGCAGTTGTCTGATCTGGGACTTCGTGACGTACAGGTCACCTTCGACGGAGACGCGGCGGTACATGACCAGATCCGGGTCAGTCGTTCCGGCGGTGGAACGTTCGACCTCATTGTCGAGAACATCGCCCGGGTGTCGGACGTCGCGCCAATCCGATGGAATCTGCGGGTCAACGTCTCCCAGCACAACCATGACTCGATAGATGGACTGGTCGAACGCCTCGCCAGGAGGCTGGACCCGGCCCGATGCACGCTGTACTTCGCCCGGGTCGGAGATACCGGGGTCGGATACAGCAATGACCTGGTCCACTCGGACCGGACCCTGGAGAACTTCTCACGTTGGCAGCGTCGTGCCCTGGACCTCGGTTTCTCGGTGCCCCGTCCGAGGGCTGATTTCCCCTGCCAGGCCTGTTCGTTCCGGGACGGCCGGTACGGTGCGGTGGTCAGCGCGGACGGCACGCTGTCGAGTTGTTGGGAAACCGCGGGGAAACCTGGTTGGACGGTCGGCACCGTCGACACGGGCTATCTTCCCAGCGAGGTGACCGAAGGTCGTTGGACCTCCTGCGAGGAGTGCTACCAGTACGACGAGGAGATGTCCACCGTGTTGGCATTCCGGGACGCGGTGGATGCCGCTCTGCTCGACTACCTGAGTCTGACCGGCCGGCTGTAGTCAGGGGCGGAGGCCACCATGGATTCAGCTGGACTGTGGCGCAACCACGCCTACACCAGGTACTGGGCGGGTAGGGCGGTCTCGCAGTTCGGGTCGGCGCTGTCGATCATCGCGTTCCCGTTGCTGGTGCTGGCGCTGGATGGCACCGCGACGCAGGCCGGGGCGGTGGCGTCGTGTTCGTTGGTCACCCGCATGGTGTTGCGCCTGCCGGCCGGGCATCTGGCCGACCGGATGAACCAGCGAACGCTGATGGTCAGCATGGACGTGATCCGGTGCGTCGCTGTGGGCAGTGTTCCGTTGGCCGGGGCGATGGGGTGGCTGTCCTACCCGCAACTACTGGTGGTGGCGTTCGCGGAGGGATCGGCGAGCGCGCTGTTCGGTCCGGCCTCGGCGGTGGCCTTCCGGGACCTGGTGACCAAGGAGCAACTCACTTCCGCGCTCAGTCGCGGCCAGGCCACCATGGCGACGGTGTCCATGCTCGGCCCGGTGGCCGGTGGTGCCCTGTTCGGGGTGGACCGGGTCCTGCCGTTCACCGTTGACGCGGTGTCCTACCTGGTTGCCACCGTGTTGTTGCTGACCATCCCGAACTGGTCTGGCCGGCCGGAGGGACGTGCCGACGGTGGGGACCGGCGGGCGATCGCGGGGTTGGTGTGGTTGTGGCACCAGCGGGTGGTCATGCGGGTGCTGCTGTTCTGCGGGCTGGTCAATCTGGTCGCGTCGGCGGCGGAGTTGGCCGTACTGGTCGGACTGCGTGAACGCGGCTCCTCCGCCGCGGTCATCGGTGCGGTGATGGCGTGCGCCGGAGTCGGCGGGATCCTGGGTTCGCTCGTCGCCGAGCGGATGATGCGTGCACTGTCCGCGGTGGTGTTGTGCACCGTGACCGGTGTTGTCTGGACGGCGGGTTCGGTGCTGTTCACCTCGGTGACGTCGGCGTGGGTGATCGGTGCGGCACTGGTGGTGATGATGCTGTTCGCCCCGGCCACCGGGGTGCTGCTCGGCCAGATCACGCTGGGGGAGGCGCCCGGGGACATCCTGGGCCGGGTCACCACGGCCGAGCAGACGGTAACGGTCAGCCTGGCCTCGGTCGGCCCGATCCTGGTAGGCACCAGCCTTCAGGGACTCGGCATCGCTTCGACGTGGTCAGTCCTGGCTGGCATCTGCGTGCTGTCCGTTCTGGTCGTGGCGGTGCCGGCGCGAACCCGCGCCGGATCGACCACCGACTCGTCCGAGCCCGTTCCCGAGCCGGTTGCCGACGCCGGCTGAGTCAGCATGCCGGCGGGTCGGCGCACCAGGGGAGACAGTCGGTTCGACCGAAGGGAAAGACCGTGGTGGACACCGAAGGATGGCGCTACCCCGAGGCGTCACGCACCGACACCACGGAAACCCACCACGGTCAACTCGTCGCCGACCCGTACCGCTGGTTGGAGGATGACTCCGATCCGGCGACCATGGCCTGGGTCGCCGGCCAGGAGGAACTGTTCGCGGCCCGGCGGGCCACCTGGCCGCGGGACGGCTGGCATGATGCGCTGACCCGGGCGAACGCCATCACAGTCAACTCGACACCCCAGATACGAGGGTCACGGGCCCTCCTGACCCGCCGGGGTCGGGGTGAGGAACATCCCACCCTGGTGGTGCGGGAGGGCACGGTCGACCGCACCCTGGTCAGCCCGGTCGACCTGGATCCGACCGGCCGGACCGTACTGGAGGCGTGGCATCCCTCGCTGGAGGGCGACCTGGTCGCCGTCAAGCTGTCCGCCGGTGGTGACGAGGAGTCGTTCCTACAGATCGTGGACGTGGCCAGCGGAGCCGTGGTGGACGGTCCGATCGACCGGGTGCGGCGTTCCCCGGTGGCCTGGTTACCGGGCGGTCGCTCCTTCTACTACGTGCGCCGGGAGGCACCCGAACTGCACCCGGGGGAGGAGCGTTACCACCGGCGGGTTCGCCTGCACCACCTGGGGACCGACCCCCAGGACGATCCGGAGATCTTCGGCGCTGGGCAGGATCCGACCCGGTTCTACGACGTGGCGGTCAGCGCGGACGGTCGCTGGCTGACCATCACCGCCACCACCGGCACCGACCCCAACACCGAGGTGTGGTTGGCCGACCTGGTAGCCACCTCACCCGACCGGCCACTGTTACGGCCGGTCCGGTCCGGAGTCCCGGCCAGAACCACGGTGCACGTTCGACCGGGATCTGGACCGATCTGCCAGGCACTGTTGCGCACCGACCTGGCCGCTCCGCGCGGCCGGATCGTGACCGCCACCACCGCCGACCTGACCCCGACGGCCTGGCGTGAGCTGGT
>DATCWR010000221.1:0-8367 GCA_036566245.1 Mycobacteriales bacterium | reverse complement strand
TACCTCGCCTGGCGACATCACCAGCAGGGGGTCGCGGCACAGCAGGCCGCCGCGGCGCAGGCGGCCGCGCACCAGGCGACCGCCGCGCTGACCGGGGGGCCGGATTCCGGTCACCATCCGTCGTTCGGTGAATCCGGTTGGACGCCCACCATGGGCCGGGCCGTGGCCAGGGCCGTGCTGCGCTGGTTGGGGACCCCCTACGCCTGGGCCGGTGGCAACGCGGACGGACCGACCGAGGGGCTCTACCCGGACCGGGGTGTGCGCGGCTTCGACTGTTCGGGACTGGCCCTGTGGGCCTGGGCGCAGGTCGGGGTGCGACTACCGCACTACAGCGGCTATCAGTACAGTTCCGGCCGGCACGTGGACCGGGACGAACTGATGCCCGGCGACCTGGTGTTCTGGTCCCACGACGGCACGCCGGCCGGTATCCACCACGTCGCCATCTACATCGGTCACGGTCAGGTGGTACAGGCTCCACAGAGCGGTGATGTGGTGCGGGTGTCACCGATGTGGTCGGCCGGTTACGTGGGCGCGACCCGGCCCGGCACGTGACCAGAACGCCGGGTGGTCGCTTGAGATGATCGGTTTTTTGTGTCTGTGGCGCCTACCCTTCACATGTGAGTAACGTTCAGATCCGCCCCGAACGTCTCGTCGACGGCTTTGGTCGGGTCGCGACCGACCTACGGGTCTCGTTGACCGACCGATGTTCGCTGCGGTGCACCTACTGCATGCCACCCGAGGGTCTGCCCTGGCTGCCCCGCGAGGAGATGCTCACCGACGACGAGATGGTCAGACTGGTGCGGATCGCGGTCGAACTGGGAGTGACCGAGGTTCGGCTCACCGGTGGCGAACCGCTGTTGCGGCCCTCGGTCGTCGACCTGGTGGCCCGGCTGGCCCAGATCCGTCCCCGCCCCCGGCTCTCCCTGACCACCAACGGTCTGTTGTTGGCCCGGTACGCCGAACCCCTGTCCGAGGCCGGGTTGGACCGGGTCAACGTGTCGTTGGACACCCTCGACCGGGACCGGTTCCGCCAGATCACCTTCCGGGACCGGCACACCGACGTGCTGGCCGGACTCGGCGCGGCGGCCCGGGCCGGACTGACCCCGGTCAAGGTCAACACGGTGCTGCTGCGTGACATCAACAACGACGAGGCGGTTCCGTTGCTCGGGTGGGCGTTGGCCCAGGGCTACGAGCTGCGGTTCATCGAGCAGATGCCGTTGGACCCCCAGCACGGCTGGGACCGGACCCGGATGGTGACCGCCGACGAGATCTACCAGGCGGTGTCGGAGGTCTACACCCTGGAACCGGAGCCCGACCGGGGCAGCGCACCGGCCGAGACCTGGCAGGTACTGGACGGACCCGACCGCGAGCACTGGGCGTGTCGGCCGGGACGGGTCGGCATCATCGCCTCGGTGACCCGGCCGTTCTGCGGTGACTGCGACCGGGTCCGGCTCACCGCGGACGGGCAGGTCCGTAACTGCCTGTTCGCCCGGGAGGAGTCGGACCTGCGCTCGGCACTGCGGGCCGGTGCCTCCGACGACGACCTGGCCGCCCGGTTCGTCACGGCGATGGCGGGAAAGCGCGCCGGCCACGGTATCGACGACCCCAACTTCCTCCAGCCGACCCGACCGATGTCGGCCATCGGGGGATGAGGCCCCGCCACGACCAGAGTTCAGTTCGCGTCACTGTCCGGATCCGGGAGGGTCTCCACCCGGCGTAGAAAGCCGCGGACGGAAAGGAACTGCTCCAGGTGGGCCCGATGCTCCGGACAGGCAACCCAGCACTTCTCTCGTTCCGGAGAGTGGATACGTGGGTTGTTCCAGATCAACGCCCATTCGGCTGGCGCGCGACAACCTTTGGCAGAGCAGATGGGTGTACTCACACTGGTCACGGCTCACAGCTTGCCGGACAGTAAGGCGTCGGGCAGCCACGGGGGGAGCTGCCCGACGTGATGGTAAAGCTACACCACGCAACCGGCGAATTGCGAGGGCCCGCAGGAAAGTTCATCCGGGGGTGGAGCTGACCGTGCACCCCGCACCAGCCCGGTGGCGGTTAGCCCCGGTGGGCTCTCCGGATGCGGCACACGGCGACCGGTGGTACCGCCGTCCGGGCGTCGTCGCGGTAGCCCCGATCGCTGATCGCGTCGCCGGCCGTGGTGTGCCCTGTCGTTCGATGGCCGGTAACCTCCGCCAACCGGTGACCGGCTGGCCCGGTGGCTGCCCAACAGACCAGGACCACACCTGAAATGCAGCTATAGGTACCCGTTTCAGTAATGCCAGTTGTTTGTTGGTGTACGGCGTCACCCGTCCAGCGTGCCCCACCACGGACCCCTCCCCGGCCCATCACCGACCCGTCCGGCCGCTCACCTGTCCGAGCCGGTGAAACACCGGGGGAGACCCGTATTTCACCGCTCCGAAACGGGGTACCGGGTACCTCACAGCCACCTCACGCGCCGTACGGTTGGGTGAGGTCGACAGGCTTCGAGCGGGAGGTACGGTGACCGACACCACGAGCGCCGGGTCCGAGCGCAACCCGACGGCGAGTACCACGCCGGCGCGCGACGCGACGACCCTGGAACGAGCCATGTTCGAGGTCAAACGGGTCATCGTCGGCCAGGACCGCATGGTCGAACGCATGCTCGTCTGCCTTCTGTCGAAAGGCCACTGTCTACTGGAGGGCGTGCCGGGCGTGGCCAAGACGCTCGCGGTGGAAACGATGGCCACGGTGATGGGCGGCACGTTCGCCCGACTCCAGTTCACCCCCGACCTGGTACCGGCCGACATCGTGGGCACCCGGATCTACCGGGCCGGTAGCGAGAGGTTCGACACCGAACTCGGTCCGGTGTTCGCCAACTTCGTCCTCACCGACGAGATCAACCGGGCACCGGCCAAGGTGCAGTCGGCCCTGTTGGAGGTGATGGCCGAACGGCAGGTCTCGGTCGGCGGGCGGACCTACCCCATGCCCGAACCCTTCCTGGTGCTGGCCACCCAGAACCCGATCGAGTCCGAGGGGGTCTACCCGCTGCCCGAGGCGCAGCGGGACCGCTTCCTGATGAAGATCACGGTGGACTACCCCAGCATGGAGGAGGAACGGGAGATCATCTACCGGATGGGGGTGCAACCGCCCGTCCCCGAACAGGTGCTCTCGCCCGAGGCACTGCAACACCTACAGGCCCAGGCCAGCCGGGTCTTCGTGCACCATGCCCTGGTGGACTACGTGGTGAGACTGGTCTTCGCCACCCGGGTACCCAAGGACCACGGCATGCCCGACGTGGCGAACTGGGTGTCCTACGGCGCCAGCCCGCGCGCGTCACTGGGCCTGGTGGCCTGCGCCCGGGCCCTGGCCCTGCTTCGCGGCCGTGACTACGTGTTGCCCCAGGACGTGGTTGACATCGCCCCGGACGTGCTGCAACACCGGATCGTGCTCTCCTACGACGCGCTGGCCGACGGGGTTCCCGCCGAGCATGTGGTCCGCCGGGTGCTCCAGACCGTTCCGCTGCCCCAGGTGACCCCGCGCCAGCGCGCCGGCGGTTACCAGGCACCGGTCCGACCCCCGGCGGGGCCGCCGACCGGACCGGCTCCCTCGATGCCACGGGAACGTTCGGCATGACCGGTCCGGCCGGACCGTCGCCCGAACTCGGGGGGGACCGGCCGCAGGCCGTGCTACGCAAGCTGGAGCTGACCGTCCGGCGCCGGCTTGACGGCCTGTTGCAGGGCAACCATCTGGGGTTGGTGCCCGGACCAGGTTCCGAACCGGGCGAGTCGCGGGTCTACCACCCCGGTGACGACGTACGCCGGATGGACTGGCCGGTGACCGCACGTACCACCGTGCCGCACGTGCGGGAGACCATCGCCGACCGGGAGTTGGAGACCTGGTGTGTGGTCGACCTGTCTCCGAGTCTGGATTTCGGCACCGCCCGCTGCGAGAAGCGTGACATCGCCGTGGCCGGTCTGGCCGCGGTGGTCCACCTGACCGCCCAGGGTGGGAACCGGATCGGTGCGGTGGTCACCACCGGGGAACAGGTGATCCGGGTACCGGCCCGCCCCGGCCGGGCGCACGCCCAGGCACTGATCCGCCGGGTGGTGGAAACACCCCGTGCCGCCGCCGGTCGACGCGGCGACCTGGCCGCGGTCCTGGAGACGCTGCGCCGGCCACCCCGACGACGCGGACTGGTGGTCGTGGTGTCGGACTACCTCAGCGGAGTCAGCGGCGCACCAGACTGGGAACGGCCACTGCGCGCCCTGTCGGTGCGCCATGACGTACTGGCCATCGAGGTGGTCGACCCGCGCGAACTCGAGCTTCCCGCAGTGGGACTGCTGACCCTCGTCGACCCAGAAACCGGCCACCGGGTCGAGGTGCAGACCAACCGGCGTGAGCTGCGCGACCGGTACGCCGCAGCCGCGCGACACCAGCGCGGCCAGATCGCCGCGGCCCTGCGGCGGGCGGGCGCGGCCCACCTCCAGTTGCGCACCGACCGTGACTGGTTGCTCGACATCGTCCGTTTTGTCGCGGCACGTCGCCGTGGCGCGTCCGGGGGTGCCCTCCGATGAGCCTGTTCCTCGCACCGCGCTGGCTGTGGTTGCTGCTCGCCGTCCTCGCCCTGGCCGCGCTCTACGTCGCCCTCCAGGCTCGGCGCAAACAGTTCGCGGCCCGCTTCACCAACACCGAACTGCTCGACGCCATCGTGCCCAGGCGACCGGGCTGGCGCCGGCATGTCGCGTTCGGGCTGCTGCTGCTGGCACTGGTCTCGCTCACCGCCGCGATGGCCAAACCAACCCACAAGGTGAAGGTGCCGCGGGACCGCGCCACGGTGATGGTGGCCATCGACGTCTCGCTGTCGATGAAGGCCACCGACGTGGGACCGTCCCGGATCGAGGCGGCCAAGCAGGCCGCCGAGGAGTTCGTCAGACTGCTGCCGCCCCGAATCAACCTCGGCCTGGTGAGTTTCGCCGGTACGGCCAACGTCCTGGTCACCCCGACCACCAGTCGAGACTCGGTGACCGCGGCGATCGACCACCTCCAACTGGCCGAGTCCACCGCGATCGGAGACGCGGTCTTCTCCTGTCTGAGCGCGATCCAGAACTTCGAGGTCCAACTGGAGGGCGGCTCGGACCAGAAGGTGCCACCTGCCCGCATCGTGTTGATGTCCGACGGCACCAACACCATCGGCCGCAGCCCGGGGCAGGCGGTGGCCGCCGCGAAGAAGGCCAGCGTGCCGGTGTCGACGATCGCCTTCGGCACGGACAACGGTTCGGTGGACATCGGCGGTGAACAGGTCTCGGTGCCCGCCGACAAGGACACCCTCCGCCAGATCGCCAAGGAGACAGGAGGAAGTTTCCACGCCGCGGCGACCGCCGAACAGTTGCGGGAGGTGTTCCGCGACCTGGGCAGCCAGATCGGGTTCACCAAGGAACCGCGTGAGGTGACCACCTGGCTGGTCGGCACCGGGTTGGTGTTCGCCTTCGCCGCGACCGGGCTTTCGCTGTTCTGGACAAACAGGCTGCTCTGATCTTGTGGACCCCGGCAGGCCGGACCTGCCGGGCTCACCCGATAGCCTCTGCCACGACGCCGAGCAGAGGGGCAGCAGGTGAGTCGTTCCGTACTGGTGACCGGTGGTAACCGCGGGATCGGACTGGCGATCGCACGGGCCTTCGCCGCGCAGGGGGACCGGGTGGCGGTGACCCACCGGGGCAGCGGCGCACCCGAGGGCCTGTTCGGTGTCCGCTGCGACGTGACCGACAGCGCCACGGTGGATGAGGCGTTCGGCGTGGTGGAAGCCGAACACGGGCCGGTGGAGGTGCTGGTGTCCAACGCGGGGGTCACCGAGGACACCCTGCTGCTCCGGATGAGCGAACAGAGCTTCAGCCGGGTACTCGACGCCAACCTGACCGGCGCCTACCGGGTGGCCAGACGTGCCGCGGCGGGAATGCTGCGCAGACGCCAGGGTCGGATGATCTTCATCTCCTCGGTGGTCGGCTACCTGGGTTCGGCCGGGCAGGTCAACTACGCCGCGTCCAAGGCCGGACTGATCGGCATGGCCAGGTCGATCGCCCGCGAACTGGGTTCGCGCGGGATCACCGCGAACGTGGTGGCACCGGGGTTCGTGCGGACGGACATGACCGACGGGCTGTCGCCGGAACGGCAGGCCCAGATCCTCGGACAGGTGCCGCTGAACCGGTTCGCCACCGCCGAGGAGGTCGCCGGTGTGGTGACGTTCCTGGCCGGTGACGCCGCCGCCTACATCACCGGTGCGGTCATCCCGGTGGACGGCGGCCTGGGTATGGGCCACTGACCCTCCGGTTCGGCGGTGACCGCCAGCGGTGGCCCGCCGTGGTCGAGGTATGCCCGGTTCGCACACACCAACCGGGCCGCAGAATCCGTAACGACAGAAAGGAACCGCAGTGACCGGCCTGCTTGACGGCAAGCGTCTGCTCGTCACCGGCGTTCTCACCGACGCCTCGATCGCCTTCTCCGCTGCCAGGCTGGCCCAGGAGCAGGGTGCGACGGTGGTGCTGACCAGTTTCGGTCGCACCATGTCGATCACCAACCGGGTGGCGCGGCGGTTGCCCCAGCCAGCCCCGGTGCTGGAACTGGACGTGACCAACACCGAGCACCTCGACACCCTCGCCACACGGCTCGGCGAGCATGTCGACGGGCTCGACGGGGTGGTGCACTCGGTGGCCTTCGCGCCGTCCAGTTGCCTGGGCGGCGACTTCCTCGAGGCGCCGTGGGAGGACGTGGCCACCGCCGTGCACGTCTCGGCGTACTCGCTCAAGTCGGTGGCGGCGGCCTGCCTGCCCATGATGGGCTCAGGCGGTTCGATCGTGGGGATGGACTTCGACGCCAGCGTGGCCTGGCCGGCCTACGACTGGATGGGGGTCGCCAAGGCGGGCCTCGAGTCGTGCGCCCGCTACCTTGCCCGTGAACTGGGCCCGAGGGGCATCCGGGTGAACCTGGTGGCCGCCGGGCCGGTCCGCACGATGGCCGCGAAGAGCATCCCGGGCTTCGAGCAGTTCGAGAACGCCTGGAGCCCCCGCGCCCCACTGGGTTGGAACGTGTCCGATCCCGAACCGGCCGGGCGGGCCTGCGTGGCGCTGCTGTCGGACTGGTTCCCGGCCACCACCGGGGAGATCGTGCACGCTGACGGCGGTTTCCACGCGGTGGGCGTCTGACCGGTCAACCGGTACCGACAGCGGCCGGTGACCCGACGGTCGATGCCGGTCGGGGAGATGCGCGGTGGTGGGTCGAACGGGCAGGATGGGGACCGTGAGCCATGGACCGTTCGACGCCTTCCTGCTGGTCTCCTTCGGTGGCCCGGACGGCCCCGACGACGTGCTGCCGTTCCTGGAGAACGTCACCGCCGGGCGGGGCGTGCCACCGGAGCGGCTGTTGGAGGTCGCCGAGCACTATCGGCACTTCGCCGGTGTCTCACCCATCAACGCGCAGAACCGCGCGCTGCTCGACGCGATCGGCACCGGGTTGGCCGGACGCGGGGTGGACCTGCCGCTGTACTGGGGGAACCGTAACTGGCACCCCCTCCTCACCGACACGGTCGCCCAGATGCGGGCCGACGGGATTCGTCGGGCCGTGGCACTGGTCACCTCGGCCTACTCGTCCTACTCGGGGTGCCGGCAGTACCACGAGGACATCGCCCGGGCCCGCTCGACCGTGGGCCCGGGCGCACCACAGATCGACAAGCTGCGGCACTACTTCAACCACCCTGGCTTCGTTCGGGCCAACGCCGACGCGGTCGGTGCCGCGTTGGCAAGCCTGCCCCCGGCCGACCGGCCCGGGGCACGACTGGTGTTCACCGCGCACAGCATCCCGACGGCGATGGCGCGGGCCAGCGGCCCACTCGCCCTGGAGTCACCCCAGGACAGCCCCGAAGGTGGCCTGTACGTCGCCCAACTCACCGAGGCGGCCCGACTGGTCACCGAGGCGGTAACCGCATCCGGAGACCGGTCGGACCCCGGGTTCGACCTGGTCTGGCAGAGCCGCAGCGGTCCTGCCCAGGTGCCCTGGTTGGAACCGGACGTCAACGACCACCTGGAGAAACTGGCCCGCGACGGCACCGGCGCGGTGGTGGTCTGTCCGATCGGTTTTGTCAGCGACCACGTCGAGGTGCGCTGGGATCTGGACACCGAGGCGGCCCAGACCGCCGGGCGACTGGGAATGCGGTTCGCCCGCGCGGCCACCGCGGGCACCCATCCCGCCTTCGTGGCCATGGTCGGTGAGCTGGTGGACGAGCTGGCGGTGGGTTGCCCGGCACGGGCACTGGGCCCGATGGGGCCCGCCCACCTGCGCTGCCCGTCGGGCTGCTGCCCGGCACCACGGCGGCACACCACCCCGCACTGAAGCCTTCCGCCA
>DATCWR010000216.1:0-3367 GCA_036566245.1 Mycobacteriales bacterium | reverse complement strand
GGACCTCGCCGGTGCGGCCGGCGGTGCCGGGCCGGACCTGGTCTACTGGCCGGCCAACGACCTGGCCGCCGGGCCGTCCAGCGGTTCCTACCCCACCCGCGGCATGGTGGTGGTGCCGGCCAGCACCGCGGCGGTGGCCGGTATCGCCCTGGGGCTGTCCAAGGACCTGCTGCAACGGGCCGCCGACGTGACACTGAAGGAACGTCGCCCGCTCGTGGTGGTGCCGAGAGAGACCCCGTTGGGGCGGTCCACCCTGGTGCACCTGCTTGCTCTGCATGACGCCGGGGCGGTGGTGGCGCCGGCCAGTCCCGGCTTCTACGCCGGTGCCGACCATGTCGGTCAACTGGTGGACTTCGTCGCCGCGAAGGTGCTCGACCTGTTGGGGGTGCGACACGATCTGATGCGCCGGTGGAGCGGCCGGATCGGTGCCGCCCGGCAGTCCGGTCAGGACTGCTGACGGGCCCCGTCGGCGCCGTTCTCACCGGACAGTTGGTGCAGCAGCGCCCGTACCTCAGACTCGAGGAACCGACGGTGGCCTCCTGGTGTGCGGATGCTGTGGATGCGTCCGGCCGCGGCCCATCGGGTCACTGTCTTCGGGTCGACGCGGAACAGCGAGGCCACCTCACCGGGCGTGAGCAACCGTTCCCGTGGGTCCATCAGTCCCCCTGCTTTTTCGTTACAGTCAGTCACCGATTGGGCCGACTCCGCCGGGGAAATCTCACCCTTGCGGTGGCGTGAGTACAGCACCCGCTAACGCCTGCTGTCCGGTGATTCATGCAACATGCGCCCCTTGACACATTGAGTGCGCCCTTCTGCCCGGCTTGACGCCCGTGAATGGCGCTGAGTTCACTGGTACAGGTGGACGCCGTGGACCAGACACTGATCGAAGCGCTGCGGGTCAACGCCCGGGCGACCTACGCGGAACTGGGTCGGCGGGTGGGACTGTCCGCCCCGGCCGTGCACGAGCGGGTCGCCAAACTGGAGTCCTCGGGGGTGATCACCGGCTACCACGCCGCGGTGGACCCCGAGGCACTCGGCCTGGGGGTGAGCGCGCTGGTCGGCATCCTGCAGTCCGACCGTGGGGACCAGGACAGGATCGCCGAGGCGCTGGCCCGGATGGCCGAGATCGAGGACTGCTGGTTCGTGGCCGGCGAGGAGGTCTTCCTGGTCAAGGTCCGGGTGCCCACCGTGGCGGCCCTGGAACGGGTCATCGGCGCGTTGAACCGGATCCGCGGGGTGGCCCGTACCCGCACCACGGTGGTGCTGTCCACCCGGTTCGAGGGTCGGGTCTGCCCGACCCGACCCGAGGACGGTTGATTCCAGGCCCTCGCCGGGGCAAACCCCGGCTCCGGAGTCACCCCGTTCTCGGAAGAAACCGGGAAAAGTTCGTCGGCGGAGGTATCACCGAGCCGGGCGGGTCGCTCTTGTCCATGCCGGGGTCGACATGGGGGCCGTACCCGGGTAGCTGGGACAGCGGTGTGGCGCGCCGGGGCAGGTGTTCGGTCGGCCGGTGGCACGGGGGTCGGGGACGATCCGGTCCGGCCGGACACCAGCGCCGCTACCGCGGACGGCCGGGTGGGCTGGGGGGTGGCCCACCCGGCCCTGGGTAGGCGCTGCCGCCGCAGAACCCGCTCAGCCGGCCCCGTAACACACGAATCCCGCCACGGTGGCCAACGCCGACAGGTCGTTCGGATCGGCCTTGGTCTGCGCGTAGACCAACGCGTCGGCCGGGGAGATGCCCTGTCGCAGAGCGTCGTGCAGCGCCACCATCAACGGATGGGTGGCCGCGTCAGGTACCGGGATCACGGTCGCGAAGATGGTGCGGGTGCCCAGTGCGAACAGCGCCGAGGTCAGTCCCATCACCTCATCGCCGGCCAGGACCCGAGACACCCCGGACTGGCAGGCCGGCAGCAACACCAACCGGGGTGAGTGCGACAGCCGTTCCAGGTCGTAGACGGTCAGTGGCCCGTCGGCCAGGTCCAACGCGGAGAACAGCGGGTTGTCACTACGGACCCGGCCGTGGGTGGCGATGTGGGCCACCTCCGCGCCGTCGAGTCCGGACAGTACGGCCTCCACGGTCGCCCCCGCGCCGGTCAACGAGATGGCGTTCGGGTAGGTGCGTGCCAACGCGTCGATCTCGGCGGCGGCGCCGTCCAGACCCGGGCCGCACACCAGCAGGACCTTGCTGTCGTCCGGCACGGTTCGCACACGTGGTGCCCGCACCGCGCGCAACCAGACCGCCGCCGAGGGCACCACCGACAGCGGGCGGGAGGCACAACTGGGCAGCAGTGCCCAGGGCAGGGCCTGCAGCGCCCCGGTCGGCACCAGCACCAGTCGCCGGTCGGTGAGCACCGGCCGGAGTGGGCGCAGCAGTTCGGTGTCGATGCGTTCGGCGTTGCGCGTGATGGTGGCCCGGGCCGAGGCCAGCGACGCCGGCGAGCCATGTTCGAAGGCCAACCGGCGCAGGGCGAAGCGCAGGGACTCCAACGACCGGCGAACCGACTCTGGTCGGCCTAGTTCGTGCAGGGTGGCCACACCGTCGCGTACGGTGACCGCGAGCAGGGCACCCTCGTGCTCCACCAGCTCGACCAGCACCCGGTCGTCCAGGTGGTCGGCCACCTGCCGGATCGTGGGCGGTTCCGGGGGCCCGGCCAACAGACCGGACCCCGGGGCACGGCGCACCAGTCGGCGGACCCGTTCCTCCAGCGACTCCTTCTGCCGTAGCAACCGGGCCGGCGTCGGTGTCCCCCGAGAGGTCTGGCCACTCAACAGCGCCTCCTCGACCTGGCTGGACACCCGACGCAACTCGGCCAGTGCGCCGGCGAGGGTGGGTTCGTCCGGGGGCCGCACCGGACGTAGCCGCAACGCACCGGCCCGCCAGCGTTCGGCCCAGTCGAACATCGAGTGTGCCGAGCCGCTGCGGCGGGCCAGGGTCAGTCCGAGAGCGGCCAACTCGCTGGCGTGGCCGGACACGTGCACCCTCAACTCGGTCGCGCCCAGGGTGGCGCGCTGCCGTTCGAGCACCCGAAGCCCGGCCCGCACCGCGTTCTGCGCGCCACGGCGGTCGTCGGTGGCGATCCGCAACAACGCCTCGGCATACCAGGCCCGGATCCGCAGCTCGGTCGGCCCGCGCCGTCTGGCCGCGCCGAGTTGGGCCAGTTCTCGGCGCACGACATCCACCTGCCGGTGCGCCAGGGCGACCCGCACGGCCACGATGCGGGCGTCGGACTCCTGAGCATGCCAACCCATCCGGGCCAGGTCGGCGGCCACCCGCAGCGCCCGGGTACGCAGCGCACGGGTGAGCGCGCCGGCGCGTTCGTCGGCCCGAAGTGCCACGTACCGGGCCACCGTGGCCCAGCCGTCCCGC
>DATCWR010000214.1:0-7815 GCA_036566245.1 Mycobacteriales bacterium | reverse complement strand
CCGAGGCGGTGGTGGTCACCGACATGGCGGTGGCCGGGTACTGGTGGGGTGGCTACGGCCCGGTGGCCCGACCCAGGGCGTTGCAGTACCCGGTCGGCTGGGGGACGCTCGGCTACGCGTTGCCGGCGGCGGTGGGAGCCGCGATGGCCGGCCCGGTGTTGGCGGTGTGTGGCGACGGCGGCCTGATGTACGGGCTGGCCGAACTGGCCACCCTGGCACAGGAACACCTGCCGGTGACCGTGCTGGTGGTCGACGACGGTGGCTACGGCATGTTGCGCTACGGCCAGGACCGGGCCGGTGACCCGCACCGGGGAGTGGACCTGGTGGGCCCGGACTGGTCGGCGTTGGGCCGGGCGTTCGGCATCGACGCCCACGTGGTTGACCAGGTCGACGACGCCCCGGACGGGCGGCCCGGTGGCGCGTTGACCGAGGCCCTGACCGAGGCGCTGGGCGGTGCGCGACCCGTGTTGGTGGTGGTCCGGACGGCACTGTTGCCCCCACGCAGTACGTCACCGCGTTGGCACGAATAGTGACGGACAGACCCGGACGACTGTATAAATGACCCCGCCCTGACCCAGAGCAAGGAATGAACGGAGCGCATGTGTTCAAGCGCCCACCAACCGCCCAGGAGGCCGTGCTTGTCGAACTTCGGCGGGCCATCGTGGAGGGTGAACTGGCTCCGGGGACACAGATAGTGCAGGAGGCGCTGGCCGAACGCCTGGGTCTGTCACGGGTGCCGATCCGGGAGGCCCTGAAGATCCTCGAGGGCGAGGGCCAGGTGTCCTACTCGCCGCACCGCGGTTACTTCGTCACCGAACTGGACCTGGACGACATTCGCGAGGTCTACCGGATCCGGCGGATCCTCGAATCTGACGCGGCCGTCATCGGGGTTCCGCGGTTGACCGACGCTGACCTGGTATCGATGGCCGTCGCGGTCGAGGACCTGGCCCGGGCCAGTGCCGTGGACGACATGGTGGCCATGACGGCGGCCAACCGGCGGTTCCACTTCACCATCATCGAGGCGTCCGGGATGCCACGGTTGACCCGGCTGGTGCGCCAGCTCTGGGACGCCATCGACCCGTACCGGGTGCTGTACTACACCGAGCCGAGCAACCGTGAGACGGTCGACCGCCAGCACCGGGAGATTCTCGCCGCGGTACGGGCGCGTGACACCGACCGGGTGGTCACCCTGCTCGACGAGCACCGGGAGCACGCCATCGCCCGGTTCCAGCAGATCCTGGGTCCCGACGACGACCTGTTGGTCGGTCGCCGGGTGTGAGTCGGGCCTGGTCGGGTGTCTGGTCGCTTGACGGTGTGGTCGGTTGACGGTGTGGTCGGGCGGGTGGTCAGCGGGAGGCCAGTTCCCGGCGGGTCGCCTTGGTGCGGTACATGGAATGGTCGGCCAGTTCCAGGGCGGTGGCCGGGTCGACCCCGGCGGTGGCCAGCGCGGTGCCGACGCTGACTCCGACCAGTACCTCACCAACGTCGAGCCGATGTGGGCGTTCGACCACCTCACCCACCCGTAATGCCAGCCTGGTGGTGTCCTCCGCCCCCAGGCCGGGGCACAGGATGACGAACTCGTCACCGCCAAGCCGAGCCACCACATCGTCGACCCGGACCGCCTCCCGTAGTCTGCGGGCGACCGAGATCAGCAACTGGTCACCGGCGGCGTGTCCCATCGTGTCGTTGACGGCCTTGAAGTCGTCGAGATCGCAGAACAACAGTGCCGCGCCGGTACCGGCGCGGACATCGAGCGCACCCTCCAGCTCCCGCCGGAACGCGTTCCGGTTCAGTAGGCCGGTCAGCGGGTCGGTGTCGGCAAGTCGGCGGAGTTGTTCCTCATGGCTGCGTTGTTCGGTCACGTCGGTGCCGCTGGCGACGTAGAAGGTCACCTGCCCGTCCCGGTCGTGCAGCACGGTCGTGGTGAACGCGATGCGTCGTAACCGTCCCCGTCGGTCGATCCACACCACCTCGACGGTCGTCGGGGTGGTGTCGGTTTTCAGCCGTTCCAACTCCGCGGCGAACAGCGGCGTGCACTCGGAGGCGAAGAGCACCTCCCAGAAGCCGCGGCCGGCCACCTCGGTCTCGGCGTAGCCGGTCAGTTGCTCGCACGCGGAGTTGAAGCCGATGATCCTCCCGTCCCGGTCGCAGACCACCACCAGGGCGACGGCCTTGTCCAGCACGGCGGCGGTGAAGTCGCGTTCCCGGCGCAGCTTCTCGACGTGGGAGTGTTCGTCGGCCAGCGCCCGTTCCTTCGCGGCCAGGGCGCGTTCCTTGCTGAGCAACGCCCGGGCGGTGTCGTTCAACCGGCGGTTCAGTTCCTGCTCGGCGGACCGGTGCATCCGGGTCAGCGCGGACCAGGACCGGTCCACCTCGACCACCAGTGCGAGCGCGAAGCCCAGCAGTAGCGCGGTGGACACCAGCAGCAGGGTGTGTTGTGTCGTCCAGTCGCCGTGCTGGTTGTCGGCGGTGGCCAGTCGGGTGCAGCACGCGGCCACCCCGCCACCGCAGACCACCACGGCGACCGCGAGAATGCCGATGCTGGCGCGGACCTGCCATCGGCGCTCGGCTCGATGAGCCGGTGCCCGACCCCGCACGTCCGCACCCCCAAACGGTCACTCTCCCCCGAACTCGGTGTGGCGAGACGGTCCACACCTGATCACGAAGAGTGTCAGTATGCACACGGACGGCGAAAGAGGCCATTGAGGTGTACTGCTGCCACCAAGTGGGCGTACCTGAAACGGACTCCCGGTGGCGGACGGTGATCTGGAGTGCTGTCTGAACCCTCGTTCGGATGGTCGAACCCGGCACGGGTGATTCGGTGTCCTCACCGAGGGAGATCCTGACCCTTCCCGGACCCCTCCGACCGTGACCTACGGCCCCAGGATGTGGACCCTCGAAGCCCCGCGGCAGACACCGCGTGCGCCCGCTGGCGGGATTCTCGCGAACGTTCGGCGACCGCGCCCGGCGTAGGCTCCGACGGTGTGGCGGTGGACCCTGTGATGGCCGGAACCGCTGCGGTTGTCCACGGACGTGGCACCGCACCGCGGCATGCCGGGACCGATCCGGTTGGACTGTCCGATCTGGACGACATGGCGTCCGGACCGGGCACCGTACGGGTAACCCGACGGCGGTTGTCACCGACGATCTGCCCTGATCGCTCACCCGGGCTTGTTGTCGGCCGGAGCTGGATCGAGAAGGTGACCGCCGCGTACGAATTGGACCTCAGATGGTCGACCACCGTCATGTTCGGCCAGGCCGACCCGCTCGGCAGTGGTTCGACACTGGTGCCCGGCTGCGATTGCGCGCCATCATCGCACGGGTGGTTTCACCGAAATTCAGTTGGTTGCCATTCGTGCACCGAAACGCCCCGGTATATCGCGCTGGCATTGCGTGCCCGATGGCTTCCCCGAGGGCCGCGCTCTCCGGAGGGACGTCGATCGGAGGGTCGGATCCGGGCACGGCGTCGACCGGTCGATCGCCGGAACGGAGGAGATTGGCGCCGCCGCCGGCCGGCCTGCCCGACGGTGCACCATCGTCTGTGGCACCGTGTCGAGGGAACGGGAGCAGTGGCCCGTGCGTCTGATCACGGGTATCACTGCCGCCACTCACACCGGCCCGACGGCGGTCTGACGGTTCACCCACAAAGGGGATCGGGGCACGGCATAAAGGTCTGCCCGATGGGGAAGGAACACGCCGGTCGGTACCAGGTCGGTACTACCCACCTGGTGATTTCTCAAGCCGAATCCCGACCTGGTACCAGATCGCGGCTTGACGGTGTGGCAACGACACGGGTGTAATCACAGCGGTGTCATTCCTCACCGATGAAAGTCACGGGGCGGGTCGAGGTAGTAGGGAGGGCCCCACCATGAGTGAGCCCGCGCGACACATGCAACACGACGACGATCTGCTTGGCCTGTTCGGGCTGGGCGAGGAGCAGACCTGGCAGGAACGGGCGCTGTGTGCCCAGACCGATCCCGAGGCGTTCTTCCCCGAAAAGGGGGGATCGACCCGGGAGGCCAAGAAGATCTGTACCGGCTGCGAGGTCCGGTCCGAGTGTCTGGAGTACGCCCTGGCGCACGACGAGCGCTTCGGGATCTGGGGCGGACTGTCCGAACGGGAGCGTCGTCGGCTGAAGAAGCGGGCCGGGTAGCCACCCGGTACGGCGGTCGGCCGGGTTCATCGGCCCTGCGCGTCGTGTGTGCCGTGGTTCGCTGGCCGGCGCACCGCGGGCTCTGCCGTCTCGGCGGTCAGTCCAGCGGGTCGATCTCGTCGGGGTCTCGACCGAGCAGGTTGGCGACCTGTTCGACCACCACGTCGTGTACCAGGTCGGCCAGGTCGGCCGGGTCCTGCGACCGGGTCTCCAGCGGACGCCGGTAGATGACGATGCGGGGTGGGGTCATCCGGCCCTGCCCGTCGCGCTCGGTGGGCATCAGGCGGGCCAGGGGTACGTTCCCGTCCTCCACCACGTCCGTGTCGTACATCACATTCGGGGACAGGTGCTCGATCCGGGGGACGTCCTCGACCGCGAACTCCACCCCGGCCAGTTCGGCGCCCCAGTGATGCTCCAGATGCTCCACCGCGTCCAAGACCAGATCGTCGAACTGTTGGGACCGACTGCGCGCCAGCGGAACCGTCGGTGGCACCAGTCGGCCACGCAGGCCCCGACCATGTCGGTCCCGACGCGCGACGCCGGTCCGACCACGTGCCCGGCCAGGCGTACGACCACCCGTCTGGCCGCTTCCGCTCGTCACACGACCGAGCGTATTCCATCCGGGCGCGCCGCGAGGATCCTCGGTGATCCGATCCTGAGCGGGATAATGACCTGGGCGGAATGGGTGGTGTGACCTGTTATGAGATGCGACACGGCTGCTGAAGACCGCAACCTGCCGGCCTGGCGGACGCGGTGGGGATAAGGTCCCGGACGTGAGGCATGTCCGACGCTGCTCCCGTACGGGTTGCGGCAACCCCGCGGTCGCGACGTTGACCTACGTGTATGCGGATTCGACGGCCGTTGTCGGTCCGCTGGCGACCTATGCCGAGCCGCACAGTTACGACCTGTGTGAGGAGCATGCGCTACGGCTGACCGTGCCCAGGGGCTGGGAGGTCGTCCGGCACGAGGGCGAGTTCAGCCTGCCGGGCCCGAGTACCGACGACCTGGAGGCTCTGGCCAACGCGGTGCGCGAGGCCGCCCGCCCCGAGCGCCGGCCCGAGCCGCCGAACGCCTGCACCGGCACCGGGCGGCGCGGGCACCTACGGGTGCTGCCCGACCCGGAGTAGCTCGGCGGTGGCTCCGCCGGATCGGCCCGGTGGCAGGGGACCGCGGTCGCCTCGTACCGGTCGAACCCCGTGGCCGCTGGGACAGTCGACAGGCATCGTGCGATCAATCGTCTAGGCTCGGCGCGGGCCAGCATCCGGCGGTCAGCGCGGTGAGTCGAAGGGGACAGACGGCGGCATGAAGGACCTGTCGAAAATCGTCAAGGCCTACGACGTGCGCGGGGTCGTGCCGGACGAACTCGACGCGGCTGTGGCCCGTGCGGTGGGTGCGGCGTTCATCCGGTTGACCGGCGCCGAGCGGATCGTCACCGCACACGACATGCGGGAGTCCTCACCGGCCCTGGCCGAGGCGTTCATCGAGGGCGCGACAGGACAGGGCGCCGACGTGGTCCGGTCCGGCCTGGGCTCCACCGATCTGCTGTACTTCGCCTCCGGCCAGCACGGCGTGCCCGGTGCCATGTTCACCGCCAGTCACAACCCGGCCAGGTACAACGGCATCAAGCTGTGTCGGGCCGGTGCCGCACCGGTCGGTCAGGACTCCGGGTTGCGCGAGATCCGCGACATGATCGAGGCCGGTATCCCGCCGTACCAGGGCCGACCGGGCACGGTTACCGACCAGGACGTCCTGGTGCAGTACGCGCGTTACCTGCGGGGCCTGGTGGACCTGACCGGCATCCGTCCGCTGCGGGTGGTGGTCGACGCGGGCAACGGCATGGCCGGGCACACGGTGCCGGCCGTGCTCGGTTCGGCCAGACTGCCCGCACTGCCCCTGGACATCGTGCCGCTGTACTTCGAACTGGACGGCACCTTCCCGAACCATGAGGCGAACCCCCTCAACCCCGACAACCTGCGGGATGTGCAGCGGGTGGTGGTCGAAACCGGCGCGGACATCGGCCTGGCGTTCGACGGTGACGCGGACCGCTGTTTCGTGGTGGACGAGAAGGGCGACCCGGTTCCCCCTTCCGCGGTCACCGCGCTGGTGGCGGTGCGGGAACTGACCCGCAACCCGGGCGGGACGGTCATCCACAACCTGATCACCTCACGCGCGGTACCGGAGATCGTCCGGGAGCATGGCGGTGTGCCGGTGCGGACCCGGGTCGGACACTCCTTCATCAAGGAGAGGATGGCCGCCACCGGGGCGATCTTCGGCGGCGAACATTCGGCGCACTACTACTTCCGGGACTTCTGGCGGGCCGACACCGGCATGCTGGCCGCGATGCACATGCTGGCCGCTCTGGGTGGGCAGCCGCGTACCCTGTCCGAGTTGACCGCGGAGTTCAGCCGCTACGCCGCCTCCGGCGAGATCAACTCGACGGTCGCCGACCAGGCCGAGCGGACCCGGGTGGTGGAGCAGGCGTTCGCCGGTCGGGCCGCCGCGGTGGACCACCTGGACGGCCTCACCATCGAACTGCCCGACCAGAGTTGGTTCAACCTCCGTCCGTCCAACACCGAGCCGCTGCTGAGGTTGAACGTCGAGGCAGCCGACGAACCCACCATGGCGGCACTGCGGGACGAGGTGCTCGCCCTGGTCCGCGGGTGACGGGGTCTCCAGAAGGTCGGCCGGGTGGCCGGGATGGTGTGGTCGCCCACGCCGTGTAAGGACAGATCCGACGAGATGGAGTGGTCGCCGTGAAGCTCGATCAGGCCCTGTTGGAGATTCTGGTCTGCCCGAAGTGCCGGGCGGCCGTGCGGGTGGACGACGCAGCCAACGAGCTGGTGTGTACCGGCTGCGGACTGGCCTACCCGGTACGCGACGACATCCCGGTGATGTTGGTCGAGGAAGCCCGCCGTCCCGAGGAACCGGCGGGCAGGTAGCCGGTGCTCGACGAGGGGCTCCTCGACGACACCGAGCGCCTGCTGGCCGCCGACCGGTCGGGCGCGTTGCGTGCCCTGGCCGGCGCCGGGGCACAGGTGCGGCAGAGCGCCTTTCTGGCCGGTGAGGCCGGGGTCGACCGACTTCCAGAAGCCGACCGTCCACGCGCGGTGGTCGTGTTGGGTGCCGGCCATGCCGCGCTTGCCGGTGACCTGGTGGCCGCGCTGGGTGGTCCACGAGGCCACGCACCAGTGCTGGTACTGCGCGATCCGGGCGTACTGCCGCTGTGGGTCGGGGTGGCCGACCTTGTTCTGGCGGTGTCACACGTCGGCACGGAGATCGGCCTGCTCTCCGCGCTGGACGACGCGGCCGGACGCGGTGCGTCGGTGCTGGGCGTCGGCCCGGCCGACACCCCGTTGCAGGACGCCTGCGCGCGGGCCCGGGCGGTGTTCCTGCCGGTGCCGGTGGGCTGGCCGCCGTACGCCGCGCTGTGGTCACTGGCCACCCCGTTGCTGCTCGCCGCACACACCATGGGCCTGTTCCCGCTGGACCGCCGTGAGCTTGACCTGACCGCGGACCTGCTCGACACCGTCGCCGAGCGGTGTCGACCAGCCAGCGGACCGTTCGTCAACCCGGCCAAGGTGGTGGCCCTGGAACTGGCCGAGGCGCTGCCGGTGCTGTGGGCTGGTTCCGGGCTCGGCATAGGGGGCGCCCGTGCCGTGGCC
>DATCWR010000203.1:0-17707 GCA_036566245.1 Mycobacteriales bacterium | reverse complement strand
CGCCGCGACCGATCACGCCGACGCGCCGCCACCACAGGCGCGACCCGCACCGACCGCACCAGCCGGCCCGCGAGCCTGGCCGGTGGGCCAGGCGGTCGAGATGTTGACCCGGTCCGGGGTGCGGTTGCCCCGGATGGAGCTGGTCACCGACCGTGCGGCACTGCTGGCCGCCGTCGAGGAGATCGGGTATCCGGTCTGCCTGAAGACGGCCGATCCGCGGGTGGTGCACAAGTCCGACGTGGGCGGGGTGTTCGTCGGCCTGGCCGGTCCCGAGGACGTGGAACGGGCGGCCAAGGCGCTGTGGCGACAGGATCCTACGATCAGCCTGCTGGTGATGCCGAGTTTCCCTCGGGCCTTCGAGATGCTCGTCGGGGGCTTCCACGACCCGTGTTTCGGACCCGCGGTGATGATCGGCCGGGGCGGCGTGCTGACCGAGGTCGAGGCGGACACCTGCCTGGTGACCGGCGAGATCACCGCGGCCTCGGTGCGGGCGGCGATGGAGCGACTGCGGTGCTTCCCGGTGCTGCGTGGGTACCGGGGGAGTCCACCGCTGGCCCTCGACGCACTGGGGGACATCGCGGTCGCACTCGGCGTCGCGCTCGCCTCGGACCCGACACTGTCGATCGACCTGAACCCCGTGTTGGTGTATCCGGATCGGTGTGCGGTTGCCGACGTGCGGGTGCTGTCCACCACCGGTGGCGAGCAGGCCACCGACCCTCCGGAGTCGGGTGTCTGATGGGCGGCCGACCCACGGTGAACCAGCCCACCCTGCTGCTCGACGGCTTCGGGATTCTGGAGAGCCCGGTCGTCGGTGACGCCGGCGGCCTGTACTTCTCCGACGTGCAGGCCGGCGGTGTTCACCTGCTGCGTGGCGGGGAGACGACCACGGTGGTACCGCACCGGCGGGGCATCGGGGGCATCGCCCGGTGCCAGGACGGCTCCCTGCTGGTCACCGGCCGCAACATCTCCCGTAGGACGGTTGACGGCGCCGGCGCGGTCGTCTGCGGCAACGATCCCGACGGTGGGGTGTCCAGTTTCAACGACGTGGCCGTGGACCGGTTCGGGCGGGTGTATGTCGGTGCCCTGAACCTGCGGCCGCCGACCCCCGAGGGTGTGGCCGGGCCGGCGTCGGTGGTGCTGGTCGACAACGACGCCACGGTGCGGGTGGTGGCCACCGGGCTGCGATTCCCGAACGGGATGGGGTTCACCGTCGAAGGCGACCGGCTGCTGGTGGTGGACTCCGAGTACGCCTCGGTGCTGTCCTTCCGGGTCGAACCCGACGGTGCACTGTCGGATCGCCGGGTGGTCGCCCGGTGGGACGACGCGGTCCCCGACGGACTGGCCGTCGCCCGGGACGGCACGGTGTGGGTGGCCGTGGCGGCCGAGCACGGGGGGTTCGTGGACGTGCTCGATCCGGACGGACACTCCTGTCACCGGATCGGATTCGCCGAGCCGGTGGTGACCAACGTGGCTTTTGGCGACAACGGTTCTGCGGTGTTGTACGTGACCACCGGATCGGGCCGGGAGTCACCCGGTACAGGGCGACTGTACGTGTGTGCGGTCGATACTCCCGGTGTTCGGATTCGTCGGGCCGCGATATCTCCCGCGGTGGAGGGGTAATGGCCGGCGCACCTCTCGACATCGTCCGGACCGGGGCACCGGGCCGCCTGTGTCCAGCCAGACCAGGTAACGAACGAAAAATAGGGTCTTGACTTCTATCGATCGATCGATAGTATCCACTTTGTTCGCGACCACAGCGGAAACCGGTGCAGCCGAGACGCGATTTGGTCAGGCGCAGGCGCCGCTTCAGAGAATGGGCAACCAGTGTCAGTCGAATACGTTGCCGAAGACGGCATCGCGCATATCGGACTGAACCGGCCGGAACGGCTGAACGCGGTCAGTCAGGATCTGGTGGAGAGCCTGTGTGGGGCACTGGAACGTGCCATCCGCGAGGAGGTCGGCGCGGCGGTTCTGTCCGGGCGCGGCCGCGCCTTCTGCGCCGGGTACGACCTCAGGCAGGAACCGACCGACGGTGGCTACACGACCAGTCGGCGCGAGGTCGAACGAATCCAGGACATCACCCGGCTCATCCGCAGGGCGCCCTTCCCGGTGGTCGCGGCCGTACACGGTTACGCACTGGGCGCGGGCTGCGAGTTCGCCCTGTGCAGCGACCTGGTGGTCGCCGCCGACGACGCGGTCTTCGGGTTTCCTGAGGTCGGCGTCGGCCTCAGTATCACCGGGGGGATCTCGCACATCCTGCCGCTGGCTGTGGGTTTGGCAAAGGCGAAGGAACTGGTTCTTCTCGGTGGCCGGTTCGGCGCGGCCGAGGCCAGGCAGTGGGGGCTGGTGAACTCGGTGGTACCGCGCGCCGACCTGATGGACGAGGCTTCGCGTCTGGCCCGGACGCTGGCGGACCTTCCCCGAAAGGCGCTGGGGCTGGCAAAGAGCGCACTCGACCGGGGTCCGCAGAACGACCTCGGTTGCGCGCTCGAGTTGGAAACGCTGCACGCGCTGGAGACGCGCGGTTCGACAGAGGCGGCACAGGCGGCCGCCTCCTTCCGAAAACAGTCGTAACTCACTACCTCCCGGGACCGATATGAAGAACCGGATGAGTTCTCAGGCGGAACTTCCATTTATCTCAGTTCGGTCGGTGTCCAAACGTTACGGGGCGACGACCGTTCTCCATGACGTGTCGATCGACATACTGTCCGGTAACTGCCTCGCCCTGATCGGGGAGAACGGGGCGGGTAAGTCCTCACTGGTGAAGGTGCTCAGCGGCATCATCCAACCGAGCGAGGGATGGATCGAGGTCGAGGGTGTCCGAACCAGGTTTGGTTCGCCCCGGGAGGCACAGGCCGCCGGCATCGCGATAATTCCACAGGAACTCGCCTACGTCCCGAACATGACCGTGGGAGAGAACCTGCTGCTCGGGCGCTGGCCACAGCGGCTCACCCTCACCTCCTCACGCCGTATCCGGTCGGCCGCGCGTCGGCTGCTCGACGACCTGGACCTGGACCTGGACCCCGACCTGCTCATGACCGAGCTGGGACTGGCCCAGCGCCAGTTGGTGGAGATCGGCAAGGCACTGTCGGCCGACGCGCGCCTGGTCATCCTGGACGAGCCGACCGCCTCCCTGAACGGGGTCGAGGCCGAACGGCTGTTGGACACGCTCACCGCGATGAAGAAGCGCGGGGTCGCGCTGGTCTACATCAGCCACCGCCTGGAGGAGTGCTTCCGGCTGGCCGACCAGATGGTCGTCCTGCGCAACGGTCGGGTGGCAGCCCGCCGGACCCCGTCGCAGACCACACCCGAACAGATCGTCACCGACATGCTGGGCCGGGACTACGTCGAACCGCATCTGGCCGCGGCGGTGGAACGGTCCGAACAGGACCCGGCGCTTCGGGTGATCGACTGGCGAACCGAGCAGATTCCCCGGTTGCGGGGTATCGACTTCGAGGCACACCGGGGCGAGGTCGTGGCGATCTTCGGCCTGGTCGGGTCCGGCGCCGAGCGCATCGCGCAGGGGCTGGGCGGGCACACCGCGTCCCGGATCACCGGGTCCATCGAGATCGGCGGGGTGCGTGGCCGTCCGTTCCGCAGTCCCTCGGCGGCCAGGCGCGCCCGGGTGGGCTACGTCCCGGCGGAGCGGAAGACCGACGGGCTGGCCCTGGCCAGACCGATCCAGGAGGCCCTGAGCGTGCTGGTGCCGGGCCAGGTCTCCCATGCCGGGGTGGTCACCCGGCGCGGCGAACACCGGTTCGCCCGGCGGTTGGTCGACCGGTTCGGGATCCACTGCCGATCCCCACAGCAACCGGTCGGTGAACTGAGCGGCGGTAACCAACAGAAGGTGCTGTTGGCCGGTCGGCTGGCGGCCGGACCGGACGTGCTCGTGCTGCACGAACCCACCCGTGGGGTGGACGTGGGCGCGCGTGCCCAGATCCACGAACTGATCGTGGAGACGGCCCGCAACGGGGCCGCGGTCGTGGTGGTCACCTCCGACCTGGCCGAGGCCGTCGCGGTCGCCGACCGGCTCCACGTGGTCCGCAACGGGGTGATCGTGGATCGGCTGTCCGGCGCGGCCAAGACCGAGAACGCGGCACTGACCGCGGCCACCGCGGCGGCGCGGTGACAGGGATGACGAACGCATCGGAGGCTCAGGTGAGCGCCAGGCCGGGAACCAGCGCGGGAACCACGCCAGCGGCCAGCCGGGAAACCGAGGGAAGAACACGGTCCGACCCGGGTCGCGTACTCGGGGCGGCGTCCCGGGCCCTGCGTGGCCGGTCCGCCGTGACCTCGGGGGTGCTGGTCTTCTACGTGGTGCTCTCCACCTTCTTCTGGCTCCAGGTGCCCGGTTTCGGCAGCTACAACAACGCGGTCAACATCATCTCCACCGCCAGCGTGGTGATGATCGTCTCGCTCGGCCAGGCACTGGCGATCATCTCCGGTGGGTTCGACCTGTCGGTGGGCGGGATCGTGCCACTGGGAGCCGTGGTCTTCGCGCAGCTCACCAACGGCGGCATGTCCGTCCCGACGGCGCTGGTTGGGGTGCTCGTGGTCGGCACGGCCGTCGGCGGGCTGAATGCCCTGCTCATCGGACCGTTCGGTATCAACCCACTCATCGCGACACTCGGGACGCTGTCCATCACCGGTGGCATCGCGTTCACCGTCGCGAACGGGGTCACCCTGCAACTGCGGCCAGAAGCCGGCATCCTCGGTGACCCGACCGTCGCGCAGCTCCCCTACTTCGCCTTCCTGGTGGTCGGGCTCGGGGTGTTCATCCACCTTCTGCTGCGCTACACCGTGCTCGGCCGTCGCATCTACACGGTGGGCGGCAACAGCGAGGCGGCCCGCCTGGCCGGGATCAGGGTCGGCTGGGTCCTGTTCGGGGTGTACGGGCTGTCCGGGGCGTTGGCGTCCCTGGCCGGGGTGGTGGCGGCCAGCCAGGTCCTGGCGGCCACCGGGGACATCGGCGCCACGACCACGCTGGTCAGCGTCGCCGCGGTGGTTCTCGGTGGTGCCGCGCTCACCGGTGGGACCGGTGGGGTACCCGGAACCGTGCTGGGCGTGCTGCTGCTCGCCACGGTCGCCAACGGCATGAACATCATGCGGGTTCCCGCCTTCTACCAGCAGATCGTGACCGGAGCGGTGCTCCTGTTCGCCGTCGGATTCGGGCGGCTCCAGGAAACGCTCCGCGATCGGAGGTGAACGTTTTCCGTCCGCACACACCGCGAGTAGCGCCAGCCGAAGGTAACGAACCAACTGTCGAGGGAAGTGATTCTTGATGAAAGCCGTACGGCGCCCCCGCTCTTGGGGAAGGTATGCCCAACGGGCCGGAACGATCCTGGCCGTGTGCTCGATGCTCGCGGTCACCGCGTGTTCGGCCTCCTCGTCCGACTCGGACTCGGCCGACGGGGACAAGAAGGGGTCCAGCAACTCTGACACCCCGGTTCGCAAGATCGCCTTCGCCGTGAACAACCAGTCCGCCGGTCAGTTCGTGGAACTGGCCGAACGGTTCGTGGAGTACGGCAAGAAGGCCGGTATCACCGTCGACATCTACAACAACGACTCCAACGGGTCGACGGCCATCAGTAACGCACAGTTGATGGTCCAGGCCAAGCCGGACGTCATCGTCGAGTTCCCGCCGGTGGCCGACGCCACCGGACGGCTGACCACCATTTTCAAGGCCTCGGGCATTCCCTGTATCGCGGTGAACATCCCGGTGGAGGGCTGCGCGTTCTTCAACCAGTCCCAGGAGACCTTCGCCAAACTCCAGGCCGAGAACTTCGCCAAGCTCATGAAGGAGCGTGGCTGGGACGGCACGAACACCACCGTGGTGATCGAGCAGGGTTCCAAGCTCGGTCCGACCGTGAACATCGCGGTGACGAAGTTCTACGAGGAGATCGCCAATCTGGTCCCCGGCATGACCAAGGTCAAGGCCGAGGACATCACCCCGCAGACCACGGTCATCTCCCCGACCGGTCTACAGATCGACACCGGGGTGAGCGCGTCGGTGTCCTACACCGCGTTCAGCCAGGCACTACAGACCATCCCCAAGGACCGGAACATCGTCGTCTACGCGATCAGTGACGACGACATCATCGGCACCGACCGGGCGCTGGTCCAGGCCGGCCGTCAGGACAAGGCGATGATGGCTGGTTTCGGTTGTGACGCCAACGCGGTCAAGGGCCTGCGGGACAACCCCGCCTGGGTCGGTGACAGTTGTGGTTTCTTCACCTACTGGGGTGAGTTCCTGGTCGCGATGTCGGTCGCGGTGAAGAACGGTGCGCAGACCCCGCCGACCACGTTCTCGCCGATGGTGGTGCTCACCAAGGACAACGTGGACGACTACTTCGCGCCGGGCACCACCGTGCCGAAGGCGATGCCGGCACTGCCCGACGAGTCGAAGTACCTGGCCGACACCGGAATTCTGCAGAAGTTCGGAAACGTGGAGGGTCTCTCCTGAGACCTGACCGTCACCAGGGTGGGCCGGTCGGCGGAGCCGCCGACCGGCCACACCAGAGGGGAGTCACGATGTCTGTTCCTACCCCGCCGGGCGCCGACCAGGCGGAGCGTCCGCTGACCGGGGTGCGGGTGCTCGACGTGAGTCGGGTCGTGTCGGGGCCGTTCGCGACCCGGCTACTGTCCGACCTCGGCGCGGACGTCGTGAAGATCGAGCCACCGGTCGGCGACGAGACCCGCGCGTACGGGCTGCGCATCGGTGGACTGTCCGGCAGTTACATCCAGCAGAACGTCGGCAAGAGCAACGTCTGCATCAACCTCAAGGCCCCCGGCGGTCGGGAGTTGTTGTTGCGGATGGCCGAGGTGGCCGACCTGATGGTGGAGAACTTCCGGCCGGGCGTGCTCGACCGGCTGGGCATCGGTTGGGACGTGCTGCGGCAGCGCAACCCCGGCCTCATCCTGCTGTCGATCACCGGGTTCGGGCAGTACGGTCCGGCCACCGCCCGCAGGGCCTACGCCCCGGTGATCCACGCCGAGACCGGGTTGGTGGCCAGGCAGGCGCACTTCGACGCCCGCCCGCCCAGCGACCCGATGCCCTCGGTGGCCGACACCAACGCGTCCCTGCACGGTGTCGTCGCCGCCCTGGCGGCGCTGCACATGCGCGGACGCACCGGCGTGGGTCAGCACATCGACATCGCGATGACCGACGCGATGTTGAGCACCGACGACTACTCGCACCACGCGTTGGACAACTTCCCGATCCTGCGGGTCGGCGGGGACGTCTGGGAGGCGCCGGGCGGGCAACTGCTGACCGCGGGCCTGTTCGAGCTCAACTGGCAGCGGCTGTGCACCGGCCACCCCGACGTGTTCGCCGGGGCGGATCTGGCCAACGCCGACGTCCCCACCAGGATGGCGGCGGTACAGCGCTGGATCTCCGCCTTCCCCGGACGGCCCGAACTGATCGAGGCGCTGGACGTCGCCGGCGTCCCGTGGGCCGACGTCCGCCAGCCGATGGCCGTCTTCGACAGCGACTGGGCCCGCGCCCGGGGCACCTTCGCCGAGATCGACGACCGGGCCGGTGGCACCCGACGGGTGGTGCAGTCGCCGTACCGGTACTCCGACGCGCGGTCCGGGCTGGTGCCGCGGATCGCCTTCCGGGGCGAGGACAACCAGACCGCGCTGCACCGCTGGTTGGACATCGACGACCAGGAACTGGGCGAGTTGGCCTCGGCCGGGGTGCTGCTCGCCGAGGACCGGGTCAACCGCGTCAACCGCGGCGACTGACCCGGACCGGCGGACCCGGAGTTCGGCAGCCGGATGGCCGGGCGGCCGGGCAGACAGTCAGGCAGCAATACTGAGGGGAGAGCGAGATCGTGGTTGGTCGAAGCACCCGGGTGCGTTCCGTGGGCCGGACCATCACCGAGGCCGACATCGTGGCGTTCGCCGGTTTCACCGGTGACTTCATGCCGCTGCACGTCGACGAGGAGTACGCCAGGACCACCCCGTTCGGGTCGCGGATCCTGCACGGCAACGCGGTGCTGTCCATCGCCAGTGGACTGCTGGTCCGGACCGGGGCCTTCGAGGATCACCTGGGCATGCTCGGGATGGAGTTCCGACTTCCCCTGGCGGTGCGCCCCGGGGACACCATCCGGGCCGAACTGGCCGAACGCTCGGTTCGGCTGGACTCCACCGGACGCCGGGAGGTGGTGGTCTACGACATGACGGTGCTCAACCAGCGGAACGAGGCCGTCCTGGTAGGAACGTGGACCCAACTCCGGCCCGCCGTCGACGAACCATCCACCTCGGACGGGACGTCCGGTTCGGACGGAACACCCGGCCCGACCAGCCCGTCCGCTGACACGAGCGAGGACAGCAGCCGGTGAGCGCCTCCCAGCCGACCTTCCGGACCCACATCAGCCGGGTCGCCCCCGGTGAGATCTCCATTCGCGGCGGCCGGATCGAGGATCTGATCGACACCGCCACGTTCACCGACGTCGTGTGCCTGGTGATCCACGGCCGTCGTCCGTCCCAGACCGAACGGGTGCTGGTGGACGCCATCTTCGCGTCGGCGGCCGACCACGGCTTCGTCGGCACCCCGACCGCGGTCACCCGTTACGCGGCCTCCGGGTCGGGATCACTGCCCGCCGCGGTCGCGGCCGGAATCCTGGGCATCGGAGCCACCACCGCGGTACCGCACCTGATCGCCGAACTGCTGCGCGACCTGGCCGGCGAGGACGGTCCGCGGGCCGTGCCCGACGAGCGGATCGACGAGTTGGTCCGCGGTTACCGGAGCCGTCACGAACGGCTTCCCGGGCTGGGCCACCCGGTCCACCGCCCGATCGACCCCCGGTCCGAGGCGTTGCGCCGGGTCGCCCGGCGCAACGGGTGTTACGACGGTTACGTCGCCCTGGCCGACCGACTCGCCGACCGCTTCACCGTGGTCACCGGCCGGGAACTCACCCTCAACGTCGACGCGCTCATCGGGGCGATCCTGTTGGAGTTCGGGTGGACCCCCGAACAGATCTTCGGCCTGACCATCCTCGCGCTGACCCCGTCGTTGGTGGCGCACGGCATCGAGGAGATCGCCGACGGGCGTCCGATGCGGATCATCCCCACCGACCAGGTCGAGTACCCGACCGACGACGAACCCGGGCCGCGACCGTGAGCGGCAGCATCCTGGGCTCGCGGGTCCTGCGGTCGGAGGATCCGCGGTTGCTGACCGTCGGTGGTACCTATCTCGACGACGTGGACGTGCCGGGTGCGGCCTACGTGACCTATGTCAGGTCCACCCTGGCGCATGCCCGGATCTCGCTGCTCGACGTGTCGGTGGCAGCCGAGATGGACGGTGTCCTGGGCGTGGTCACCGCCGCCGACCTGCGGGACTTCCCGCCACTGCCGCCCGATCCGATGGCCAACCAGCGGATGCTCCAGCCGTGGCTGGCCGAGGACCGGGTCAGGTACGTGGGTGAACCGATCGCGGTGGTGGTCACCACGGACCGGTACCTCGGTGAGGACGCGGCCGAGGCTGTCGTGGTCGACTACGATCCACTGCCGGTGGTGGTCGACCCGGTCCAGGCCGTCGACGGTGAGGTCCTGCTGTTCCCCGAGGTCGGCTCGAACGTGGCCTTCGAGGTGTCCCAGAGCGGTGGACAGGCCCCCGACACCTGCGAGGTGGTGGTCCGGCACCGGACCCGCAGCCCCCGGGTGGCGCCGTGTCCGATGGAGGTTCGGGGCGCGATCGCCCGCTGGGACGGTGACCGGCTGACCTTCTGGGTGTCCACCCAGACCCCGCACATGGTCCGTGACCACCTGGTCTCGGTCCTGGGGGTGGACGCCGACCTGGTCCAGGTCATCGCCCCGGATGTGGGCGGCGGCTTCGGCGCGAAGATCGGCGACTACCCGGACGAACTGCTGCTCGCCTGGCTGGCCCGGCACCTCAACCGTCCACTCAGGTGGGTGGAGAGCCGGTCGGAGAGCATGGTCGCCATGGGCCATGGTCGTGCCCAGTTCCAGGAGATCGAGATCGGCGGAACCCGTGACGGCCGGATCCTGACATACCGGTTGACCGCCGTCCAGGACGCCGGCGCCTACCCCCGGGTCGGTGCCACCCTGCCGTACTGGACCCGCACCGTGGTACCCGGCCCGTACGCGATTCCACACGTCGAGTTCTCCTGCGTCTCGGTGCTGACCAACACCACCCCGGTGGTGGCCTACCGGGGTGCTGGCCGACCCGAGGCGACCGCGGCGGTGGAACGGGCGGTCGACCTGTTCGCCGCCGAGATCGGCCTCGACCCGGTCGAGGTTCGCCGGCGCAACCTGATCCCCCGGGAGTCCTTCCCGTTCGTCACCGCGATGGGCACCACCTACGACAGCGGTGACTACCAGCGGGCCCTTGACCTGGCGCTGGAGAAGGCCGACTACCCACGGTTGCGGGCCGAACAGCAGGAGCGGCGTGCCCGAGGTGGACCGCGTCAACTCGGGATAGGCGTGTCCACCTACGTCGAGATCACCGGTGGCACGGTGGAGAACGAGTACGGCGCGGTGGAACTCGGCGCGGACGGCCGGCTGCTGGTACGGACCGGGACCTCCCCGCAGGGGCAGGGACACGACACCACCTGGGCGATGCTGGTCAGTGACCAGACCGGCGTGCCGATCGACCGGATCGACGTGGTGCACGGCGACACCGCGCAGGTGCCACGAGGGGTGGGCACCTACGGTTCCCGTTCGCTCCAGTCCGGCGGGGTCGCCGCCCGACAGGCCGCGGTCGAACTGGTCGAACAGGCCCGACGGGCCGCCGCGGACCTGTTGGAGGCCAGCCCGGACGACATCGTGCTGGACCGGGAACAGGGTCTCTTCCACGTCGCGGGTGTGCCCACGGTCGGCGTGACCTGGTCCCGGTTGCAGGCCGCGGCGGCCGAACGGGGGGAGAACCTGGCCGCCGCCGTGGACCTGGTTCCCGAGGCGGCCACCTTCCCGTTCGGCGCCCACGTGGTGGTCGTCGAGGTGGACCTGGGCACCGGGAAGGTCGTGCTGGACCGGGTGGTGGCCGTGGACGACGCCGGGCGGATCATCAATCCGGTGGTGGCCCGAGGACAGGTCCACGGTGGACTCGCGCAGGGCCTGGCCAACGGGTTGCTCGAGGAGGTGCTCTTCGACGCCGACGGGAACCCGTTGACCACCAACCTGGCCGACTATCCGTTCATCAGCGCCACCGAACTTCCGATGTTCGAGACCTACCACACCGAGACCCCCACGCCGTTCAATCCGCTCGGCGCCAAGGGGATCGGTGAGTCGGGCACGATCGGGGCGACCCCGGCACTCCAGAGCGCCGTGGTGGACGCACTGTCCTTCCTGGGTGTTCGTCACCTGGACATCCCGGCGACGCCGGCCCGGGTGTGGGCGGCGATCAACTCTCGGTCCTCCGGAGGAAGGGGTGTGCCGTCATGATGGCGGACAGGGTGCCGATCAGCGTGCGGGTGAACGGACAGTCCCACCAGGTGGAGGTCGAACCGCGCCTGCTGTTGGTCCACCTACTGCGTGACATCCTCAGGCTGACCGGCACGAACGTCGGGTGTGACACCACGTCGTGTGGCGCCTGCACCGTGCTGCTCGACGGCGAGTCGGTCAAGTCGTGCACGGTGCTGGCGGTGCAGGCCAATGCCCGTTCGGTGACCACCATCGAGGGGCTGGCCGCCCCGACCGGTGAGCTGCACCCGATGCAGCGGGCCTTCCGGGAACACCACGCGCTCCAGTGCGGGTACTGCACCCCCGGCATGGTCATGGCGGCCGTCTCGCTGGTCACGGAGAACCCGTCACCGACCGAACAGGACGTCCGACAGGGACTGGAGGGCAACCTGTGTCGGTGCACCGGCTACCACAACATCGTGGAGGCGGTGCTGGCCGGAGCCCGGCACGCGGAGCCGAGGTCGGACGGACCAGACGAGGTCCACGACCGGGCCCGGTGCTCGCCGGAACAGCCAGCCCAGCCGCCCCGGACCCGGTGACGATCGGAGGCCAGTCGTGTTTCCCAGCCCGTTCAGCTACGCGCGCCCGTCATCACTGCCCGAGGCGCTGGCCATCCTGGCGGAGTACCGGGACGACGCCAAGGTGCTGGCCGGCGGCCAGTCACTGATACCCCTGTTGAAACTGCGACTGGCCGCGCCCGGCGCCATCGTGGACATCGGTGGGCTGGAGTCGCTCAACCACACCAGGGTGGACGCCGACCACCTGGTCGTCGGCGCGCTGACCCGGTACTGCGACCTGGAACGGTCCGATCTGGTGCGCCGCGAGTGCCCGGTGTTGGGCCACGTCGCCTCGCTGGTCGGTGATCCGCAGGTACGACACCGGGGGACCATCGGCGGCTCGCTCGCGCACGCCGATCCGGCCTCCGACCTGCCCGCGCTGCTGCTCGCCCTGGACGGGTCGGTGCGGCTGACCAGCGGCCGGGGTTCCCGGGACGTGCCGGCCCAGGACTTCTTCCAGGGCTTTCTGACCACCGCCATGGCCGACGACGAGATCGTCACCGAGGTACGCATCCCGCGGGGCTGCCGGTCCTGGCGGTACGAGAAGTTCACCCGCCGGGCCCAGGAGTGGGCTGTGCTCGGTGTGGTGGTGGTCCGCGACGACCAGACCGGACAGGTGCGGGTCGGCCTGGTCAACGCCGGTTCCACGCCGCTGCGTGCCCACACCGTGGAGGCGGCCCTGGCCGGGGGTGCTGACGCCGCCACCGCCGCCCGGCAGGTGGCCGAGGACATGCACCCGTCCGCGGATGTCGCGGCCAGCGCCGAGTACCGACGTCACCTGGCGGTCACCCTGCTGGAACGGATCCTGCACGAGCTCGATGTCGCCGCCTGAGGAGGGCCGACCGTGATGGTGAACGCGATGGGGGAGTTCTGATGGGCGAGGTGGTCACCGTCGCCGGTCCGATCGACTCCGCCGAGATCGGGACGACCCTGATGCACGAGCACCTGTTCATCAACCTGCTCAGGGAGTACCGGGGCGACGGTCTGCTGAACGATCCGCGACTGGCCGCCGAGGAGTGCGCCCGGTTCGCCGCCCTGGGCGGGCGGACCGTGGTGGACTGCACGAACGGGAGCATGGGCCGCGACCCGGAGTTGCTGCGTCAGGTGTCCACCGAGGCCGGAATCAACATCGTCATGGGCAGCGGCCACTACCGGGTGCCCTACCTCGACGCCGGGTGGATGGACGCGCACAGCGTCGACGAGGTGGCCGAGCAGATCGTGGTCGACCTCACCGTCGGGGTGGCCGACACCGGGATCCGGGCCGGCATCATCGGCGAGATCGGCGCGGACAAGTGGTATGTCTCGGCGCACGAGGAACGGTCGTTCCGGGCCGCGGCCCGGGCACATCGGCGTACCGGCGTCACCATCTCGACGCACGCGGCCCGGTGGCCGGTCGGTCTGGCCCAACTCGACCTGCTGGCCGAGGAGGGGGTGGATCCCGCCCGGGTGATCGTCGGGCACTGCGACACGGTGCCGATTCCGGAGTACCACCTGGACTTGGCCCGGCGGGGCGCGTACGTGCAGTTCGACAACATCCGTGGGCTGACCACCTACGACCTGGAGCGCCAGGTCGAGTACGTTCTGGGAATGCGACGCGCCGGGTATCTCGATCGGGTGTTGTTGTCGCACGACGTCTGCCTACGGTCACATCTGGCGATCTCGAAGGGGCCGGGATTCACCCTCGTCATGAGTGATTTCCTGCCCAGGTTGCGGTCTGCCGGACTTTCCCAGGAGGAGGTGCGGGTGATCATGGTTGACAATCCACGGCGCGCCCTGACCGGTGACAACTGAGTTGGCTCGTGTGTGAGGGTGAATGCGTTGTCACGGGTCCGCCGGTACGGGAAGGGAAGGTTCACAGGTGCCTGTCTACAGTCTGGGTGATCTTCGACCGGAGATCGACCCGACCGCGTTCGTCCACCCCGACGCCGTCATCATCGGCCGGGTGCGGGTGCACGCCGAGGCCTCGGTCTGGCCGGGTGCGGTACTGCGCGGTGACTACGGTTCGATCGAGATTGGTGCGCGGACCTCCGTGCAGGACGGCTCGGTCCTGCACGCCACCGAGGAACATCCGACCGTCGTCGGTGCGGACTGTGTCGTCGGACACGCGGTGCACATGGAGGGATGTCGTGTCTCGGACCGGTGCCTCATCGGTTCCAACTCCACCGTCCTGCACCTGGTGACGATCGAACCCGAGGTGGTGGTGGCGGCCGGTGCGGTGGTCACACCGGGGACTCATGTACCATCCAATGCGCTCATGGCGGGTGTTCCAGCCCGCCTGGTGGCCCGGAACCGGAGTTTCGACCAGTTCCGAGACACGGTCGCACAGTATGTAGGAAACGCACGGCGGTATCGGGAGTCGCTTCGACTCCTTGGGTAGACGGGCGGTTTCCGAGTACCTGGTCCTCGGATGGGTTGTGGTGGATGTGCTGTTCCGGGACGGGGGACGGGCACACCCACCAGATTCCCGGAGGGCGGGTGGGACGTTGACGACCTACCCCACCCGGAGCGGCTCCCAGACGGCGCGATGAGACGGATCGGGATCGCGAATGACAACGGCCACCGAGCCAACAACCGAAGATCGAGTGAAGTCAGCCGCAGTCCGGCTGTTCAGCGCGAAGGGATTCGCGGCAACCGGAATCCGGGAGATCGCGCATGAGGCCGGAATCTCGGTCGCGTCTCTCTACCACTACATGGACACCAAGGAAGAACTCCTGCTGTCCCTGATGCTCGACGGGATGAACAGCCTGCTCGAACCGGCGACCCAGGTGCTCGCCTCCGAGGGCGGACCGTCCGAACACCTGGTCCGGTTGGTCGATATCCACGTGAGTTTCCACTGTAGTCGGGCGGCGTTGGCCCGGGTGACCGACGCGGAACTCCGCTCCCTTTCCCCCGAACCGCGGCGGAGTGTCATTGATCTTCGGGACGCCTACGAGAATCTCTGGCTGAGCAGCATCACCGACGGAAAGTCCGACGGGACCTTCACCGTCGCCGAGCCGCGCCTGGCCACCCTTGCCGTGCTGGAGATGTGCACCGGGGTGTCGCACTGGTACTCGCCGGAGGGCAGGTTCTCGGTGGAGCGGATCGCCCGGTACTACGCCGGACTGGCCCTGCGACTGCTGGGGCACGGGGGAGCCGACACGATCGACCGCCTCGAACTGGCCGGACAGCAGAACTAGCGGGTCGCCGGTTCACCCGGCGCAGGTCACCGGGAGGCCGCCGTGGTTGACGCACAGGTGTGGGAGTTTCGGGACCGACAGGGTGCCCAGGGATTTCCGGGTTACGTGAGCGCCGGGGTGCACGGGGCCCGAGCCTCGGCGCGGGCGGTCGCCCACTGGCGGGCCGGAATCACCGAGTTCGATCCGGTGGCGGCGATCGATGACCGGACCATCTCCACCGCCCACGGGGACCTGACCATCCGGGTGTACCGACCGAGTGCGGCCCCGACCGGCGTGGTGACCTACTTCCACGGCGGCGGGTTCGTGGTCGGCGATCTGGACACCAGCCAGTGGCACTGCCGGGCCCTGTGCGCCAGGTGCGAGGCCGTGGTGGTCAGCGTGGACTACGCCCTGGCCCCCGAACACCCGTTCCCGACGGCGGTGCACCAGGCCCACACCGCGGTGCGGTGGGTCGCCGAGAACCTGACCCACGTCGCCGGGGCGGTGCTGCCACTGGCCGTGGCCGGTGACAGCGCCGGTGCCAGCCTGGCGACCACCTCGGCGATGCTCTGCCGGGACACGGGCGGACCCGCCCTGGCCGCGCAGCTACTCGTCTACCCGATGTTGGACCCGACCATGTCCTGTCCGTCGATCGCCGAGAACGGCGAGGGGTACCTACTGGACCGGAACACCATCGAGTGGTTCTGGAACCACTATCTCGGCTCCACGCCGCCCGCCTCACCGCTTGCCGCGCCGCTGGGCGCCCGGTTGGACGGGTTGCCGCCCGCGGTGGTGGTCACCGCCGGGTTCGACCCGTTCCGCGACGAGGGCGACAGGTACGCCGACCTTCTGACCGAGGCAGGTGTGCCCACCCGGCTGTTGCGCTACGGCTCGCTCGTGCACGGCTTCATGAGTTTCGCCCCGCACGTCGACGCCGCCCAGGCCGCCGTGTCTGACCTGTCCGCCGCGCTACGGGACCTGCTCGTCGCGGCTCGGTGACCTGCTCATCCCGGTCGTGCGGCCAGAACCAGGGCGACCGCGTCGTCGAGCAGTTCGATCTCGTCCGGGGTCAGGGTGGGATTGGCAGCCCGGATCGCCCTCGCCTCGGCCAGGTGACCGGTGCTGCCGTCGCCGAGATCGACCCGGTCTCCGTGCGCCAGGAGCACGTGGAGTACCGCTCCGGCCGCCGGCGCCACCTCCTGCGTACCGGCGATACCGCCGACCGCGACCTGGGCCAGGATCAGAGCCGAGGTAGCCCAGTCCAGTCCGGGTAGCCCCTCCGACGTGTTCGACCAGTCGATCACGACCGGGCCGCGTGAGGTGAGGAACACGTTGTCCGGATGCAGGTCCAGGTGTCGGATCCGGTGCGTGGGGTCGGTTGACCGCCGCGCCGGGATCGCGTGCAGTCGGTACAGCAGGTCGGCGAGAAGCTGTCCGGTCCGTTCGGCGCTGAGGGTGCCCTCCATCATTGCCCGCACCATGGTCTGGCCGGTCAGCCGTTCCAGCACCAGGTCGCCCCGGGCCGCCGGATCGTTGTCCACAGGGCTCGGCCAGACCCGGGGCACCGGGAAACCCTGGTCGACCAGGTAGGCCATCACCGCCGCTTCCATGGTCGCGTCGGTGCCGTCGCGGTAACGGCGCAGCACCCGTTCGTCGTCGATCGCGAACACGTCCGCGGTCCGGCCGGAGCCGACGAGCTGTCCGATCTGCACAGATATGATGCTATCGGCAAGTCGATCATTCGATGCGGCGCGCCTGTCACGATCCCCGGTCCACCACCAGGCGACCCGGGCCAGTGGGGCTGGCTCCCTCCCGTCCTGCGCCTGGCGCGGCCAGCAGCGATGTCAGTGCGCGACGTTGGTGTTGGCCGCCGCGTCCGTCGCCGCATTGTCGGCGCCGACCCGCAGGTCACGCTCGTACACCTGGCCCACCAGGTCGACGCCGAAGCTGCGATGCCTCTCCTCCTGGACGAGGGTGAACCCGCGGGACAGGTAGACATGGCGGGCGGCGACCAGCGGATCGTTCGTCCACAGGGTCATCCGCGCGTAGCCGGCCCGGCGGGCGAAGGCCACGCACTCGTCGACCAGGCGACCGCCGAGGTGGTGCCCGCGTGCTGAGGGCTCGACCAGCAGGATGCGTAACTGTGCCGTCGTCTCGTCCGCCGCAACGCAGAACACGCACCCGACCCGGCGCCCGTCGAGTTCGGCGATCCATGCCGCCTGCCTGGTCGGGTCGTGGTCGGCGGCGTAGTCGGCGACGATGCGGGCCACCAACGCCTCGAAGCTCGTGTCCCAGCCGAACTCGGCCGCGTACACCTGCCCGTGGGCCATCACGACCCAGCCCAGGTCACCGGGCAGACCCAACGGTCGGACCACGATCTGCGTGTCGCCCATCGCCCCTCCTGCCACTGAAACAGTCGTTTCAGTGGCAGGATAGCGTCGTGGGCGATCACGAGCCAGCACCTTCTCCACGCAGGGAGGAACTACTCGAACGGGCCTACCACTATGCCCTTGAGCACGGCCTGGCTGACCTGTCGTTGCGCCCGCTGGCCAGCGCAATCGGGTCCAGCCC
>DATCWR010000260.1:0-3786 GCA_036566245.1 Mycobacteriales bacterium | reverse complement strand
CGGCATGTGCCCGGTCGGCACGGTCCTGGTCAGCGCGCGCCCGGTCGTTCGGGGCCGCATGGTCTGATGGGTTCGGTGCGTCGGATGGTTGCCCGGGGAGTCCGGGTGTGGTCTGGTTCGGCACCTGGCCGGTCTGTGCGGTCACGGCCGAGGACTGACCCGGGTTCCCTCCGGTGGCGAGCATCGTGACGGGTACGGAGACCAACAACATGGCACCGGCCAACAGGCCCACCAGTGCGGTGTGGCCACGTGGAATCCGCTGTCGGACGCCGGCGGGAACGAGGTTCGCCACCCGGGTGCCAGCCGAACGCAGTTTTGGCGCGACAGTGGTGGTCGCGAATCGCGACATCGCGTCGCGGGTGGAACGTAGCATCGGTACGGTGCCATCCGGCAGCATGGCCAGGATTTTCTGACCGGCCGCTGCGAGTACCGGTTCGATTCTTCTGCCCACCGGCACCAGGACGCGGTTCCGAATGGTGCGCAGGGCCGGAATCACCTGCCCGTTCACCATCACGGTAAGTCGGTTACTGGTCACCCGCAGTGCGATCCGCAGTGCGGGCAGAATCCGCATACGCCAGGTGCGCCGAAGTTGTCTCAGCACGGTTCTGGCCCGTGGTTTCACGGTTCTGGCACACCGGGTGGCCAGTCGGTGACCGAGGGCCCAGCTTCCGGAACCGACCAACATCACGAGGGCGATGAAGGACGACAGTGCGGTGTGTGTGGCTGCTCGCACACGGGCGAGCCGTTCGAGGGCGTTGATGACTGGTACCTCATCTCGTGAATGGTCACGGTCGATGTGGCTCCGCCTTCGAACGACAGCCCGACGACTCGACGGCACTGCCCATGCCACAGAACCGGGCAAGGAAGGCAGGCTTTTCGGTTGTCGTGTGCCTGACCACGGCATCTCACGGGGCCCGAGAATTGTTGCTCACCCGCTGTGAGAAATGAATCACGCGGCGTCGGCAGAATGAAACCCCGAGGTGCTGGGTCTGGCCCAGACCAGATCAGTCAGTGGTCCCGGGCCTTGCCCAGACTAAGCCAACGGTTTGGTAAACCGGCCGCCTGGTCGAATAGTTCCCGAGTGAATGCCGGCCCGTTGTTCGCCTTTTTGCGGGAACGCGGGTGGCGCCGGGCGTGAAATGTCGGAAGTCCGCGTACAGGAAATACCGGTATGTCGCAGCAGCCGACACGGAGCGGTCCGATATGGTGACGCCGTGCTGTCTGAAAAGAATTTTTCTGGAACCGGCCAACGATCCACCCTCGGTGGTGGCACCGACACCGGCGGTGGCCGGGATCGGCTGGTCAGCCGCCCGGTGCGCCCGGTGCGGCCGGTGCGGCCGAGGTGGCGGGCATGACCACCGGTCCGGACCAGACATCGACACCGGCCCTCGACCTGACCCTGGACGGGCCGGCCCTGACCGCGGCCCTGGTCGACGTTCCGTCGGTGTCCGGTGACGAGACGCGGTTGGCCGACCTGGTCGCCGACGCACTGCGCGGGTTGGGCCGACTGCGGGTGGAACGGCACGGCAACACCGTGGTGGCCCGCACCGACCTGGGTCGCGACGAGCGGGTACTACTCGCCGGACACCTGGACACCGTGCCGATTGCCGAGAACGTCCCGTCCGCCGTTGATGCCGGGCTGATCCGTGGTTGTGGTACCTCGGACATGAAGTCCGGCGACGCGGTGATGTTGCGGATCGCCGCCACGCTGCCCGAGCCCGCCTACGACCTGACCTACGTGTTCTACGACTGCGAGGAGGTCGAGGCCGAGCGCAACGGTTTGGGACGGCTCGCCCGGGAACACCCCGACCGGTTGGCCGCCGACCTGGCGATCCTGCTCGAACCGACCAACGGCAACGTGGAGGCCGGTTGCCAGGGGACCCTGCGGGCGGTGGTGGCCCTGTCTGGGCGTAGGGCACACAGCGCCCGGTCCTGGCTGGGCGACAACGCGATCCACCGTGCCGCCCCGGTGCTGGCCCGTCTGGCGGGCTACCAGCCCAGGACCGTGGTCATCGACGGTTGTGAGTACCGGGAGGGGCTCAACGCGGTCGGGATCGCCGGTGGTGTGGCCGGCAACGTGATACCCGACCGGTGCGAGGTGACGGTGAACTTCCGGTTCGCCCCCGACCGCGACGCCGGAGCCGCCGAGGCCCACCTGCGGGAGGTGTTCGACGGCTTCGAGGTGTCCGTCCGGGACTGTGCGCCCGGTGCGCTGCCCGGACTGAGCGCCCCGCCGGTGCGCGCGTTCCTGGCCGCGGTGGGCACGCCGGCGGTGGCCAAGTACGGCTGGACCGATGTGGCGCGGTTTGCCGAACTTGGTGTGCCGGCGGTCAACTTCGGTCCCGGTGACCCCAACCTGGCACACACCCGGGAGGAGTACGTCCGGGCTGACGCGGTGGTGGCCGCCGAACACGCACTGGCCGCCTTCCTGTCCGGATCCGGCTGATGTTCGGCAACCGGTTGGCGCCGGTTGGTCGCTACCGTTGTCACCATGAGCTCCAGCAACCCTGACCAGGACCGGTCCGATCAGTCCGACGGGCCGGCCCAGCCCGGGTCCGAACCCGCATCCACGGTGAACCATGGGCCCCGGCCGGAACGCCGGGGTGGCCCGGTGACGTTGCGCCGGGCCCAGGTGGCCCGGGGGACCACCGACCAACGGTTGCTCGACCGGCGAGGCCCGTCCGACTGGGTGCACACCGACCCGTGGCGGGTGCTGCGGATCCAGTCGGAGTTCGTCGAGGGCTTCGGGTTGCTCGCCGAACTGCCCCGCGCGGTGAGCGTGTTCGGTAGCGCCCGTACCCGACCGGGCGACCCGGAGTACGTGACCGGGCAGGCGCTGGGCGCGGCGCTGGCCGAGGCCGGGTACGCGGTGGTGACCGGTGGCGGGCCCGGCACCATGGAGGCGGTCAACCGGGGTGCCCAGGAGGCCGGTGGACTGAGCATCGGGTTGGGCATCGAGTTGCCGTTCGAGCAGCGCCTCAACGACTGGGTGGATCTCGGCATCAACTTCCGGTACTTCTTCGCCCGTAAGACCATGTTCGTCAAGTACGCGCAGGCGTTCGTCATCCTGCCCGGCGGGTTCGGCACACTCGACGAGATGTTCGAGGCGCTCACCCTGGTGCAGACCGGCAAGGTGACCCGGTTCCCGGTGATCCTGCTCGGCAGCAGGTACTGGTCCGGCCTGGTCGACTGGATCCGGGACGCCGCACTGGCCGGCGGGAAGATCACCCAACGGGAACTGGACCTGCTCACCGTGACCGACGACGTGGCCGAGTCGGTGCGGGTCATCCAGGCCGCCATGGCCGAGCGCGACGAGCAGCCGGCCAGGGCGGACCGGGAACGGTTCGTCGGCTACACGCGTCGCCAGAACGGCGTGTGATCCGCGGGACGCGATAGCCGACGAGCCTCAGGACCGGACCCGTACCTGCTGGGCGGTGCTGGTGTCGCCGCTGCGGTGGGCCAGCACCACGGCGGTGTCGCCGTCGGCGATCTTCGCCGTGGTGCCACCCTTCTGGTTGATCCGCACCACGGTGTCGGCGGTCACCTGGTAGGTCGCGGTGAACCCGTCCGCACTACGTACCGTGATCGACGAGGCCGACACGTCGGTGACCTTCCCGCGCTGCACGTTCATGGTGGTGGGCGTGCCGTCCCGGCCGCTGACCACCAGCTCACCGTGCATCACCCGGGACAGGTGCCCGCCGGCGAGCAGCCCGGCCCTGGCCCCGTGCCGGCCCGGGGCACGGCCGTCGGCGGGTGAGCCGGTCGGGTCGAACCTCACGGTGGGGG
>DATCWR010000186.1:0-16302 GCA_036566245.1 Mycobacteriales bacterium | reverse complement strand
CGGCGCGCGGGCCCTCACCGGCCTGTCCCAGCGCCACGACGCCCTGGACGTCAACCTCGCCGTCGCCCATGCCGGTGCGGACAGCACCGCCCCGAGCACGCGGCGGTCCACCGCCGACGCCGCGAACTTCCGGATCACCGTGGGCGGTCACCACCTGCCCCTGCCCACGGTGGTCAGTCAGCACGCCGGATCCGACCACGCCCACCCCACCACGGCCGATCTGGACCTGAGCCACACCCCACTCGCCCCGGTGGTGCGGGCCAGGTTGCTCCAGGGTTCGGCCCAGGCCCGGTGGAACGGCACCGCCGCGCCACCGGCCGGCCAGCCGATCAGCCGGTCCAGCACGACCGCCGCCGACCTGACCCTTCTCGGCGCGGGCATGAAGCACGGGCTGACCGCCCCGGACCACCTGCTCACCGGTTTCACCCGCCAAGCCCTGGTGACGCTGCCCGGCACGGTGCGGTCCACCGCACAGGTGTCCCTGCGCGACGTCCCCGGCCGTTCGGGTCGCGCGGTGGTGGCCACCAGCACGGTGCGGATCGCCAAGCTCTCGGTCTTCGCCGGGTCGAGTTCCGAGATCCAGGTGCGGGTGGTGGCCGATCCTGTCCTGACCGCCGTCTCCACCGGCCACCCCGGCAGTTCGACGGTGAACTACCGGGCGCCGATCCTGGAGGTGCGCCACTCCGGCCACACCCTGGGTCGGCTCGACGCCCGACACCCGAGCATGGATGTGCCGCTCGTCCACGGACTGCCCCGCCAGCTCAACCTGGGTGCGGTCCGGCTGTCACTCGGCAAGCTCGCCACGCACCGGCGTGGCGCCGCGGTGTCCGGCACGGCGGCACTGCTGGACGTGAAGGTGCTGCCCGTCGGTCACGACGCCGCCGCGGCCGAGTTGACGGTCGGCAGCCAGGCGGCCTCCGCGCTCGCTCCGACGGACGGCGTGAACCCCACCCCGCCCGGCAACCCAGGTAACCCGGGCAACCCTGGTGAGCCCGGCAACCCGGGTAACCCCGGTAACCCCGGTAACCCAGGTGGACCAGGTAACCCGCCCGGACATCCAGGCGGACCGGGTGCACCACCCGCGCAGCCGGGTGGTCCTGGTGACCACGGCGGTTCGGGCCAGTCCGGTCCGGGGGCCGGCGATGTCCACCAGGTGCACAACCAGACCGGCCCGCTGGCCTCCACCAACGCCGCCTACAACCCGCTGCCGATCTTCCTCATCGGCGGCGCGCTGCTGCTGGTCGGCAGCGTGCTGGTCGCGGCGGTACCGCGACGCATGCGGCGTCGACGGGGCACGACCACGGTGTGACCAGTACCCGACCCTGGTAGGTCACAGCCACGGCGTGGGGTCCGTTCCGGTATCGGGGCGGACCCCACGACCGGCCGCCGAGCCACCTACCGCGCCTCAACCTCGTGCCCTGCGGCTCCTCGGGTGGTCGGCGGTCAGGGCAACCGCAGGGCCACCGTCATCGCCTCCACCGCGATCCGGGGCTTGACATTCAGTTCCAGTGCCCGCCGGCACTCCAGCACAGTGTCCAGCCGGTGCAGCACCTGTTCCGGGCTGAGTGAGCCGGCCAACCGGCGCACGTCACTGGCCATGTCCGGATGGGCGGGCGGCACGTCAGCACCGAACTGGCAGGCCAGGACGTCGCGATAGAAGTCGGCCAGGTCCACCAGCGCACGGTCCAGCGCGTCCCGCTGGGCCCGGGTGGCCCGGGACTTCTGCCGACGCTCCAGTTCCTTCACCGCGCCGGCCGTGCCACGCGCGGCAGCGGCGGCTCCCTTCCCTGTGCCGCCGGCCCCCAGGGCGACCTTCAGCGCCTCCTTCTCGGGCCCGTCCAACTCGCCGGACAGGGCCCTGGCCTCCGCCTCGGCCGCGCCCACCAGTTCGTCGGCGGCACCGAAGCAGGCCGCCAGGTTGGTCAACGACGCCGGGATGGACAGCACCGCCTGACGACGCTGGCGGGCCTGTGGGTCACCGGCCAACTGCCGAGCCCGGTCGACGTTCCCGCGTGCGGCCCGCGCCGCCCAGTCCGCCTCGGCCGGGTCGATCCCGTCCTGCCGGACCAGTACCTCCGCCACGGCCTCGGACGTGGGAGTTCGCAGCCCCACCACCCGGCACCGGGACCTGATCGTCACCGACACGTCGTCCGGGTGCGTCGACGGCGCACACAACAGGAACACGCTCCGCTCCGGAGGTTCCTCGACCGCCTTGAGCAGGGCGTTCGAGGCGGCCTCGGTGAGTCTGTCGGCATCCTCGACGATGACCACCTGCCACCGCCCGGCAGACGGACGGCGGGCGGCGGTACGCACGATCTCCCGCATCTCCTGGGCCGCGATGGACAACCCCGCCGGTACCACCAGGTGCACGTCGGCGTGGGTGCCGGCCCGCACGGTGTGGCAGTGCGAACACCGCCCACAACCGCCGCGGGGACATTCCAGCGCTGCGGCAAAGGCACGGGCGGCAACCGGACCACCCGAACCCGGCGGCCCGGTGAACAACCAGGCGTGGGTCATCTGCCCCATCCCCGACGCCACGTCGCCAGCGACGATCCGGGCCGCCGCGTCGGCCGCCGCACGCAGCACGGCCACCACGTCTGGCTGTCCGACCACGTCGGCCCACCCGCCGTCGTCAGCCTGATGGCCCGGTTCCCGCACGGTTGCCATTCTCCCGGGCGTTGCCACCTACGCGGTGGGCGGGGTGGGGCCACCGGCCCGGCCCACCCGGATCCGCGCCCCACCGGTGCGACCGGACGGGTGGGTGGTGAGCACACCCTCGACCGCGTTCAGCACGGCCCGGGCCACCTGCTCGGGGTCACCGGTGGCGTCCACGACCACGTACCGGTCAGGGTTGGCCTCGGCCAGCATCCGGAACGCGGTGCGGACCCGTCGGTGGAAGTCCAGCGACTCCCCCTCCAACCGGTCGGCCACCGACCGTCCCCGGGCCCGCGACAGACCCACCTCCGGGTCGGTGTCCAGCAGCACGGTCAGGTCCGGTTCCAGCCCGCCGGTGGCCCACCGGGACAACCGGCGAACCTCGTCCACCGGCAGTGCCCGACCGGCACCCTGGTAGGCCAGCGAGGAATCGACATACCGGTCGGACAACACCACCTCACCCGCCTCCAGGGCGGGTCGGATGACGGTGTCCACGTGATGCGCCCGGTCAGCCGCGAACAACAGCGCCTCGGCGCGGGGGGTGAGGTCGGTCCCGTCGGAGTCCAGCACGATCCGCCGGACCTGCTGGCCGATCCTGGTCGCGCCCGGTTCCCGGGTGACGGTCACCCGGACATCGCGTTGGCGCAGTGACTCGGCCAACCGGGCCGCCTGGGTGGACTTGCCCACCCCCTCGCCCCCCTCGAACACAATGAACACCCCGCCCCGACGCAGCCGGCGCTGGGCGATGGTGTCACCGCGCAACGAGGAGACCAGGTCGGCCACCAGCGGAACCGCACGCCGGTCGTCCATCTGCCGGTAGGCCAACACACCGACGAGCATCGCGAGCAGGCCGGCCGCGGTGAGCAGGATCCGGGTGCCGTCCACGACGAAGTCCACCGCGCCGAGGTGCACCCGCCGCTGGCGGAGCAGGCCGACCAGGAACGGCACGGCGGCCAGGGTCAGGATCAGGTCGACCCGCACCATCGACTGCACGAAGGCGAACACCCGGCCGCGGAGTTCGTCCTCGACCTCCACGCCGAGCAGGGTCACCCCGGACAGGTAGGCCACCCCGGCACCGAACCCGACCCCGATGACCATGATCATGGCCAGGGCAAGGTGCGGCATCAGCGCCACCAGCACCAGGCAACCACCGGCGAACACGATGGACAGTCCGAACAACCGGCGTCGGGAGAAGTCGCGGGCCACCCTCGGCCCGAACGCCATCCCCAGACCCAGCCCGACGAACACCGCGCCGAACAGCAACCCGTAGGCGGCGTCACCACCGCCGAGGCTCTGCGCGTAGATCTTGCCGGTACCGATCACCGCCCCACCGGCGGCGAACGCGCCGAGGATGCCGACGATCAGTCCGCGCACCAGCGGGGTGGAGCCAACGAACACGATGCCCTCGCGGAGCAGGCTGAGCAGGCCGGGTGCGGTCGGGCCGGTCACCCGTTCGTGGCGACCGCTGATTGTCTTGATCCGTGACACGGTCAACGCGGCGAAGGCGAAGGTCGCCGCGTTCATGTAGAGGGCGAGATCCGCGCCGTTGGCGGTGAAGTAGGAGGAGTGCGGGGCCAGCATCCGGGTCACATAGGCCAGCAGGGCGAACACCGCCGCGGCTGCCACCGGAGTGATCCCGTAGGTGGTGACCAGGGAGAGTTGGTTGGCCGGTTCGAGTTGGTTGCGGCGCACCAGGTTGGGTACCGAGGCTTCCTTGGCCGGGATCCAGAACAGCGCCAGACACTCGATCAGGAACTGCGCGCCGAACAACCAGGCCAGCGAGCCGACCAGGGGTATGGACGCGAAAAGAGCGAACCGTCCGATGTCACAGACCACCATGGTGTACCGGCGGTCGAACCGGTCGGCGAACGCCCCGGCGAACGGCCCCAACACCACCGAGGGCAGCAGTCGGATCACCAGCACGGTGCCCAACGCGAAGTTCTGCGCACGGTAGCCGGTGGCCAGTTCGGTGGCCAGCGCGGTGGTGGCCAGCAGGCCCAGCCAGTCGCCCAGGCTGGACAGCGTCAGCGCCACCCACAGTCGGCGGAAGTCGGTGACCCGCAGTACCCCGCGGATCTTCTTGTGCGGGGCGACCATGCGGCCGTCCGGCGCAGACGCCCCGGCTGTTTCCGGTGACCCGGCCGTTCCCGCCACCCTGGCCACCCCTGGTCGGCCGGGGCGGCCGGGTGAGCCCGTCGGCTCGGGTGGCACCGACGGCGATCGTGGTGGTCCGTCGGTTGCCCGCTGCCCGGACGCGTCTGAACCGCCGTACGGAGGTACGGCGTCGTCGCCGGCTCGATCAGTGCTGATAGGTGTCCCCGCCCGCTCGTCCCACCCAGGGCTGATGTTCCCGCGTCACTGTAGCCGGCCGGTCAGACAGGGCCGAGGAAACAAAAGGGAAATCGACCATGTCGCATTGTTCACACTCATCGTCGCGAATGAAGGTCAACGACCTGCTAACCGCCTGTTTCCCCTTCGGCATAGGCGGTGACCACCCGACGGAGCAGGTCGGCGAGAGTGGCACGTTGGCGCTCGGTCAGCCCGGCCAGGAGAACCCGCTCCCGCTCCAACAGGTCGACGAGTGCGGCGTCGGCCCGCGACCTTCCCGCCGCGGTCAGTCGGACCCGCACCGCCCGTCCGTCCCGCGGGTCGGGCAGTCGACGCACCAGGCCGTGCCGCTCCAGCCGGTCGAGTCGGTTGGTCATCGTTCCGGAGGTGACCAGGGTGGCCTCGGCCAGTTGCCCCGGCGACAGTTCGTGTGGTTCACCGGACCGGCGAAGGGCCACCAGCACGTCGAACTCGAACGCCTCCAGTCCATGCTCGGCAAAGGCTGCCCGCCTGGCGCGCTCGACGTGCCAGGCCAGCCGGGTCACCCGACTGAGCACGGCCATCGGCGTCACGTCCAGGTCGGGCCGCTCCCGGTTCCAGCTCTCGACGATCCGGTCGACCTCGTCTCGCACAACCGGTGAGTGTAGGGGCGAGCGACCAACCTGGCTTGACATCGAGATGGTTCGACGTGGATGCTGGGCCGTGCAGATAGCTTGATGTCAAGCTAAAAGGAGGTCACGGCATGTGGGATCCGCACCAGTACGAGATCTACGCCGACCAACGCGGTCGGCCGTTCGACGAACTGGTGGCCAGGATCGGCGCGCCGTCCCCGGCCCGGGTCGTCGATCTCGGCTGCGGCACCGGCGCGTTCACCGCCAGGTTGCTCGACCGGTGGCCGGAGGCAACCGTGGTGGGAGTGGACTCCTCGGCACAGATGTTGACCCGCGCCGCCCAACACGCCCGACCGCCGCGACTGACCTTCCACCTCGGCGACATCGCGGCCTGGGTCCCCGACCGGCCGGTGAACGTGATCACGTCCAACGCGGCGTTGCAGTGGGTGCCCGGGCACGCCGACCTGCTCCCAGCATTCGTGCGGGCGCTGACCGACGACGGTTGGTTGGCGTTCCAGGTGCCGGGCAACTTCGACTCACCGACCCACACCCTGTTGGCCGACCTGCGCCGCTCGGCCGCCTGGCGCGACAGTCTGTCCGACCCGCCCCGACCCGAGCCGGCCGTGTTGACGCCCGAGGAGTACCTGGACCGACTGTCCGGGCTCGGCTGCGCGGTCGACGTGTGGGAGACCACCTACCAGCAGGTGCTCCCCGGTGCCGACCCGGTGCTCGAGTGGATGCGGGGAACCGGGCTGCGCCCGACACTCGAGGTGCTCGATCCAGCCGACGCCGAGCGGTTCACCGACCAGTACGCCGCGCTGCTGCGCGAGGCCTATCCGGCCCGCGAGTACGGCACGGTCCTGCCGTACCGCCGGATATTCGTGGTGGCCCACCGGTGAGCACGGTCGTCGGTTTCCACCACGTGCACCTCACCTGCCCGCCAGGGGGTGAGGACGCCTGCCGGACGTTCTACGGCCGGCTGTTGGGACTCACCGAGATACCCGAACCGTCCGGTCTGGCCGGCCGCGGCGGGATCTGGTTCCGCGGTGGCCCGCCGAACAGCGAGGTGGAGATCCACGTCGGGATCGAGGCCGACTTCCAGCCGGCCCGCCGAGCACACAACCGACCTGTCCTGCGCCAGAATGGACAGATCAGGCGCTGGCCTTCGTGGTGCGGCCGGAACCCCGTCGGGTGCGCTTGACCGGCCCGCGGGCACGGCGGTCGGCCAACAGTTCCGAGGCCCGGTCGATGGTCACCGACTCAACATCGTCGCCCTTGCGCAGGCTGGCGTTGGTCTCCCCGTCGGTGACATACGGCCCGAACCGTCCCTCCCGGAGCACCACCGTCTTCCCGGTCACCGGATCCTCGCCCAGCTCCCGCAGCGGTGGGGCAGCCGCCGCGCGTCGACCCCTGGTCTTGGGCTGGGCCAGCAGCCCAAGGGCCTCGTCCAGGGTGACGGTGAACAGTTGCTCCTCGGTCTCGAGCGAACGAGAGTCAGCGCCCTTCTTCACATAGGGGCCGTATCGACCGTTCTGCGCGGTCACCTCCTCGCCGTCCGGCGCGGTACCCAGCGAACGGGGCAGGGTGAGCAACCGCAGCGCCTCGTCCAGGGTCAGGGTGTCCAGTGACATCGACTTGAACAGGCTGGCGGTGCGTTCCCCGGAGGACACGTAGGGGCCGTACCGGCCGGATTTGGCCACCACATCCTGGTCGGTGTCCGGATCGGTGCCGAGGACCCGTTCACCGGACGGAGCCGAGAACAGTTCCTCCACCTTGTCGGGGGTCAACGCATCCGGAGGGAGATCCTCGGGGACACTGGCCCGCTCGCCGTCACCGTCGTCCGCTCCGCCGGTGCGTTGCAGATACGGTCCGTACCGGCCCACCCGGACCACCACGCCGTCGCACAACGGGATCGAGTTCACCCCACGGGCATCGATCTCACCGAGCCGCTCGGACACCAGCTTCTTGAGGCCACCGGCCTGCGCGATGCCGCCCTCCTTACCGGCGCCGGTCGCCGCATCACTGCCGAAGTAGAACCTGGTCAGCCAGTTCTCCGAGTGCTCGTCCCCGCCGGCGATGTTGTCCAGGTCCTCCTCCACCGAGGCGGTGAAGCCATAGTCGACCAGCCTGGCGAAGTACCGCTCGAGCAGCCCGATCACCGCGAAGGCCACCCAGGACGGGATCAACGCGGCGCCCTTCTTCCACACGTAGCCGCGGTCCTGGATGGTCTGCATGATCGAGGCGTAGGTGGACGGGCGGCCGATGCCAAGCTCCTCCATGGCCTTGATCAGGCTCGCCTCGGTGTACCGGGCCGGCGGGGTGGTGGCGTGGCCGGCCGGGCGAAGTTCGCTGGCGGCCAGTTCCTGGCCGGCGCTCAGTGGCGGCAGCCGCTTCTCGGCGTCGTCCCGCTCGGCTGCCTCGTCGTCGGCGCCCTCCACGTAGGCACGCAGGAACCCGGGGAAGGTGATCGTCTTGCCGGTGGTGGCGAACTCCGCATGCTCCCCATCCGAGCTGTCACCAGCCAGTCGTACCGACACACTGGTACCCACCGCGTCGGACATCTGGGACGCGATGGTGCGTTGCCAGATCAGCTCGTAGAGCCGGAACTCCTCCCGAGACAGCTCGCCGGCCACCTCGCCGGGCGTGCGGAAGCTGTCCCCGGCCGGACGAATCGCCTCGTGCGCCTCCTGGGCGTTCTTGACCTTGCGGACATAGCGTCGAGGCTCGGCCGGCACATACTCGTCGCCGTACAGCGCACGGGCCTGAGACCGAGCTGCCGCCAGCGCGGTTTCCGACAGGTTCGTGGAGTCCGTCCGCATATAGGTGATATAGCCGTTCTCATACAACCGCTGCGCGACCCGCATCGTCTGCTGACTGGACAGCCGCAGTTTCCGACCGGCCTCCTGTTGCAGCGTGCTGGTGATGAACGGCGGGTAGGGGCGCCGACGGTACGGCTTCTCCTCGACCCGCACCACCTCGAACCGGACGCCGTCCAGTCGGTCGGCCAGACCCCTCGCCGCGGCCTCGTCCAGATGGACGACGCCACGCGCCGCCCTCACGGTCGGCGCCCCGGCCTGCGTCTCGGCCTGCGTCTCGGCCTGCGCCTCGGTCAGTTCCCCGGTTGACGGGTCGAAGTCACGACCGGTGGCCACCCGGGCGCCATCGATGCCCACCAGGGTCGCAAGGAACGACGCGTCGGCCTGGGCGCCGGGTGCGAAGACGCCCTCGATGTCCCAGTAGTTGGCGGTTCGGAACCGCATCCGGGCCCGTTCACGCTCGACCACCAGCCTGGTGGCCACGGACTGCACCCGGCCCGCCGACAGCTTCGGCATGACCTTCTTCCACAGCACCGGACTGACCTCGTAGCCGTAGAGACGGTCCAGGATCCGCCTGGTCTCCTGCGCGTCGACCAGGGCCAGGTCAAGCTCGCGTGGCGAGTCCACCGCGGTCCGGATGGCCTGCGGGGTGATCTCATGGAAGACCATCCGGCGTACCGGAATGTTCGGTTTGAGGGTTTCCACCAGGTGCCAGGCGATGGCCTCGCCCTCCCGGTCCTCGTCGGTGGCCAGGTAGAGTTCGCTGGCGTCCTTGAGGAGCTTCTTCAGTTTGGACACCTGTTCGCGGCGGTCCGGTGACACCACGTAGAGCGGTGCGAACCCGTGGTCGACGTCCACCCCGAGTCGGGCCCACGGTTCCTTCTTGTACTTCGCGGGCACGTCGGCCGCGCTGCGCGGCAGATCCCGGATGTGGCCGATGCTGGACTCCACGACGTAGCCGGGGCCGAGGTAGCCGGCGATCGTCTTGGCCTTTGCCGGAGACTCCACGATCACCAGACGCCCACCGTCACCGGTCGACTTCGACCGCCGTCGGGGCGCTCGCTGTGGGTCTCTGGTGCCGCTGGTCGTGGCCACGGTTCTCCTGCTCGCTCCTGTGCCTGCGCGTCGTCGCGTGACGGCCCGCAAGTGGATGTCACCCACCTGCACTCTGTCAAACGTGACGCGCCGCCCTGCCCTCAGGTCTGCCCACACAGGGGCTGACCGCCAGAACACTGACGACGTCCGTGGGTGACCGCAGACGTCCTCAGGTAACCGACCGCGACCAGATCCGTCACTCTCGACGGACAATCCGCCGTTGGCGGTCGACCACGTACCGGCACCGGCCACCAACCCGGGCCGGTTCGCGGCGGCGGACGACTGCCCCGGACACCGGCACCAACGACTGACCGGTCGAGCTCGGTCAAAGTACGCACCGTACGCCATCTCCGCCCAGCCGGGCCACGGTGGGCCGATCAGGCCGCTCACGACAGACGGGCCCGTGTCCCGCTGTCAGGGCGGGACACGGGCCCGTACGTCAGTGAACCGGTTCGGCGTCGATCAGTGGGTTCGGTCGATCCGTTCGGTCCGACAACCGGTCAGGCATCCACCCGGACCGCGGTGCCGTTCTCGACACCCACCGACACCGAGCGCCGCTTGGAGTAGGCCACCGCACCGGCGATGATCAGCACCGCGATGACGGCGATCACCACCCGCAGGGCCATGTTGCTGCTCTCCCCGACGGAGAACTTCACCACGGCCGGGGCGATCAGCACGGCCACCAGGTTCATCACCTTGATCAGCGGGTTGAGCGCCGGACCGGCGGTGTCCTTGAACGGGTCACCCACGGTGTCACCGATGACCGTGGCGGCGTGCGCCGAACTTCCCTTACCGCCGTGCAGGCCGTCCTCGACCATCTTCTTGGCGTTGTCCCAGGCGCCACCGGAGTTGGACAGGAACACCGCCATCAGCACGCCAGCACCGATCGCGCCAGCCAGGTAGGCGGCCAGCGGCCCGAACCCGAAGGCGAAGCCCACCGCGATCGGGGCAAGCACGGCGAGCAGGCCCGGGGTGGCCAGTTCCCGCAGCGAGTCCTTGGTGCAGATGTCGACAACCCGGCCGTACTCCGGCTTCTCGGCACCGGTCATGATGCCCGGTCGGGTACGGAACTGCTCCCGCACCTCGAACACCACCCGGCCGGCTGCCCGGGAGACCGCGTTGATGGCCAGACCGGAGAACAGGAAGACAACCGCGGCGCCGATGATCAGACCCACCAGGTTGTCCGGCCGGTACACCAGGAACCTGGCGGTGATCTCGCTCGGGTCGAGTGCGTCCCCGATCGCCGTTCCCACCGCGGTGGTGAACGAGCCGAACAGCGCGGTCGCGGCGAGCACCGCGGTGGCGATCGCGATGCCCTTGGTGATCGCCTTGGTGGTGTTACCGACCGCGTCGAGGTCGGTGAGCACCTGCGCGCCACGCTCGTCGATGTCCCCGGACATCTCGGCGATGCCCTGCGCGTTGTCACTGACCGGGCCGAAGGTGTCCATCGACACGATCACCCCGGCGGTGGTCAGCAGCCCACAACCGGCCAGGGCCACCGCGTACAGCGACACCACGATCGAACCGCTGCCGAGCAGGAACGCGCCGAAGACCGCGGCGGCGATCACCAGCGCGGAGTAGACCGCCGACTCCAGGCCGACCCACATGCCGGCCAGGATCACCGTGGCCGGTCCGGTCAGCGAGCTGTTGCCGATCTCACGGACCGGCCGCCGGCTGGTCTCGGTGAAGTAGCCGGTCAGCAACTGGATGGCGCTGGCCAGCAGGATGCCGATCAGCACCGCGACGAACCCGATCACCGCCGGACTGCCCTTGGCGTCGCTGACCTGGCTGGCCAGGCTGTCGAACGACCCGGGCAGGTAGGCGAACGCGACGATCAGCACCAGCACCAGCGAGCAGCCGGCGGACACGAAGAAGCCGCGGTTGATCGCCGTCATACCGGACCGGTCGGTGGCGCGCACGCTGGTGGCCAGCACGCCGACCATCGAGCTGATGATGCCGACACCGGCGATGATGAGCGGGAACACCAGGCCCTTGGCGCCGAACGCGAGCTGACCCAGGATCAGCGCGGCCACCAGGGTCACCGCGTAGGACTCGAACAGGTCAGCGGCCATACCGGCGCAGTCACCGACATTGTCACCGACGTTGTCGGCGATGGTCGCGGCGTTGCGTGGGTCGTCCTCGGGGATCGACTGCTCGACCTTGCCGACCAGGTCGGCGCCCACGTCGGCGGCCTTGGTGAAGATTCCGCCGCCCACCCGCATGAACATGGCGAGCAGGGCGCCGCCGAAGCCGAAGCCCTCCAGCACGGTCGGTGCGTTCTCGTTGAACATCAGGAGGACCACCGAGGCGCCCAGCAGGCCCAGGCCGATCGTGATCATGCCGACGACACCGCCGGTGCGGAAGGCGACCCGGAAGCCCTTCTTGGGCCCGGTCTCCCGAGCCGCCGCGGCGACCCGCACGTTCGCCCGGGTGGCCAACGTCATACCGATGAAGCCCACCGCGGCCGAGAACCCGGCGCCGACCAGGAAGAAGACCGCCCGGCCGACCTTGACCGCGGTGCCTCCCTCGTTGGTGGGCAGGACCAGCAGCACGAGGAACACGATCAGCGCGAAGACGGCCAGGGTACGGAACTGGCGGTTGAGGTAGGCCCGAGCGCCCTCCTGGACCGCCTTGGCGATCTCCTGCATCTTGGGGGTTCCCTGACCCGCCGCCATGACCTCCCGGACGAGGAAGTAGGCGAAGACCAGAGCCCCAACGGCAAGCAGGAAGATCACCGTGACGAAGACGTAGTCACCACCGGCGATCTTCGGGGCCTCCGCTAGGGAAAGCCGGGACATGCGTCCTCCTGTACGACAGATTGGCGAACAGCCTCAGCGGCGCCGGTCGGCGAGGTGGTGCTGCACGCGGTCATGTGCGACGGGATCGCCGATGGCGTTCATCGCAGAACGGGCGGAGTGTACGGGAGCACGAACGGCACGCCCAAGGCAGGGCCGCCGTGCCACCCGTTACACGCATCGTTGCGCGCCGCTGCCTGGTTCGGGCCCAGACTCTACCGTGAACGCGGACCGGCCGCGCACCTCTCGGCACGGTTCGTCCGCACCGGTCCGGCGAGAGACCGGCCACCGGAACCGAACACGGTCAGTCCCCGACCGGCCACCGCATGCGTACGGTGGTTCCCTCGGCACCGCGCTCCACCCGTAGGTCGTCGACAACGCCGGCCAGAACGGCCAGTCCCAGGCGTTCGGACCGGATCCACTCCGGTGTCCCGACCAAAGCCACCGATCCGTCCAGCGCCTCGGACAGGGCGTCGTCCAGCGGATCGGTGATCCTGGCATCCTGCTCACCCGGTGGCCCGGCAAGGCCGACCACCCCTGCGGTCACCGGGCCACCGCTCCTCCGGACCTCACCGATAACCGGGACGCCGGCGCCATGGGTCGGCCCGGGAACACCACAGGGTTCCGGGGCACCGGTCAGGGTGACCACCAGGTCGGTCCGATCGGACGCGGTGGCCGCCGTCCGTTCGGCCACGGCACCGGTGATGACCGACGTCACACCGTCGGCCGTCACACCATCGGTGACCACGACGTCGGTGACCACGACGGAGAAATGCTCTCCGTCGGACAGTTCCAGGGTCACCGGGTCATCCAGTCGGTGCCGCTGGTGCAACCGCACCGCACGGGCACATGCCTCGCCGACGGCCAACCGGACGTCATCGAGCAGCACCTCGTCCACACCACTGCGCCGGGCCATGGCCGAAGCCACCAGCCGAGCGGTTCGCACGTGCGCCGGCCGGGGAGCCAGACGCAGGGTCACCGTGGCCACCGGTCAGTCCGTCCCGGAGCCGGCGACAGCCTCGTCCACCGTGCGGTACACCGAGAAAACATCATCCAACCCGGTGATCCGCAGCAGTTTGAGTACCCGTTCCTGGGGACAGACCAGGTCAAGGTTCCCGCCCAGTTCCCGCGCTCTGTTCAGCGCTCCCACCAGTACCCCCAGCCCGGTCGAGTCGATGAACTCGACACTGGTCAGGTTCACCACCAGCCGTCGCTGACCGGCGTCGAGCAGGTCGGTGATCCGATCCCGCAGGGTGGGCGCCGTGTAGACGTCCACCTCACCGGCCACCTCGAGCACGGTGTAACCGGGTTCGTCGCGGCTGCTCAGGGCGATGTCCACGGCACACACACCTCCGTGATAGTCCTTCCTCCGGACCCCTGTCGTACCCGGCCCGACCCGCACCAGAGGTCCCCCGATCCCACCAAGGTACGGCGTGCGAGAGTGAGTCGGTGGCGCGGATCGAGGCGATCGACCGTGGTCGGGCGTTGCTCGACCACGTGCTTGCCGACACGCACCCGGGCGGGACCTCACCGGTCACGCACATCCGGCAGGTGCCGGCACGCGCCGGTTCGCACGCAAGCTGGCCATCCTGGGTCCCCTCACCGCTGGTCGAGCGGCTCACCACACAGGGTATCGAACGACCGTGGGAACACCAGGTTCACGCGGCCGGGTTGGCCTGGTCGGCAACCTCGCTGGTGATCGCCACCGGCACCGCGTCGGGCAAGTCGCTGGCCTACCAACTGCCGGTACTGTCCACCCTGCTGCTCGACGAGCACGCCACGGCGCTGTACCTGGCCCCCACCAAGGCATTGGCCCACGACCAACTCCGGTCGGTGCTGCGGCTACTCCCAACCGGGATCCGGGCGGCCAGCTACGACGGCGACACCCCGGCAGAGGAACGCAGGTGGGTACGCGCACACGGCCAACTGGTGTTCACCAATCCAGACATGCTGCACCGGGGAATCCTGCCCCGGCACACCTGGTGGCGACCGTTCCTACGTCGACTCCGCTATGTCGTGGTTGACGAGTGTCACATCTACCGCGGCGTGTTCGGGTCCCACGTGTCCCACGTGCTGCGTCGCCTACGCCGGATCTGTGCCCGGTACGGCGCGGAACCAACCTTCATCCTGGTCTCGGCCACGGTGGCGCAACCGGAACGACTCGGCGTACGCCTGACCGGCCTGGACCGGGTGGCGACGGTGACCGAGGACACCTCGCCGCGTGGTGCAACCACCTTCGCACTGTGGGAACCACCGCTCACCGACGCGGCCGGACAGAACGGTGCGCCGGTGCGGCGGTCCGCGACCAGCGAGGCGGCCCGGTTGCTCGCCGACCTGGTCGTCGGCGGTGCCCGAACACTGGCCTTCGTCCGGTCGCGCGCGGCCACCGAGGTGGCGGTGCTCACCGCGCGGCGGATGTTGGAGGACCGTGCTCCCGAACTCGCGGACCGGATCGCCGCCTACCGCGGTGGATACCTGCCCGAGGAACGGCGGGCGTTGGAACGGTCGCTGCTCGACGGCACGTTGCTGGGCGCCGCGGCGACCAACGCCCTGGAGTTGGGTATGGACATCTCCGGCCTCGACGCCGTGGTGCTGGCCGGCTTTCCGGGCACGCTGGCGTCGCTGTGGCAGCAGGCCGGCCGGGCCGGGCGCACCGGTGAGGGCGCACTGGTGGTCTTCGTCGCCCGGGACGACCCGCTGGACACCTACCTGGTGCACCACCCGGAGGCGGTGTTCGGCCGACCGGTCGAGGCCACCGTGCTGGATCCGGATAATCCGCACGTACTGGGCCCCCAACTGTGCTGTGCCGCCGCCGAGCTGCCGTTGACCCAGGACGATCTGACACTGTTCGGTGAGCAGGCGGGCGGCGTGTTGGCCGACCTTGAGCGGGACCACAGGCTGCGTCGCCGGCCCACCGGCTGGTACTGGACCTCCCGGGAGCACCCGGCCGTGGACATCCGCGGCAGCGGTGGCGAACCGGTGACCGTGGTGGAGGCAGCCACCGGTCGGGTCCTCGGCACCGTCGACCGAGACGCCGCACACTCCACCGTGCACACCGGCGCGGTGTACCTGCACCAGAGCCAGAGCCACCTGGTCGAGGAACTCGACCTCGACGGTGGGGTGGCCCTGGTTTACCCGGCCGAACCCGACTGGACCACGTCAGCACGGGAGCTCACCGACATCCGGATTCGCGACATACTGCGCAGCCGCGACCTTGGTGAGGTGGCCCTGCACCTGGGAACGGTGCAGGTGAGCAACCAGGTGGTGTCCTACCTGCGTCGACGACTCCCCGGTGGCACGGTGCTGGACGAGACACCGCTGGACCTGCCCCGTAGGGAACTGGTCACCAGCGCGGTCTGGTACACGGTGTCCGAGTCCGCCCTGGCGCGGGCCGGACTGGACCAGGCCCGGGTGCCCGGTGCGGCGCACGCGGCCGAACACGCGGCCATCGGACTGCTCCCGTTGCTGGCCACCTGCGACCGTTGGGACATCGGTGGGGTCTCCACCGCCGTGCACGAGGACACCGGCCGATGCACGGTGTTCGTCTACGACGGCCAGCCTGGCGGCGCGGGTTTCGCCGCTCGCGGTTACGACGCCGCACGGCAGTGGCTGCGTGCCACCCGGGACGCGGTGGCCTGCTGCGAGTGCGACACCGGCTGTCCGTCCTGCGTGCAGTCTCCCAAGTGCGGTAACGGAAACGAACCGCTGGACAAGGCCGGGGCGGTAACCCTGCTGGACCTGGTACTGGACGCGCTCACCTGAACGAACCGGGTGGCCGCCACGGTCGCGCGGGCGCCGGCCGGCCATCGGGTCGGTGCCGGTGGATACCGACACCGACGGGTACCGCGCCGGGCCGGCGCGGGCGTGACTCTCGGCGCGGCGGTCCCCCAGCAGGCCAAGGTGGAACACCACCTCGACGGAGACCCGGACGACAGGTCCGGCGACCCGGCAGGAACGCAACTCGGCACCGTTGCGTTCGGCGATGTCGGCTGCGACGTGGCA
>DATCWR010000181.1:0-3915 GCA_036566245.1 Mycobacteriales bacterium | reverse complement strand
GGCAGCCGGGTGGCGGTGGAGGTCTCGGTCGACGGTCAGTCGCGCAACCGCTGGGCGACCAACCCACACACCGACGCCATGGTGGCCTCCCCGCCCAGGTCCGGGGTGTGGCCGGCCGGGTCTGCGAGTACCTGCTGCACGGCCGTGTCCAACGCGTCGGCCGCCAACGCCTCACCGAGGTGGCGCAGCATCATGGCCGCGGAAAGCAGTTGGCCGACCGGGTTGGCGATGCCACGCCCGGCGATCTGCGGGGCTGACCCGTGCACCGGTTCGAACATCGACACCTGACTCCGGTCGGGTGCGATGTTGCCGGACGGGGCCATCCCGATCCCACCCATCAGGGCCGCGCCCAGGTCGCTGAGGATGTCGCCGAACAGATTGCTGCCCACGATCACGTCGAACCGGTCGGGGCTCAGCACGAGTTGGGCGGCCAGTGCGTCGATGTGGTACTCGGTGTACTCGACGTCGGGAAAGTCGGCCGCGACTGCCCGGCCAATCTCGTCCCAGAACGGCATCGAGTGCACGATGCCGTTCGACTTGGTCGCCGAGGCCAACCGGCCGGACCGGGACCGCGCCTGCTCGAACGCGTAGCGCATGATCCGCTCCACCCCGCGGCGGGTGAAGATGGCCGACTGCACCACCACCTCGTCGTCGGTACCGGGGTAGACCCGACCGCCGACCCTGGTGTACTCGCCCTCGTTGTTCTCCCGGACCAGCAGCACATCGAACTCCGGCGCGCCACGCAGCGGACCGGTCACCCCGGGGAAGGACCGGATGGGTCGGCTGTTCACGTACTGCCGGAAGTGTTGGCGGATCGGGATCAGCAACCCCCACAGCGACACGTGGTCGGGCACCCCGGGGAATCCCACCGCGCCGAGGAAGATCGCGTCGGCCTCGGCCAGGCGGTCCAGCCCGTCGTCGGGCAACAGCGTGCCGGTCTGCTGGTATCGGGCACAGTTCCAGTCGTACTGGTCCCACCGGACACCGAACCCGTACGCATCGCCGAGTTGGTCGATGATCTCGACCGCCGCCGGCAGCACCTCCTGCCCGACTCCGTCACCGGGAATCGCCGCGATCCGGTAGGTGCGCGCTGTTTCGGGGTGGTTCGCGGGGCTGGACGGCAGTGTTTCGGGCATGGTGCGGACGCTACCGCCATACGGTGTACCGCCGACACGTGGCCTTTGTCTCACCCGCCGAGCCGGCATGGTTCTCTGCCCGGCCGAGCGACCGCGGCCGACCGGTCAGGACGGTGGCCGACCGGCGCCGGCGGCGGCCAGGCGGATCGAGCGCAGCGTGTCGACCTCGGCCAGTTCCAGTGGCACCAGCGGCGTGCCGACCGCCCAGCCGAGCAGCAGGTCGGCCAACTCGGGATTGCGGGCGAGCGCCGGACCGTGCATGTAGGTGCCGAGCAGGTGCCCCTGCACCACGCCCTCGGCCCGGTCCGGGGTGCCGTTACCGACACCGTGTTCCACGGTGGCCAGTGGGCGCGCGTCCAGGCCCAGTTCGGTGCGGCCACGGTGGTTCTCGAACCCGGTCAGGGTCGCCTTCAGCCGACGGTCCTCGGGCTGCGCCACCAGTTCACCCACCGCCCGGGTCTCCAGCGGCGTGGAGCGCAGGTCCAGCAGGCCCAGTCCGGCGGTCTGCTTCCCGTCGGTGCCGGTGAAGTGCTCGCCCAGGATCTGCAACCCGGCGCACACCGCGAACACCACCGCGCCGCGGGCCGCGGCCCGGGCCAATCCGCCGTCCTCACGCAGGCGGCGGACCGCCAGTTGCTGGGCGGAGTCCTCGCCACCGCCCAACACGTACAGGTCGCAGTGGGTGGGCACCGGGTTGGTGCCGGTGACCTCCACCACCTCGGCGTCCACACCGCGCCAGCGCAGTCGCTGGCACAGCACCACGGCGTTGCCCCGGTCGCCGTAGGTACCCAGCAGGTCGGGCAGCAGCAGGGCCACCCGGACCCGGGAGTCTGACCCGTTCGCGCCGGCCGGCACCGCCGGCCACGGTGACGCAGTCGGTTCCGTCGGTCCGGTCGGTCCGGTCATCGTCGCTGCCCCCCGTCACTCCTGTTCCTGTCATTGCGTCCAGCCGTCACCGGCCAGCCGTCGAGCCCGGACCAGCAGGTCCCGGAACGCGGTGTAGTTGGCGACCACCTCCACCGCCGGCCCGGCTCCGGCGGTCCCGGTCACCGTGATCATCTTGGCCACCTCGCCCCCGGTGGTGTCGGTGCCCTCGGCGCCAGTCGCGCCGCCGGTCGGACCCGCGGAGACCTCGGGTGCGGCGGCGATCGCGGCGATCGGGTCGGGCACGGTCTGGTGGTCCACCTCGGCGTAGGTCAACCGCACCGACAGATCCGCCGCCCGTTCTCCGGAGGCGACCAGGGCGTGCCCACGCAACTGTTCGAACGGCACGTCCCACAGCCAGGACAGGTCGCACCCGTCGGGTGTCTGACCGTTCACCACCACCACGATCGGGCTGGTCTGGTTGTCCAGCATGGTGAGCATCTCGGCCCAGCCGGCCGGGTTCTTGGCCAACAGGAACCGGGCGGCACGTCCGTCCAACCTGACCTGTCGGTAGCGTCCCTCCACGTCGGACAACTCGGCCAGCACGGGCAGCGCGGCCTGCGGGGTCGAACCCAGTTCGGCGGCGGTGGCCAGTGCCATCGCGGCGTTGGCCAGGTTCACCCGGCCGGGCAACCGTAGGTTCAGCCGCAGCACCTCACCGGAGGCGAGGATCAGCTTGTCGTCCTCCAACCGCCAGGTCGGTTCCGGCCTGCGCAACCCACAGACACACGACCAGTCCGACCGCGACATGTCGATCGGGTCACCACAGCGGGGGCAGGTGGTCTTGTCGTCCAGCCAGCCGGACCCGACCGCCACCCAGACCGTCCGAGGTGCGTCCACGGCGGCCGAGACCACCAGCGGATCGTCCGCGTTGGCCACCACCAACGCCTGTGGCTGGGTGGCGATCGCCCGACGTAGCTTCGCCTCCAACATCCGCACCTCGCCGACCCGGTCGAGTTGGTCCCGACTCAGGTTGAGCAACACGATCGCCTGTGGACGCACGTCCGCCGAGACCATGGCCAGGTGCAGTTCGTCCACCTCCAGCACCGCGTTGGGGGCCCGCAGGTCACGGGCCAACGCACTGACCAGTCCGTCGGGCATGTTCGAACCGCGGCTGTTGCTGATCACCCGGCCGGTCAACGCCATCGCGCTGGTGAGCATCCGGGTGGTGGTGGTCTTTCCGTTGGTTCCGGTGACCAGCACGATCCGTCGACCCCGGGCCATCCGGTGCAGCGCCCGGGGGGCCAGCCTCAGCATCACCCGGCCGCCGACGATCGAGCCGCTGCCCCGACCGGCCATCCTGGACATGGCCGCGGCGGTCAGACCGAGTCGTCTGGCCACCCTGGTCCACAACCCCAACCGGGGGCGCGCCGCAGGGGCCTGGCTGACAGTGGGTGTCGGGGCAGCCATCCGCATGGGCTGAGAATGCGCCCGATCGCGGTCGGCTGCCACTCATCACGGTCACTGTCCGTGTTCGGCGATGGGGTGCAGCCCGCGTCCAGGGCCCGTCCGTGACGGCGGCCACCGATGATGCCGGTTCGTCGAACCGACAGCCAGGGTCATTGGTTGGTGGGCCACTGTTGTCCGGCGAGGTCGGACGAGTGCTTTTACCGTGTTAGGGTCCCCGATCCGACTGGTGGAGTTACTTGGGCTGATTCTGCTGGGAGGGCCAGTTGACCCCGGGTGAGACGCAGACCGCTTCCGCACGCGGTTGTATCGAGGTCCTCAGATTCAACGTGGCATTTCGGAGGATCTGGTTCGGCGAGGTGGTCAGCAGTTTCGGGGACTGGTTCAACCTTGTCGCGTCGGCCTCGCTGGTGGCCAGCCTGACCGGTAGCGGGTCGGCGGTGGGAGC
>DATCWR010000180.1:0-3136 GCA_036566245.1 Mycobacteriales bacterium | reverse complement strand
CCGGCCGGTGCCGCCACGCTCGGTGCTGCCGCGACCTGAGTCGGTCTGATCCTGTTCGTGGTAGTCCTGTTCGACGTTGACCGACCACACGTCGTGTGTGGTGCCCGTCAGGATGTTCTCGGCGACCAACATCGCGGTCATCATCGAGTGGTCCTGGTTGTTGTAACGGTGCATCCCGTTTCGGCCGACCGGGTAGACGTTGCGGGCATGCCGGTCCAGCCAGCTGCGGATCACCTCGACGTTGGCCCGGTAGTCCGCGTCGTAGACCGGGTACGCCTTGGGCATCCGCACGACGTAGCCCGCCTGCACCGTTCCCGGACGGGTCAGACCCAGGGCCTCCAACTCGCCGGTGGCCATCGCGACCAGGTCGGCGTCGTCGGCCTTCCACAGGGTGTCGCCCTCGGTCACGAAGTACTCCAGGCCCAGACAGGTACGGCCGTCCTTGACCATGTACGGCGACCATGAGCCGAAGTTCTGGATCCGGCCGACCCGAGCCTGCGGGTCGTGGATGTAGATCCAGTTGTCCGGGAAACCGGCGGCCTCGGGTACCACCAGTGCGACGGTGAGGAAGTCCCGGTAGCGCAGGCCGTCCGCCGCGGCGAGCACCGGTGCCGGCGCCGGTGGTTCCATGGCGCGCACCAGCTCCGACAGTGGCATCGACGACACCACGTGCCCGGCCCGGTGTCGTTCGACGCCGTTGGTCCCGGTAACGCTGACCGCGACGGCCTGGTCGGATTCGCGGTGCACCGTCGACACCTGACAACCCAGCCGGACGCTTCCCCCCATCCGGGTGACATGTTCGGTGCACCGCTCCCACATCATGCCCGGGCCGTACCTGGGATACTGGAACCGCTCGATCAGGCTGACGATGTCCTGCTGGTTTCGTTTCGGCAGCAGGGCGTTTTTGATCGCATTGAACAGTGACATGTTCTTGATGCGTTGTGCGGCCCAGTCTGCGGTGATTGCGGTGGCCGGCACACCCCACACCTTCTCGGTGTAGGTCTTGAAGAAGATCGAGTACAGCCGGTGTCCGAACCGGGCCGAGACCCAACCCTCGAAGTGCGACTGGTCTCCCGGTGGACGACATCGGGCCCAGGCGTAGGACGCGATGCACCGTAGTGCCTCGGCCGGGCCCAACCCACGTAGTGCGTTGGCCGGTCGCAGTGGATAGTCGAACAGGTGGCCGCGATAGTAGATACGACTCATTCGCGGGCGTTGTAGGAACTCGTCCTCGTCCAGTATCTCGTGCCACAGTTGCTCGACCTGCGGCACCTTCGTGAAGAATCGGTGCCCACCCACGTCGAACCGCCAGCCGTCCCGTTGGACCGTCCGGCTGATGCCACCGACCACGCCGTCGGCCTCGAAGACCGTGACTGGCGCCCCGCCCTTCGCGAGCGTGTACGCCGCGGTCAGCCCGGCCGGACCGGCACCGATCACCACCGTCGACCCGCGGGTCTGCTCAGCCATCCCGACTGTGACCTCCCGACTGTGTGACCCCCGCCCGACCGGCCGGTCCCAAACCTCTTCGGGCATTTTCCGCTTTCTGGTATGTCTGTCGTGACCGGTCATGACCCGTCGGCGATCGGCGTGGATCCCGACCAGCGAATAGTGACATGTTCCGCCGCGCCCGGCCCGGCGAGCATTCCGGGTGGGCCGGGGATCCTCGTCTACAGTGGCGCCCGGACTGGGTGAGGGGAACAATGGCCGATTCCAGCGCGGAAACCTCGCCGTGGTGGCGCGCAACATTCTTTTTTCGACACCAACCACTCGTGTTGCTGCTCGTCGTGGCCGGGGCGCTTCGGCTCGTCACCTGGCTCTCATTACCCCCCGCCACCTGGTTCTCCGGTGACTCCTTCTCCTACGTCACCGCAGCGGTGCATCCCGCACCGGGTCTGTGGCGGCCGTCGGGATACAGCCTGCTGCTGCTCCTTCCGCTGCGACCGTTCCACAGCCTGGCGGTGGTGACCGCCGTCCAACACCTGCTCGGCCTGGCCGTGGGCGTGGCCGTCTACCTGCTGCTGTTGCGGTACCGGGTGCCACGCTGGGCAGCCACCCTGGCGGTGGTTCCGGTCCTGTTGGACGCCTACCTCGTCTCGGCCGAGCAGATGCTGCTGTCCGAGGCACTGTTCGTTCCACTGGTGGTGGCAGCCCTCACCCTGCTGTTGTGGAAACCGGCCGGACCCGGCGCGGTGCTGGCCGCTGTGGCCGGGCTGCTGCTCGGACTGGGCGCGGTGACCCGCAGTGTCGGCCTGCCGCTGGTCGCGGTGGCCGTGGTGCTGTTGCTGGTTCGCCGGGCGGGGTTGGTGCGGGTGGCCGCGTTGCTGACCGCCGCGGCCCTGCCCGTCGGGGTGTACGCGGCCTGGTACCACCACGATCACCAACGCTGGGGTACCTCGGCCAGCGGCGGACTGTTCCTGTACGGGCGGGTGTCCCAGTTCGTCGACTGCGGCCACCTCAACGGCCTGGACCCGGTGGTGCGGGCACTGTGCCCGGCCGAGTCGGTGGGTAGTCGGCGACCGGAGAGTTACTACGTGTTCAGCCCACTGTCCCCGGTCCAGCGGCTGTCCGGACCGATGACCCGGCGGAACGACCTGGCCGGCCGGTTCGCCCGCCAGGCAGTGCTCAGCCAACCCGGTGACTATCTGTCCGAGTGCTGGCAGGCGCTGGTCCGGATGTTCTCCGTCCCCGTCGACCCCACCACCGACCTCTACCGGTTGCGTGCCCAGGCCGCGGTACCGCGCTCGGACCTGCCGGCCATCCACGGGTATGACCCCGGCCCGGTCGACACCCGGCCGGACCCGCGCGGGGTGGATGCCCTGCTGGCCTACCAACGGGTGGCCTGGGTGCCGGGGCTGGCCTGTCTGGTCGCCCTGCTGGTCGCCGGCGCGGGTGCGGCGTTCGGGCAGGATGTCGGCCGCCGGGGGATACGGGGGGCGATCTGGCTGCTCACCGGATCGGCGACCGTGCTGTACCTGGTTCCGGCGATGACCGTGGGTCCGGACGTGCGCTACCGGGTTCCCACCGTGCCACTGCTGGCCGCCGCCGGGTGCCTTGGCCTGGTACTGCTGGCCGGGCGGGTGCGCTCGGTGTACCGGCGCAGGCTGGCGGTGGCCCGTCGACCCCGGCTGGCCAGCCC
>DATCWR010000168.1:0-3538 GCA_036566245.1 Mycobacteriales bacterium | reverse complement strand
GTCCGGCCGGTACGCCGGACCACCGCCTGCCACACCGCACGCATGCATCGACCAGATCAACCGGACCCGGTCAGCCGCGGGGCTCGGCCGCCGCCGCCTCGGCGGACTCGGCCGGTGTCTCCCGTTCGATCCCGGCACCAGCCTCGGCCCCGGCCAGGTCGGCCTCCACCTGGGCGGCCGACGGGGCGGCCAGGATGGACACCACCACGTGGTCGGGCTCGGTGGCCAGTGACACCCCGGCCGGCAGCGGCACGTCACCGGCGGTCACCCGGCCACCCATCGCCATGCCGGCGATGTCGACGTCGATCGAGGTCGGGATGTGGGTGGCCTCGGCCCGTACCGACAGCGCGGTCAGTTCGTGGTTCACCAGCGTGTCCGGACCTGCCTCGCCCACGATGTTGACCGGGACCTCGACGGTGACCTGCTCGCCGCGACGCACCACCACCAGGTCGATGTGCTGGAGGAAGCCCTTGATCGGGTCGCGCTGCACCTGCTTGGGCAGTACCAGTTCGCTGCCGCCGTTCAGGTCCAGGTTGAGCAGCACGTTGGGTGCCTTGAGGGCGAGCATCAGTTCGTGTCCCGGCAGTGACACATGTACCGGTTCGCGCCCGTGACCGTAGATCACGCCGGGGACTTTCCCGGCCCGCCGGGTGCGGCGGGCACCTCCCTTGCCGAACTCGGTACGTGGCTCGGCGGCGATTCGGACCTCGGACACGGCGAAGCACTCCTCGACTGAGAATTGACAGCGGACGCGGTGGGGGTACGGCCGGTCGGGCGGACACCCAGAACCACCGCGTCGATCACGGAGGCCGTGGACGGCGTCCCTCGCCGGGCAACCGCTACACAGTACCCGCCCGAAGCTTCCCGACCACAACCGGCCCGCGCTGCGCGGCCCTCCTCGACCGGTCAGCGGCCGATTCCCCGTTCATATCGACCGGTGCGGGCGGTTGGTCAGGATGCGTTCCCGTCGAACAGGCTGGTCACCGAGCCGTCCTCGAACACCTCACGGATCGCCCTGGCGATCAACGGTGCGATGGACAGCACGGTGATCTTGTCCAGTCGACGTTCCGGCGGAATGGGCAACGTGTCGGTCAACAGGATCTCGCTGATCCGGCTGTTCTTCAGTCGGTCCACCGCCGGACCGGACAGCACCGGGTGGGTGGCCGCGGCGATCACGTCGGCCGCGCCGGCGGCCAGCAGCAGGTCGGCCGCCTTGATGATCGTCGACCCGGTGTCGATCATGTCGTCCACCACGATGCACACCCGGCCGGACACGTCGCCGACCACCCGGTTGGCGCGCACCCCCTCGTTGGGCACCAGAGGATCCCGGGTCTTGTGGATGAACGCCAGCGGGCACCCGCCCAACCGGTCGGTCCACCGCTCGGCGACCCGCACCCGGCCCGAGTCTGGCGCCACCACCGCCAGGTCGTTGCCTGCGTACTTCTCGGCGATGTACGAGGCCAACACCGGCATGGCGAACAGGTGGTCCACCGGACCGTCGAAGAAGCCCTGGATCTGCGCGGTGTGCAGGTCGACGGTGAGGATCCGGTTGGCCCCGGCGGTCTTCAGCAGGTCAGCTACCAGCCTGGCCGAGATGGGTTCGCGGCCCCGGTGCTTCTTGTCCTGACGGGCGTAGGGGTAGAAGGGGAGAACCACGGTGATGCGCTTGGCCGACCCACGTTTGAGGGTGTCGACCATGATCAGCGTCTCCATCAACCACTGGTTGATCGGCGCCGGGGTGCTCTGGATGACGAACGCGTCCGAGCCACGGACGGATTCCTCGTACCGGATGAACGTCTCGCTGTTGGCAAAGTCGTAGGCCGAGGTCGGCGTGCACTCGACACCCACGTGCCGGGCGATCTCCTCGGCCAGTTCGGGAAATCCCCGTCCGGACAGGAGCATCAGGCTCTTGTGGCTGGCCGCCTGGATCGCGTTCATTCCTGTCCTCCACAAGCGGAACCGGCCAGCACCGTACCGACGTCCTTCATGTCACTTCCCCGTGTCCGCTGTCATGTTCGGCATGGTCACCCTGCCCGGCCGCCTCGGCCGTGTCGGCACCCTCGGCCGCCTCGGCAGCCCGCGCCGCCGCGCTGCCGGGACGCCGACGCGCCACCCACCCGGTTATGTTCCGCTGCGGTCCGTTCGACACCGCCAGCGCCCCGGGCGGGACGTTGCTCCGCACCACCGTGCCCGCACCCGTGTACGCACCGTCGCCAACACTCACCGGCGCCACGAACATGTTGTCCGCGCCGGTGCGGGCATGGCTGCCGATCACGGTCCGATGTTTGTGCTCGCCGTCGTAGTTGACGAACACGCTGGAGGCGCCGATGTTCGTGTACTCACCGATGGTGGCATCACCCACGTAGGTCAGGTGCGGCACCTTGGTGCCCGCACCGACCTGGGACGCCTTGACCTCGACGAAGGTGCCCACCTTGGCGTCGTGGGCCAGCCGGGTGCCCGGCCGAAGGTAGGCGAACGGGCCCACCCGGACCCCGGACCCGATCTCGGCACCCTCGCACTGGGCGCGCACCACCCGGGCACCCTCGCCCACCACGGTGTCGGTGATGGTGCAGTCGGGGCCAACCTCCGCGCCGCGCGATATCCGGGTGGACCCACACAGTTGGGTGTTGGGGTGCACGGTCACGTCCTGGTCCAGCCGCACGTCGGCGTCCACCCAGGTGCTGGCCGGATCGACCACCGTCACCCCGTCCCGCATCCACCGTTCCAGCAGCCGGCCGTTGAGCGCCCGGCGGGCGGCGGCCAACTGCACCCGGTCGTTGACCCCGACGATCTGGGCCAGTTCGGCACGCACCGCGACCACCGGTCGCCCACCGTCGACCAGGTCGGCCACCACGTCGGTGAGGTACTCCTCGCCTTTGGCGTTCTCGGCGGAGAGCCGGTTCAGGGCCGCGCGCAGCAGTTCGCTGTCGAACGCGTAGACGCTGGTGGCCACCTCGTGGATCTGACGTTCCTGGTCCGAGGCGTCGAGGTGTTCGACCACCCGGACCACCTGACCGGTCTGGTCGTCCCGGATCACCCGGCCGTAGCCGGTGGGGTCGTCCTGCCGGGAGGTGAGCAGGGTCACCGCCGCGCCGACGCGCTGGTGTTCGGCAACCAGTTCGGCCAGCATCTCGGCGGTCAACATGGGTGCGTCACCGGGCACCACCACGACGGTGCCGTGCGCCTCGGGCACCTCCTGGAGCGCGACCCGGACGGCGTGGCCGGTGCCACGCTGTTCGGCCTGTACCACCGGCCGGGCGTGTCCGCCGTCGAGTGCCGCGGTGACCTGGTCCCGGCCGTGACCGACCACCACCAGGGTGTGTTCGGGGGTCAACGGCGCGACGGCCGCGAGTACGTGACCCAGCATGGTGCGACCACACAGGGTGTGCAGGACCTTGGGGGTCGCCGAGCGCATTCTGGTGCCCTCACCGGCGGCGAGTACGACGACCGCGGCGGGGCGGGCGGCGGTCACGGTGTGCTCCCCTCGGGGGTCGACGAGACGGCCCCGATGCTACCCACGCCGACCCTCGGCCCGCCC
>DATCWR010000166.1:0-3569 GCA_036566245.1 Mycobacteriales bacterium | reverse complement strand
GGGCTGGCCGCCGCCGGCGCCTCGGTCATCGCGGTCACCCGCCGGACCGAGCTGCTGGACACCGTGGTCGCCGGGCTACCGGTGGGCCCCGGTCGCCGACACCAGGCGGTCACCGCCGATCTGGCCCGGCGTGCCGACGTGGACCGGGTGATCGCGGTGGCACTCGACCGCTCGGTCGACATCCTGGTCAACAACGCCGGCCACTCGGTGCCCGCGCCGGTCGGGGTTCCCGACCGGGTGTGGGACGAGGCGTTCGCGGTGCAGTTCCACGCACCCCGCCTACTCACCGAGGCACTGACCGAACCGATGCGGCGGCGCCACTTCGGCCGGGTGGTGATGCTGGGCGGCACGCTGGAACCGGGCGACACACCCAACGCCTCCACCGCGGCCAAGGCGGCACTGGCCGTCTGGTCCAAGGCGTTCGCCAACGCCGTCGCCCGCGACGGCATCACGGTGAACACGATCATTCCCGGCCGGGTCAGCAGCGAACAGGTGCTGACCCGGATGCACCCCGACCCGGGCGAGCGGGCCACCTTCGCGGCCACCCGGATTCCCGCCGGCCACTTTGGTGAACCGCACGACGTCGCGGCCGTGGTGGCCTTCCTGGCCAGCCCGGCAGCCGGATACATCACAGGAGCACTTATCCCCGTTGACGGCGGTATGCGCCGCCACGCCTTCTGACGTTCGTCACTGAGGAGAGCAGATGAAACGCACGGCCACCGGCCGCCGCATGATGGCGGTCGCTGTTCTGCTAGCCATGACCTCGCTGTCCCTCTCCGCGTGCGGCTCCGACGCGAGCGGCGACTCCTCCGCGCCGATCCGGGTCGGTGCGCTCTTCCCGACCAGCGGGCCACTGGCCACGCTGGGCAAGGCCAGCATGGACGGCGCCCAGATCGCCGTGGATCTGATCAACAGCCAGGGCGGCATCGACGGGCGCCAGGTCGAGTTGGTGAAGGGCGATCCCTCCTCGGCGTCCACCGCGGTCAGTGAGGCCACCCGGCTGACCACCAAGGAACACGTCAAAATCGTCATGGGCACCTACGCCAGCGACCTGGCCCTGGCGGCCTCGGCCGCCGCGGCGCGCAACGGCGCGTTCTACTGGGAGACCGACGCGATCTCCGACGAGTTGACCGACCGTGGTCTGCAGAACTTCTTCCAGTTCCCCTACACCGCCTCGGCGAACGGTGCGAACGCCGCCGACATGGTCAAGGACCTGGTCCAGCCGGTGATCGGCCCGACCAAGGTCGTGATCGTCCACAACGAGTCGTCCTACGGCACCCTGGTGGCCAGCGGCGCCGAGGAGCAGGCCAAGCAGAACGGGCTGACCGTCCTGGGTAACTACTCCTACCCCACCGACACCAACGACCAGTCCTCGCTGGCGCTGAGGATCAAGCAGGCCAACCCCGACGTGGTGATCGCGGCGTCCTACCAGAACGACGCGGTGCTGTTGCAGAAGGCGTTGAGCCAGCACGAGGTGAAACTGGCCGCGTTCATCGGTACCGGCGGCATCTACGGTCTGCCCGCGTTCAGCGAGGCCCTGGGCGGTCAGGCCACCGGACTGTTCGACACCGAGGGCAGCGCCGCGGTGCCCGACTCCACCCTCAGCCCCGACGCCCAGAAGCTGCGCGCCACCTTCACCGAGAAGTGGACCGCGTCCCACGACGGGGTCGCGCCGACCTTCCTGCCCACCATCGCCTTCGACGCCACCTGGGTGCTGCTGCACGACGTGGTGGCCAAGGCCAAGTCCGACGACCCCAAGGACCTGACCGCGGCGGCCAGGGCGCTGGACCTCGAGGTCGGCTCGACCATCCTCGGTTACGGGGTGAAGTTCAACGACAAGGGCATGAACGAGCGCGCGTTCGTGGTCGGCATGCAGTGGCAGGACGGCAGCCCGGTGGTCGTCTACCCGGAGAAGTACGCGTCCGTGGAACCGGTGAAGATTCCGCTCTTCCCGCGCACCAGGCCGTAGGCAGAACTTCCAGCGGCTGGGGAGGCTGCGCGGTGACTCTGCTCCAACTGCTCGTGTCCGGCGTGCTGCTCGGCGGCCTGTACTCGTTGATCGCCATGGGGCTCACCCTGATCTTCGGGGTGATGCGGTTGGTCAACTTCGCCCACGGTGAGTTCGTCACCCTGGGGATGTATGCCGCCTTCTGGTTCTACCTGTCGTTCGGGGGGAACCCGTACCTGTCGGCGATCGTGGTCGTACCACTGTCCCTGGTGGCCGGCTGGCTGCTCGAACGCACCGTGTTCCGACGGATGCGGTCGGCCCCTCCGGCCATGCAGATGCTGGTCACCTTCGGTCTGTCGCTGGCGTTGCAGAACGTGATGCTGCTCGCCTTCGGCGGGGACTACCGGTCGGTCCGTAACGAGTTCGCGCAGAGTTCACTGCACATCGGCGGTATCGACGTGGGGGTCGGGCAGCTCATCGCGTTCGTCGCGTCGATCCTGATCGGGTTCGGGCTCATCGTCGCGCTGAAGTACACCCGGATCGGTCGGGCGTTGCGCGCGGTCCAGGAGAACCGGTACGCCATCGCGTTGATGGGCGTGAACGTCGAGCGGCTGTTCGCGATCGCGTTCGCCATCGGGATCTGCCTGGCGGCACTGGCCGGTGTGCTCATCGCTCCGAACTACTTCATCTCCCCCACGGTGGGCGGTGGTCTGGTGTTCACCGGATTCGTCGTGGTGGTGCTGGGTGGGTTGGGCAGCCTCGGCGGTGCGGTGGCCGGTGGCGTGATCATCGGCGTGGTGGAGTCGGTGGCCGGCTACTACCTGCCCGGCAACCTGAAGGGCTCGTTCTCCCTCGCGGTGTTCATCCTCGTCCTGCTGCTGCGTCCCGCCGGCCTGTTCGGTCGGCGGGGCGCCGAGGAGGTGGGCTTCAAGTGACATCACCGTCCACACCGTCCGCACCGGTCCTGCCACCCGCTCCGGACGGCACACCACCCGAACAGGCCGCCGCCCCGGTGCTCGGCTGGGTGGACCGGTTGTCCACCCGACTGGGCATCCCACTGGTCGTGGGGGTGCTGGTCGTCGGTGGACTGGCGCTGACCGTGGGTGGCAACCCGTACGTCGCCGGCATCGCCATCGAGACACTGTTCTGGATCGCCGCGGCGAGTGCCTGGAACGTGCTCGGTGGCTACACCGGGATGCTGTCGTTCGGACACGCCCTGTTCATCGGGGTGAGTGGCTACGCGGTCACCTACGCGGTCACCCACGGCTGGTCGTGGTGGGTCGCGACACCGGTGACGGTCGTGGCCATGACCGTGGTGGGAACGGTGCTGCTGTTTCCCGGCTTCCGGCTGCGGGGCCCGTTCTTCGCACTGGCGACCTTCGCCCTGCCGCTGATCGCGACCACGGTGGCGGTCTACGCCGCCGGGATCACCGGGGGCTCGCAGGGGGAGACCTGGCCGATCAACCCCTCGGTGGCGCAGTTCGTGTTCGTCGGCCGCGGCCCCTACATCCTGACCATCGGGGCGATCGCCCTGGCCGCGACGCTCGCGTCGGTGTTCATCGACCGGCGGGCCATCGGCCGGCGGATGCGCGCGGTGGCCGACGACGACGTGGCCGCCGAG
>DATCWR010000161.1:0-2724 GCA_036566245.1 Mycobacteriales bacterium | reverse complement strand
AGGCTGGCGACCAGCAGCGGCGGCGTCCCGGGGCCCTGGTCCCCGTACGCGGTGCGGCTGGCCGGGGGTGACCCGGCCAGGTTGCCCGAGGTGCGCGCCGGTCAGGCACACGTCCAGGACGAGGGCAGTCAACTGTGCGCGAGGGCCCTGACCGAGGTCCCGGTGGACGGGCGTGCCGACCGGTGGCTCGACCTGTGTGCCGGGCCGGGCGGTAAGGCGTCGGTGCTGGGGGCACTGGCCCGCCAGCGCGGCGACCGGGTCCTCGCGGTGGAACGGTCCGCGCACCGGGCCGGGCTGGTGCGGTCGGCGACCAGCGGGATGCCGGTGACCACGGTGGTGGCCGACGGCACGGTGCCGGTGTGGTCGCCGGCCTCCTTCGACCGGGTGTTGGTCGACGCGCCGTGCACCGGCCTGGGGTCGTTGCGTCGCCGCCCGGAGGCGCGGTGGCGTCGGCAGCCCTCCGACCTGCCGGGGCTCACCCGGCTCCAGCGGGCCCTGCTGACCAGCGGAGTGGAGGCGGCCCGGCCCGGAGGGGTGGTCTGTTATGTGACCTGCTCCCCGCACGTGGCCGAGACCAGGGCGGTGGTGGCCGAGGTGGCTCGGCGTACCGGTGCCCGGCAGCTCGACGCCCGCCCATACTTTCCAGACATGCCCGACCTGGGGGATGGACCTCAGGTTCAACTCTGGCCGCACCGGCACGGCACCGACGCGATGTTCTGTGCGGTGTTGCGTCGACCGTGAGGCCGCAGGCGTTGGTCCGTGCGCCGTCAGGCGTCCGGCATCTCCTCGAGTACCCGGGTGCCCGAGCCCCCGCCGGGCTCCCGGTGCCAGGTCTCGTCCAGCCGTAGCCGCCCGTCGTCGAGTACCCGCAGGGCAGCCTCACTGTGACCGCCGGCGGTGTCTCCGGACTCGTCCAGCTCGACGTAGCGGCACTCGATCCGTGCTTCGTCGCGTCTGCCCACCAGGTAGCCGCGACGGATCGGCCCGCCCACGTAGACGCCCCACACGTCGCCGTCCTGCTCGCTGTACCGGATCACCACGGTGCGGTCCGGCGCCGCGACGGAGCTGACATCCGCGGCGGAGTCGGTCGGTTCGTCGATGGTGCGGAACCATCGTCCATCCAGCGAGGGCACGTCCATGGCCCAGACCCTAGCGTCGTGGCGACCCACCACGGCCACCAGCGCGCGGCGCGCATCTAGACTCACCACCCGTGCAGACCGTGATCGCGCCGAGCATCCTGTCCGCCGACTTCGCCCGCCTGGCCGACGAGGTCGCGCGGGTCTCGAACGCGGACTGGCTGCACGTGGACGTGATGGACAACCACTTCGTCCCGAACCTCACCCTGGGGCTGCCGGTGGTACGCAGCCTGCTCGCGGCGAGCCCGTTGCCACTGGACTGCCACCTGATGATCGAGGACCCCGACCGGTGGGCTGTCGACTACGCCCAGGCGGGTGCCGCCGGGGTGACCATCCACGCCGAGGCGACCGCCGCCCCGGTACGGACCCTCCGGGCGATCCGGGCGGCCGGGGCCAGAGCCGGTCTGGCGCTGAACCCGGCCACGCCGGTCGAGCCCTACGCCGACCTGCTCGGCGACGTCGACATGGTGCTGGTGATGACCGTCGAACCGGGATTCGGTGGCCAACCGTTCCTGGACATGGTGCTGCCCAAACTGCGCCGGACACGTGAACTGCTGCGTGGACAGGACCGTTCGGTCTGGCTCCAGGTCGACGGCGGAGTCGGCGAGGACACCATCGCCCGTTGCGCGGAGGCGGGCGCGGACGTGTTCGTGGCCGGGTCGGCCGTCTTCCACGCCGACGACCCCGGGCGGGCGGTGGAGAGTCTGCGGGCCCGCGCCGGTGCGGCCACCTCGGCCCAGGCTCTGTCGGCCGAGTCCCCACCGTCGTCCACGGCGTGGTGACCAGTCGTTTCCAGGCGTGACCGGTGTGTCTGGCCATACGTGATATCCGGCACCAGACCCATCCGGGCGTGGCCAGTCTCCCCTTCCCGTGCCACACTGCGGGTAGCACACACACGCGCGCTCCGGGATCGGTGAAAGTCCGAACCGGCGGTGAGAGTCCGCGACCCGCTGGCCCCCAGTCAGCGGTGGACCTGGTGCCCCCTGTGGGGCCCGCGCGGCGTCTTGGACGCCTCGCGGTGCGAATTCCAGGACCGACGGTGAGAGTCCGGATGGGAGGCAGCGCGCGGGCCGGTCGGCGGTGTTGCCGCTGACCGCGTTCGCGGTGCGGTGTCTCATGCCGCGCCGCGTCTGCCCGCCGCGGCGTTCCATGCACCCGTATCCCCGGTTGCGCCCCCGAACCAGGGAGGAAGTACCGGGTGGTCACGGTGGACGGAGCTGGACAGGCTCCCCGGATGGATCTACCCGACACTGTCGAACAGGGTGAGAACTCCGACCTGACCGCCATGCGGCGCGCCCTGGAACTGGCCTGGATGGCGGCCGGCTCGAGCAGCCCCAACCCACCGGTGGGCTGCGTGCTGCTGGACCAGCACAACGGGGTGGTCGGCGAGGGGTACACCCGTCCGCCCGGCGGTCCACACGCCGAGGTGGTCGCACTGACCCAGGCCGGCACCCGCGCGGTCGGCGGAACCGCGGTCACCACCCTCGAACCGTGCGCCCACACCGGGCGCACCGGCCCGTGCGCCGAGGCACTGTTGGCCGCCGGTGTGGCCAGGGTGGTGTACGCCCTGGCCGATCCGAACCCGGTT
>DATCWR010000137.1:0-3197 GCA_036566245.1 Mycobacteriales bacterium | reverse complement strand
AGTTACCGGCGTTCGAGCCTTGGGCAATGGCCGAGACGCTGGCCCGCCTGTCCAGCCTGTCCGGCCAGATCGCCGAGGTGTTGGCCCGACTACCCCGGACCAGCCTGGACGCGCCGGCCGGCACCGACCGGGACGCCGAGTTCGAACGCCGCTACCTCGACGTACTCGCCTCGGAACTGGACCGGGTGGAACTGTTCGGCCTGTCCACCCACAACTACCGGCCCAGGCTGCCGCTGACCGTGGCCTACCTGAGCCTGAGCGTGTCCGTGGAGGAGCGACCGCGGCCCAGGCGGGGTCGGCGGGACGAACTGCTGCGCGGACGTCCGTTCTTCGGGGACGCCGACCGTGGAGATCTGCCGCTGGACGGGGTGCGGGTGGAGGCGGCGCTGGGTCGGGGTGACCGGGTGTTCCTGCGTGGGGAGGCCGGGTCGGGCAAGACCACCCTGCTGCACTGGCTCGCCGTCACCGCCGCCCGGCGCGCGTTCACCGGCGAGTTGGCCGGCTGGAACGGGTGCGTGCCGTTCCTGGTCACCCTGCGCCGCTACCCCGAGGGGGACCTGCCCCGGCCGGAACGGCTGCTGGACCAGGAGCGGGCCGCCGACATGGTGGCCGGCCTGATGCCCGATGCCTGGTCGCACCGGGTGCTGGAGTCGGGCCGGGCGCTGCTGCTGGTGGACGGCGTGGACGAACTGGCTGGTGGACAGCGGGCGAGGGTGCGCGACTGGCTGCGTCGGTTGGTGTCCGCCTACCCACGGGCGAGGGTGGTGGTGACCTCCCGGCCGACCGCCGCGGCGGCGAGGTGGTTGCAGGCCGAGGGGTTCGCTCCCGTCACCCTGGACCGGATGAGCCGGTCTGACGTGACCGCGTTCGTCACCCGATGGCACCAGGCCGCCGCGCAGAGCGGGACACAGGCCGGGAACCTGCCCTGCCCGCCGGAGGAACTGCCCCGCTACCAGGCCGCGCTGCTGCGGCAGTTCGACGCGAACCGACACCTGCGCAACCTGGCCACCAACCCGCTGCTGGCCGCGTTGATCTGCGCGCTGAACCTGGGTCGGCACGCCCGGATCCCGCAGGACCGGATGGGCCTGTACTCGGCCGCGCTGGAACTGCTGCTGGAACGCCGGGACGCCGAACGCCAGGTACCGGCCGGCGGTGACCTGCCGTTGGACTTCCGGACGCGCACCGAACTGCTGGCCGGGCTGGCCTGGTGGCTGACCGAGAACGGCCGGGCCGAGATGTCCCGGGACGACGCTGTGCGGGAACTGGCGTCGCGACTGCGCATGCTGCCCGCGCTGGACGTCGACGCCGACGCGGTGCTGGACCATCTGCTGGAGCGCAGCGGGGTGCTGCGCGAACCGGTGGTCGGTCGGATCGACTTCGCGCACCGCACCTTCGGTGAGTACCTGGCCGCCCGTGAGGCCGCCGAGCACCATCGGGTCGGGCTGCTGGTGAACCGGGCGCACCGGGACCAGTGGCACGACATCGTGGTGATGGCCGCCGGCCACGGCACCGCCCGGTTCCGGGAGAAACTGCTCACCGGGCTGCTGGACCGGGCCGAGGAGGGCGGGCGGCATGCCCGCGAACTCAGGGTGCTGGCCGCCACCTGCCTACAGACCGCGTTGAGCGTGCCACCGGAACTACGCGGCCGGATCGAGTCCACCCTGGACGAACTGGTGCCGCCACGACGAGGCCGGGAGGCGCGCAGCCTCGCCGCCGGCGGTGAGGCGGTGTTGCACCGACTGCCGAAGGACCTGTCCGGGCTGTCGGAGCGGTCGGCTGCGGCCACGGTCCGGGCCGCCGCGTTGATCGACAGCCCGCGCAGCCTGGACCTGCTGGCCGGCTACGCCACCGACCCGCGTGAACGTGTCCAGCGCGAACTGGTCGAGGTGTGGAAGTACTTCGACCCAGACACCTACGCCCGCACTGTGCTTGCCCACGCCCCACTGGACGACGGGTTCGTTACCATCACCGACCGCCGACTCGTGCCGTCACTCCGCCACCTGCGCAACCTGACCGCACTGTTGCTCGACATCTCTGGCGAAACGCTCACCGACCTGGACTGGCTCGCGGATGTCCCGGTACTGGCACACCTCGCGTTTCGAGCCTCGGGCGTGGTGGATCTGGCCCCGTTGCGGGCACACGTCGACCTTCGGGCTCTGTCTGTGGAAGGTGGGGCGCCGCCACGGCATCTGGACGTGCTGACCCAGCTTCGCGGATTGGTGGCTCTGCGGCTTTACCCTGGCGAACCGTTCTCCGGACTCGATTTTCTCCGCGGGCTGACCAACCTGGAAACCTTGCGACTGGACGGCCTCGCCAAGGTGCGCGACTTTTCTCCGCTCGCCACGCTGACATCGCTGGCTCGTCTCTGGGTCCGCGGATGTGTGTTTCCCGTCTCTGCCCTGGCCCCACTGACTCGCCTGGAACTCATCACCTTCCGCCAGGCATTCCTGGACGGTGGCCTGCTGGCGCTCGCCGAGGCACAACCAGGTTTGACCGACCTGACGTTGTGGGACTGCGGCGATGTGGAAAACCTGGGTCCGCTGACCCGACTGACACGGCTGCGGGGGCTCAACCTGGCATGGTGCTCCCGTGTGGACGACCTGACCCCGCTCCGAGATCTTCCGAATCTGGACTATCTGAGCCTGTACGGATGCCGGCCAGGGTTGGACCTGTCACCGCTGGCTGGCAAGGCGTTCAGTCTCATCCTGAAGAAGGAGCAGCAGGTCGTTGGCCTTGACACGCTCGGCCCGGGCGTGCGAGTGAACTGGACGTAGCGGCTGCGAGGCGGGCGCGTGTGCCAGGCTGGTGTGGTGAGAACGTTCGACGCGGGCGATCTGCGCGAGAACCTGGACGAGATCCTGGACGCGGTCGCGGCTGGAGAGACGTATCGGTTCAGTCGCGACGGGGTCGAGGTGGCCGAGTTGTGCCTGATTCCCCATGGGATGACCGCCGAGGAACTGGTGGCCAGGCACCGTCGACTGCCCAGAGTGGATCACGCCGAGATGCGGCGGGAAGCCGACGAGTTCTTCGACACCGAGGACCGGGTCGGTGATGACGACCCCTGGGAACGCCGCCGGGGCTGACCTGGGTCTGCGGTTCAGACGGGCGAGCCGGGTCTGGCTAGGGCTTCGTGGATGTCGGAGCGGAGGGTGACCACGAGTGGGTTGGTGGTGGCGCCCCGGGTGGTGGCCAGGTCC
>DATCWR010000135.1:0-5256 GCA_036566245.1 Mycobacteriales bacterium | reverse complement strand
GCCAGCACGGCCGCGAACACGTGTGGAAGTCCGCTGATCCGGGCCACCGCAGCGTCGTGGGCAACCGGGTCGGCTGGCACCACCCGGCAACCCATCTGGGTGACCAGTCGGGCCAGAGCCAGCCACCCGGTCAGGTCGGTGTCGCCATCCAGGCACAGCACCCACGCCGCCCCGTCGAACAGCGCCGGATCGCTCGCCCCGAAACCGGACCGTTCGGTGCCGGCCATGGGATGCCCGCCGACGTAGCGCTGCGGCATCTTCGCGGCCCGCACCGCGTCACGGGCGGCCACCTTCACCGACGCGACGTCGGTCAGTACCGCGTCCGGGCGGGCGTCCGAGGCCACCATCGGCAGGATGTCGGGCAGGGTGTGCAGGGGGGTGGCCACCACCACCAGGTCCGCGTCGGCCACCGCGTCGGCCAGTGTCGGGGTGACCGCGTGGCCCGCCGCCGACGCGGCCGCCCGGGTCGCCGGGTCCGTGTCGTATCCGACCACGGCATACCCGGCCGCCCGGTTTCCCGGCAGCCGGTGCGCGGCCAGCCGGCGCAGTAACGAACCACCGATCAGACCGAGCCCGACCACCGCAACCAGCCGGAACCCTGGTGTGTCGGGTGAGGTGCTGCTTTCCGATGAACTGACGGGAACGGACACAGAGGGAACCTAAGCCATGCCGCCGACGGCCTGGCCCCGGCTCGCTCACCCGGTGATCAGCACGTCCAGGATGCGCGGACCGTGCACGCCCTCGACCCGGTCCAGTTCGATGTCGCTGGTCGCCGACGGCCCGCTGATGAAGGTGATCGGGCGGGTCGGGTCGAGTCTGCCCACCGCCTCGGGGAGATTACCCACCACGTCCAGGGCGTCCACCACACACAGGTGGTAGTCGGGCACCAGGGAAAGCATGCGGCGGCCCTGCAACCGCCCCCCGTCCAGCACGATCGTGCCGGTCTCGGCGATGGCCAGCGCGCAGCCGGTGATCACCCCGTCGAGTGCGTCCAGGTCGACGCCGGTCAACCGACCGTCGTCCACCCGCACGTCGACGTACCGGGGCAGCCAGTAGGCGGGCAGGTCCAGTGGGACCGCGACCCGCCGGATGCCGTGCTCGACCAGGCTGACCGCGATGGTGGCCGGCAACTCTTCCCGAGCAATCCGCCGCACCGTCGCCTTGTAGTCGGCCACCCGGTCGGCGAACAGTTCGACCACCTCGTCCCGACTGATCCCGAGCGTGCGCCGGTAGCCGCGCGGCACGTCGTCCTCGGGCGCGGGTCGACCGCCGATCGCGGCCCGAACCCGGCCGAGTACCTCCGCCCGGGCACTGGCCCGTTGTCGGGCCCGGGCCTGCCCGTCCACCACCGGTTGCGGTGCTGGAACGTCCCCGTGCCCGGGGGCACCGTCGGTGTCCGCCGGTCCCTCGACCACCGTGGTGGCATCGGGGGGGCTGGTCGGGTCGGCCGGGTCGGTCGGGCTGGCACCCTCCGGGGCTTCCGTAGGGGTGGCCAGGTCGAGGAACCAGGTGGGCGACTGTTCCGGCCCGTCGCCAGGTCCGTCGGATGGTCTGTCAGCGGAGTGGTCTCCGGTGGGGTTGGTCGGGCCCGCCGGGGCGGTGATCCACTCGGTGGGTGTCTCGGGATCGGTGAACTCCTCGGCCGGCGACCGCTGCGGGTCGGGCCCGGGCTCGCCGCCGCTGTCGGGTTCGGCCAGGGGGCTGGTCTGCCAGGACCGGCCCGGGGTGGGGATCCACTCGGTCCGGTCCGGATCGGCCGGCGCGGCCTCGTTCGACGGATTGGCCGGATCCGGGGGACCGGCCGGGTTCGGGCCGTGCCGGTGCCATCTGCTCACCGCTGCGGCTCCGTCCCCGAGAAACCCGACCCAGGGGGTTCACCCGGATCGAACGGGGGCGTGCGGTGGCGTTCCGGGCTTGCCGGCCGGAACAGGTCCACCATGGTCTCCGCGTCGGGGTCGTCGCGGAGTTCGTCCATCCAGTCCCTGACCGGCGGTTGGTCGGACCGCGACCCGGCCCCGCCGGTGGACCCGTCCGCCCCGCCCTGGTCCGGACCGTCCGGTGCGGTTGGCGCCGTCGGCGCATCCGGTGTCGGCGCGGTGGACATCCGGGTGCGCTGCCACCACTGCCGGAACGTCTCCTCCGGCAGTGCCGGGGCGTCCCGGGCGTCGGTCCACCCGCCCAGCCCGAACGGCAGCCGGGCGATCCGTCCCTCTTTGGCGAACATGCCCGAGCCGAACCGGGCCAGCCTCTGGGCCCGTTCGAACCGCTTCGGGTCGGCGAACACCCAGGCCAGCGAACGCATGGCCGCCTCCTCCGAGTGCGGCTTCCACCTGGAGCGTTTGCGGTCCACCGCCCTACCCCGCAGGTGTACCAGCACCTCCGGGATGTTGATCTTCACCGGGCAGACGTCGTAACAGGCGCCACACAGCGACGAGGCGAACGGCAGGCTGTCCGGATCACTGTGCTCACGGGCGGTGCCCGACATCTGCGGGGTCAGGATCGCACCGATCGGCCCCGGGTACACCGAACCGTAGGCATGCCCGCCGACCCGCTCGTACACCGGGCACACGTTCAGGCAGGCCGAACAGCGGATGCAGTGCAATGCCTGCCGACCGACCTCGTCGGCCAGCACGTCGGTGCGACCGTTGTCCACCAACACCAGGTGGAACTCTGATGGCCCGTCGCCCGGGGTGACCCCCGACCACAGCGAGGTGTAAGGGTTCATCCGTTCGCCGGTCGATGATCTGGGCAGTACCTGGAGGAACACCTCCAGGTCGGCCCAGGTCGGCACCAGCTTCTCGATGCCGGCCACCGTGATCAGCGTCTCGGGCAGGGTCAGGCACATCCGGCCGTTGCCCTCCGACTCCACCACACAGACCGTGCCGGTGTCGGCGACCAGGAAGTTCGCCCCAGACACCGCCACCCTGGCGGACAGGAACTTCTCCCGCAGGTGCCGGCGGGCGGCCTCGGCCAGCGCGGCCGGGTCGTCGGTCAGGTCGGCCGGCGCCGAGGGCATCTCCCGGGCGAAGATCTCCCGGATCTCACTGCGGTTCTTGTGGATCGCCGGGACCAGGATGTGCGACGAACGGTCCTTGCCGAGTTGCACGATCAACTCGGCAAGGTCGGTCTCGTGCGCGGTGATCCCGCGCCGGGCCAGGCTGGCGTTGAGGTGGATCTCGTCGGTGAGCAGGCTCTTGACCTTCACCACCTCGGTCGCACCGGTGGCCCGCACCAGGTCGGCCACCACCGCGCAGGCCTCGCCCGCGTCGCGGGCCCAGTGCACCGTGCCGCCGCGCGCGGTGACCGACGCCTCGAGTTGTTCGAGGTAGCGGTCCAGGTGCCGCATGGTGCGTTCCTTGATGGCCTTGGCGGTGGCGCGTAGTTCCTCCCAGTCCGGCATCTCACCGACCACCGTGGCGCGTTTGGCCCGGATGGTGGTGGTGGCTCGGCGCAGGTTCCGGCGCAGTTGGGTGTCCTGCAGGGCGACGTGCGCCGCCTGCGGGAACGCGGGGTTGCCCAACCAGGTGTTGCTCACACGCCCTCCCCGTACCCCCGGTCCCCGGACCCGCCCATGGTGCCATCGGCCGGCGTGCCGACCGGGTCGTCGTGGTCTGCCGTACCGGCGGTGGCCGTGCCGGCGACCACGCCGGCCGGGGTCGTGCCGGGGTGAATGTCGGTCTCCGTGCTGGCGAGGATCTCGGCCAGGTGCACGGTGCGCACTCCCGAACGCAGCCGGGACAGGCCGCCGCCGATGTGCATCAGGCACGAGTTGTCCCCGGCCGAACACACCTCCGCACCGGTCTCGATCACCTGTGCCACCTTGTCGGTGAGCATCGCGGTGGAGGTCTCGGCGTTCTTCAGCGCGAACGTCCCGCCGAACCCGCAGCACGTCTCGGCGCCGGGGAGTTCGACCAGGTCGATGCCGCGCACCGCACGCAGCAGACGCAGCGGCCGGTCGCCGACCCGCAGCAACCGGGTCGAGTGACAGGTGGGGTGGTAGGTGACCCGGTGCGGGTAGTACGCGCCGACGTCGACCACGCCGAGCACGTCCACCAGCAGTTCGGTCAGCTCGTGGGTCCGGGCCGCCACCGCCGCGGCCCGGCCGGCCAGGCGTTCGTCACCGGACTCGAGAGCCAACCGGGCATGCTGGTCGCGCACCAGCGCCGCGCACGATCCGGACGGGGTGACCACCGCGTCGTACGGCTCGAAGGTCTCGACGTAACGACGTACCAGCGGGTACACCTCCCGCCGGTAGCCGGTGTTCACGTGCATCTGACCACAGCAGGTCTGGGTCAACGGGAAGTCGACCTGGTGACCCAGCCGCTCGAGCAGCCGCACCACCGCCTGGCCGGTCGCCGGGAACGCGGTGTCGTTGAGGCAGGTGAGAAACAGTCCGATACGCATCGGCTCCAGTCTGGACCCTCGGTCAACCCACCGCAGCACCTTCGGGTGACCGGGGCAGGTAGCCTGCTCGCCGTGGCCGTGAGGATTCGTAGGGCTCGTACGTCGGATGTGGCGGCGGTCCGCCGGATCATCGACGAGTACAAGGGCGAGCGGGTGTTGCTGGACAAGCCCACCGTGTCGCTGTACGAGGACGTGCAGGAGTTCTGGGTCGCCGAACGGGACGACGACCATGCCGTGCTCGGGTGCGGCGCGCTACACGTGATGTGGGAGGACCTCGCCGAGGTCCGTACCTTCGCGGTGGAGGCGTCCTGCCAGGGTCGGGGGATCGGCCACCTGCTGCTGGCCCGCCTGTTGGACGTGGCCCGGGACCTGGGTGTCCGGCGGATCTTCGTGCTCACCTTCCAGATCGAGTTCTTCGCCCGACACGGGTTCGAGCTGATCGAGGGCGCACCGGTGGACCACGAGGTGTACGAGGAACTGCTGCGCTCCTACGACGAGGGCGTCGCCGAGTTCCTCGACCTGGAACGGGTCAAGCCGAACACGTTGGGCAACAGCCGGATGCTGCTGCACCTGTGACCGGCCGTCGGCGGCTCGGCGGTTCCTTTCGGTGCGACCAACGTCACGGCCGGCCCGGGTACCCCTGCCCGAAGGCGTACGGGTCCTCGCGCGGTGCCGGTTCCCGGTCCGCCGGGGTGAACTGCGGGTGCGCGGGATAGGCCGGACCCGGTCGATGCACCAGGTCGTCGGCGAGGTCGACGGGCGGATAGTCTGCCGCGCTGTCGTAGTCCGGACCCGGGTGGAACTGGGTGGACTCCGGGTCGACGCCATCGTCCAGGCCCGGCGGCGCCGGAC
>DATCWR010000125.1:0-5862 GCA_036566245.1 Mycobacteriales bacterium | reverse complement strand
CCGCCGGGCCCGACCCGGCCCGGCGGTAGCCCGCAGCACCTCAGATACCCAGGTAGGCCGAACGAACGCCCTCGTTGGTCATCAGGTCGGCGGCCGAACCCTTCAGGGTGATCGAGCCGGTCTCCATCACATAGCCACGGTCGGCTGCCTCCAGCGCCTTCTGCAGGTTCTGCTCCACCAGCAGGATGGTCAGCCCCTGTTCGGACAGCTTCCGGATGATGTCGAACACCTGGGTGACGATGACCGGCGCCAACCCGAGGCTGGGTTCGTCGAACATCAGCAGCCGCGGGCGGGTCATCAGCGCCCGGGCGATGGCCACCATCTGCTGTTCACCGCCGGACATACTGCCGGCCACCTGGCCGGTCCGTTCCTTCAGCCGGGGGAACAGGTCGAACACCCGCTCCAGCGACTCGTCGCGATGCTTACGGGCCGAGCGGCTGTAACAGCCCAGTTCGAGGTTCTCCAACACCGTCAGCGACGGCCACAGTTCACGACCCTCGGGCACCAGGGCGATGCCCAGGTCGGCACGGGCATGCGCCGGCAGGGACGCGATCGACGAGCCCTCGAACCGGATGTCGCCCCGGCTGATCGGACGCAGCCCGGAGATCGCCCGCAGCGTGGTGGTCTTGCCGGCACCGTTGGAACCCACCAGGGTGACCACCTCACCGGCGTCCACCTGTAGTCCGATCCCGTACAGCGCCTGCGCGTCGCCGTAGAAGACGTCGATGTCACTGACCTCGAGCATCACCCCGGAACCAGTCGTGCCGGCCGCCGGCACCACCGTCGGGGTTTCCGTCGTGGTCTCTGCCGGGGTCTCCGTGGAACCGTCCGAGGTGCCGACCACGGTCGCGGTCGACGCTGCCGGCGCGTCCGGGCCGGGCGTGTTGTCGTGGCCGAGGTAGGCCTCGATGACCTGTGGGTCGCGTACCACCTCCTCCGGTCGTCCCTCGGCGATCAACCGGCCGTGGTCGAGCACCATCACCCGGTCGGACACGCCCATCACCGCGTGCATAACGTGCTCGATCATGATGATCGAGGTGCCGCGGTCCCGGATCCGACGAATCAACTCGACGAACTGGGTGGCCTCGACCGGGGTGAGCCCGGCCACCACCTCGTCCAACAGCAACACCCGTGGACCGGTGGCCAGTGCCCTGGCCACCTCCAGACGCTTGCGGCCGGCCAGGGTCAGTTCCCCGGGCAGTTGGTGGGCCCGGTCGGCCAACCCGATGAAGTCCAGGATCTCCATCGCGTGGTCACGCGGGTTGCCGTGTCCACCAGGTGGACGCCCGTAGTGATGCCCGACCAGCACGTTGTCCAGGATGGACAGTCGGGCGAACGGCCGGACGATCTGGTGGGTCCGACAGATGCCCTGGTGCACCGACCGGTGCCCGGCCCGGCCGCTGACCTGCTTACCTTCGAGCAGCACGCGACCACGGGTGGCTGGCACCGACCCGGCGGCCACCGAGAACAGCGTCGTCTTGCCCGCGCCGTTGGGCCCGATCAGACCGAGGATCTCCCCTTCGTCCAGGGTGAAACTGACGTCGTCCACCGCCTTGAGGCCACCGAAGTACTTACAGACCGACTCCCCGACAAGCAGCGCGCTCATGCCGGCCCTCCGTTCCCGTCCTCGGTGGCACCGACGCCGGCCATCGACTCCTCGGCCGTCGGCGATCCGGCCGAACCGTCCTTCTCCCCAGCCCCTCCCCGATGAGAGCCGATGCCGAACCGTCGACCCAGGCGCAGGAACAGCCCGCTCAGCCCGAGCGGTTCGAACAGGATGACGATCACCAGCAGGATCCCGTACAGGCCCAGGTAGAGCTGCGGGTAGCTGGCCAGCAGGAACTCCTGGATGACGACGTAGACGATGGCGCCCAGCGCCGGGCCCAGGATCGTCCCGATACCGCCGATCACGCCGATCAGCACGAACGAGATCGAGCGGTCGAAGCTGAACATGTCCAGCGGGTCGATGAACGCCTGGTAGGAGGCGTAGAAGCCACCGCAGACACCCACCACCATCGCCGACAGGAACAGCACGACGTCCTGGTAGAACGCGCCGTTCACGCCGACGTCACCGGCCGCCTCGACGTCCTCCTTGATGGCCAGCAGCCCCAGTCCGATCCGGGACTTACGCAGCGCGTAGGAGATGGCCACCACGATCGCCAGCAGGTACAGCCCGTACCAGTAGAGGGCGTACTTGGTCGGCCCGTCGCTCAGCGGCAGGGACAGGCCCGAGGAACCACCGGTGAAGTCGGTCCAGTAGGTGGCCACCACCCGGGTTGCCTCGCCGACCCCGATGGTGGCGATGCTGAAGTACGGCCCACGCAGGCGCAGCGTGGGGTGCCCCCAGAGTAGGGAGTAGGCACCGGCTGCCAGCCCGCCGACGATCCAGGTGGCCCAGAACGGCAGACCGAAGGTGATGGCCAACCGGGCCGCGACGAAGCCACCGACGCCGAACATCACCGAGTGACCGAAGCTGATCTGGCCGACATAGCCGCCCAGCCAGTTCCAGGCCAGCCCGGCGGCCATGAACATGAAGGTCAGGCCCACCACGTTGTGCAGGTAGTCGCCCAGGTTCACCACGAACGGCATGCCGTAGAGCACGACGAAGCCGCCCACGAAGTACAGCAGCACCCGACCGGAGATCCACTCGGGCAGCCGCACGCCACGGGACCGGCGGGCACCGGCGGTTGTCGTCATCGGAGCACCTTCTGACCGAACAGGCCGCCCGGGCGCACCACCAGGACGACGACGAGCAGCACGAAGCCGACCGCGGCGGTGAGGTACGACGGCACCACGTAGATGGAGAAGATCTCGGCGAACGCCAGCACCGCGGCGCCGATCGCGATGCCGATGACACTGCCCATACCGCCGAGCACGATGATCACGAAGCTCTTGAGTAGCTCGCTGGCACCGAACGAGGGGTTGAACGCGAACAGTGTCGAGGCGAGCACCCCGGCCATACCGGCCAGGGCGGTGCCCAACCCGAAGGTCTGCGCGTAGATCCGCTCGACATCGACGCCGACCACCCGGCTGCTCTCCGGGTTCTGGATGACCGCCCGGACCGCCTTACCGGTGTAGGTACGGGTCAGCCAGAGCTGGAGGAGCACCAGGGTGACCATCGAGGCACCGAACACGATGACGCGGTTCAGTGAGTAGGACGCACCGAACAACTCCACCGACGAGGTCGAGTAGGACGTCCGCACCGCCTGGTCGTCACCACCGAAGAGCAGGTAGGCGGCGTTGCGGACGATCAACCAGACCCCGAACAGGAGGAGCAGGGACTGGACGCCACCGGCTGCTCCGCGCGGCAGGAAGCGCACCAGTCCCTTGTACATGGCCATCCCGAGGAAGAAGAAGACGACCAGGGCGATCGGAATGGCGAGGTACGGGTCCACGCCCAACCGTGTGAACAACTGCCAGGAGAGATACGCCGAAGCCATGATCATGCCGCCGTGCGCGAGGTTGACGATCCGCAGGACGCCGTAGATCAGGCCCAGTCCATAGGCCATGGAGGCGTAGAACCCGGCGAGCAGCACTGCGGAGACGGCGAGAGCGAGGACCTGTCCCACGTCGGTCAGCCCTTGCAGTTCGGGTTCGGCGCCACACCCTGCCCGGTGGCCACGTCAGCCGGGTAGATGATCGGTGACGTGCCGTCGGGCAGGTTCTGCTGCACCACGAACGGGTAGTTCGCCTGGCCACCCTTGTCAGCCGGGAAGCTCAGCTCGCCACCGGGCAGGATCGAGGGCATCTTCAGCTCCGACAGCGCGTCGCGGACCTTGGCCTTGTCGACCGACCCGGCGTTGCTGATCGCGGTGAACAGGGAGCGTGCCGCCTCGTAGGAGACCGCCTGGAACCACTCCGGCGCCTTGTCGTACTTCTTCTGGTAGAGGTCGACGAAGTCCTTGTTCAGGCCCTTGTTGCCGAGCTGGCTGTTCCACCAGACCGCGGACACGATGTAGTCCACGCCCTTCTGTCCGAGCGCCTTGCTGGCGTCGGCCTCGGTGCCCCGCGCGCCGTAGGTCAGCACCTTGTTGCACATCCCGGAGCTGAGGTACTGCCGCTGCATGGTGACGAAGTCGGGCAGGTGAGCGTCCACCATGTACAGGTCGACGTTGGCCGCCTTGACCTTGTTGAGCACCGCGGAGAAGTCCTTGCCGTCCAGCGCGAACGACTCGTCCACGGTGACCTGGTAGTTGCCGCCGCTCTGCTCGGCGAACTCCTTGATGCCCTTGTCGAAGTCCTTACCGTGCGAGGTGTTCTCCCAGACGACCGCCACCTTGGCCGGCTTGGGCAGGTTGCCGGCCTTCTGCTGCTCGTCGACCCAACCCATCTCGGTCATGGCCAGGTTCTCCACCGGGGCCAGGGTGCCGAAGATCCACTTGTAGCCCTTGGCGTAGATCGAGGTGGCCGCGCCGCCTCCGTTGACGTAGGGGATCTGGTTCTGCTCGGCGACGGTGCTCTGGGCCTCCACCAGCGAGGTGGAGTAGGTGCCCAGGAAGAAGTTGACGTGGTCGGAGGTGATCAGGCGCTGGGCCAGGTTGACCGCCTTGGCCTGCTCGCTGCCGTCGTCGAGCAGCTTGAGTTCGACCTTCACCTTCTTGCCGCCGACGTCGATGCCGCCCTTGGCGTTGATCTCGTCGACGGCGAGCTGGTAGCCCTCCTGGTACCTGCCACCGGTCTTGGACTCCGTGCCGGTCAACGGCAGGGTCGAACCGATGACGATCTTGTCGGGTACCGCGTTGTTGCCGTCACCGTCGCTGCTGCCGGACTGGGCCGGCGCGCATGCGGACGTGACCAGGGCGGCGCTCGCCGCGATGACGGCAAGGCCCACCCCCCGTTTCTTCCATCCGTGACCGTTCACAGCGCTCCCTTTCGATGACAACGGCGCCAGCAACGCTGGCCTGGTCCTGCCCCGAGGGCGACCAGCCCTGGCCGAACTGGTGCTCCTGCTGGTGCTGGTCTTCCGGTGGTGCTGGGTTCCTACTGGTGCCGGCCCTGCTGTGCACCCGGGTCGCCGGGTACGGCGGTCGGGTCGGGGTCGACCCCGAGTTCGCGGAGGATCTCCTCGGTGTGCTGGCCGAGCATGGGCGGGGCGAGGCGGGCGGTGACCGCGGTACCGTCGATGCGCCACGGGCCGCCGGGCATGCTCACCTCACCGAGTTGTGGATGGTCCACCCGCAGTTGGAGACCACGCTGCTGTACCTCGTCGTCGGCGAACACCTCGTCAACGGAACGGATCGGCCCGGCCGGAACCCCGGCCCGTTCCAGTCGGTCCAGCACCTCGCGGTTGGTGAACCGGCCGAGCACCGCGGAGATCTCGGCGACCAACTGGTCCCGGGCACCCAGCCGTAGCGCGTTGGTGCGGTAACGCGGGTCGGCGGCCAGTTCGGGCACGTCCAGGGCGGCACAGAAGCGTCCGAACTGGAGGTCGTTGCCCACACACACGTTGAGGCTGCCGTCGGCGGTGGCGAACGTACCGTACGGCGCGATGGTCGCGTGCATGTTTCCATCTCGCCGTGGTGCGACCCCGGTCGCGAAGTACCGGGTCGCCTGGTAGGCCAGCATCGACACCAGCGTGTCCAGCATGGCGATGTCGACGATCGCGCCCTCACCGGTGTGCTCCCGGCGAAGCAGGGCGGCGAGCACGCCCTGGGCGGCGAACATACCGGCGGCGATGTCGCCGACCGGCACCCCGGCCTTGACCGGTGACCCGTCGCGGTCGCCGGTGAGGCTCATCCACCCGGACATCCCCTGCACGATCTGGTCGTAGCCGGCTCTGGGCGGGCCGTCGGCGCCGAATCCGGAGATCGAGCAGTAGACCAGGCGGGGGTGGCGCTCGCGTAACGTGGCAGCTCCCAGCCC
>DATCWR010000121.1:0-5662 GCA_036566245.1 Mycobacteriales bacterium | reverse complement strand
CGGCGCGGTGCCAGCCCGACACGCCGCGGTGCGGTCCACGGCGGCGCGGCGCGGTCCGCACCCGGGCGGTACCGGCTAACCCCTCGGTCAGCGTTCGAACACCGCGCCACACCCGGCGCGTCAGCGACCTGCGTCTACCGGCGTCCATCTCACGCTGCCCCCTTGGCGTCGGCGTTGGCCCTGGCGTTGCCTCCCACTCCGGCGGCGGCTCCCGCGTCGGTGAAGTCGCCGTAGTCGTCCACCTCGGCCGGGTCGTCCTCGTCGGCGAACCCGGTCGGCCTCGCGTCGGTGTTCACCACCGCGAGCAGGCCGGGGTTGTGGGACAGGTCAACCACGAACCGGTCCACGTTCCCGTCCGGGTCGCGGTAGACGAACTCCCGGTAGTCCGGGGGCCTCCCGTCCGGGGCGGGTTGACTCAACGTGCTGACCGCGTGTTCGTAACCGGCGTCGGTGGGCACCCGGAGCAGCCGCAGCGCGTCACCGGCCACCGTGTCGTCCTCGATCCGGCCGACGAACGCACCGGCGACGTGGTTGGCCACGTCCATGTTCAACGTGTCGGAGGGGTCCTGGCTGGCCGCCAGGCAACAGACGTTGTGCTTGCGGGTGTCTCGACCGACCCGTTGGAACAGGGCGCGGCCAACCGGCCACATGGCCAGGAAGTGACACTCGTCCAGGGCCAGTACCTTGCGTGCGTACCGCGGCATCCCGTATATCGCCCGGGTGGCGTACCAACTGGCCAGGTGCAGCGCCGGCACGCTCATCCGCTCGGTGAACGACCAGTGTTCACGCGGCACCGCCGGGTTGGGCAGCACCAGGCCGCTCATGGTGATCACGGTGAGCACCGCCTCGGAGCGCGGTGGCTGCTCCAGCGCGCCGTGCGGCCGTTCGACCGGCGGGAAGAACAGTCGGCCCTGCCGGGTCTCGGCGGTGTCGGCGAGCAGGTCGGCCAGGGTCTGCGCGTGCATCGCCGCGGTCTGGTCGCCGAGCCGCCGGGCGGCGGAGTACTCGTCCTGCGAGCCGTCGTGGTTCAGTCCGGCGTAGGAGCGCAGCCGGGCGACAACCATCCAGTAGTCACAGTCGAAGTTCGCGCCGACCTCCCGGATGGCGCGGAGCAGCAGCGGCTCGGTGTGCGGGTTCGCGTCGATCTGTGCCGGCAGCAACATCCGGGCGATGTCGATGGCCAGCGTCTTGCGCTCGGCCCTGGCCTCGTCCAGCGCCTCGGCGAAGTCCTCGTCGCGGTCGAAGTGGTCCCGGCGCGGTTCGGGCACCACGGCCCAGGGCGACAGCGTGCCGGCCGGGGCCTTGGCCAGGTCGATGTGCTCGGAGAACTCCCGCAACTCGGGCATCTCACACAGCGCGGCCAACGGCCCGGACGGGTCCAGCATGACCGTACGGATCCGCCGCCGGGCGGCGCCGTAGCAGACCGCCGCCTCCAAGACGCTCTTTCCGGCGCCCTGCCGCCCCACGATCGGATACAGACCGGAGGACTTCTTGACCTCGGTGGAGTAGTGCGTGTCGAACATCACCGGCCGGCGCACGCTGGAGGCGATGATGCCGACCAGCGGACCACGCCGGTCCCCGAGTCGGGTCGCCACCTGCGGCATGCCGGCGGCGAAGTAGCGCATCGGCAACCGGCGCCGGTACGCGGTGGAGGTCACCGGCTCACCCGGGATGAACTCCCGGACCAACGCGGACTGGCCCTTGGTGAGCACGGCCTGGATGTGCCGCCGCTTGTACAGGTCGCGCAGCGCCCGGACCCGTTCCATGCAGGCTTCCTCGGTCGGGGCCGACACCGCCAGCCGGTACCAGCCGTCGGTGCGGGTGGACACCAGGTCGTCGCCGTAGCTCATCTCGTCCTCGGCCCGCTGGGCGTGCGCGGCCTGCCGGGTCAGCGACTGGGGTGCGTCCATGTCATGGATGCGGTACTGGGTCTGCTGGTCCCGAATCCGCAGCAGGGCCTTGGTGACCCCACCGCGGGCCGCCGTTCCGGGCAGGATGTCCACCGTCGCGGACAGTTCCACCGGCCAGGGCAGCGAGTCACCGCCGGCCAGCCATGGGCCACGCGGGTCGGGGATGATCATCTCCGGCATCCGGCCCAGGGTGAGAATCGCGACGTAGCAGGCCACCGGGGCGTGGTCGGGTCGACGGTCGATCATCTGCACGCACCGGCCGAGCGGGGTGGGACGCACCACCACGCCCTCGGTGAACGCGTGCAGGTCGGTGGTCTCCCACGGGCCGGACAGCCCGGACGGGGACATCAGTCCGCCCGGAGCGGGCAGTCCCAGACCCACCGAGCGGTGCATCAACCACTCCATCAGCCGCTCGTCGGCCGGTACCGCGGCCAGCCCGGGCGAGGCGACGATCTCGGTGATCTGCTGCACCTCGCGGTCCAGTCGGGACAGTTCGCTGTCCCCGGCCCGACCGCGCAGCCGCTCCACCAGTGCGGTCCAGCTTCCCCGTGGGGCGATCTCGACGCCCAGGTACACCTCCTTCTCGGCGGTGGCCGAGGTGCGCATGTACCGCTGCTGGGCGAGCAGGAAGTCCGACCAGGTGCTGCCCTCCACTCCGGGCAGCGGGGTCGGGGTGCGCTTGTGCAGACCACGAGCCCAGGCGGCCACCGGATAGGGCCGGGAGGTGACCCGCAGCCGGATTCGCCGGTTGGTCAACCCGGCGAAGGCCAGCCCGGCGGCGTCGACCATGGCCCGGCGGTCGGCGTCGGCGCGCCATGCCCAACGGGTCGGCGGCACCACGAACCAGGCGTAGGCACTGCGCCGGGTCAGTGTGATGTTCCCGGCGATCTCGCGCAGCGCGAGCGCCACCCGGGCCGGGGTGGGCTCCTCCCGGCGGCTGCGCCTCACCTGGGCATCCTGGTGGCGGCCCGGCCGCGCACCGGTCTGGTACGCCGACCGCGGACCCGTACCCGCAGGTTGTTCGGTGGGCGGCCGTGTACCCGCACCCGTCCGGCATCGAGCAGCACCGGTCGTTCCTCCCGACGGGACGAGTCGAGGTAGGCCCGCAGTTCGGCTCCGAACAACGCCGGCAACGACCGCAGCGGCCGTTCGTGGTCGACCACCAGCATGACCGCCCGGGCGGCCACGATGGACACCGCCAGCGCCCACATCAGCGAGCCGAGCACCCCGCCCGGCCCGTGGCCGCCGATCGGGACCAACACCACCGCGGCAGCCAGGAAGCACACCAACCAGGTACCCCAGGCCACGTACCGCGCCTGGATCGGCAGCGTGTACTCGTCGGGCCCGAGCCATCGGGAGTCGAACTGGTAGATCTCGTCGTCCGGGCGGACGGTCAGGCTTGCCATCGGTTCTCTCCTGTTCCTGCCGGGCAGGTCGCGGGAGGCTGCTCACCGCACGTCGGGCGCGCGGTCACCACCTCCGGCTAGCTGAAGACCAGGTCCACGAGCTGCTGGCCGAATGCGAACAACACGCCACCGGCGGCGAGCAGGAAGATGCCGAGGAAGAGGTTCACCGCGACGACCGCGTTCTCCCGGGTGCGGCCCTGGTGCGCCCGCGACATGACCACCACCGCGGCCATGGCGAACAGCAACGGAACCACGAACTTGACGATCCAGGCGATGACGCCCGTGGTGTTGATGACCGGGCCTGCGGCCAGCACTCGGGCTGCGATCAGGTGATGCACGGCCCTCCCCTTTCCTGAGCTGACTGCCCGTCGCACGGGAGTCACTTTGCGTGGCCGAGGAAACCATCTCAGCCCACACAGGTGACCGTCCAGAGGCACGCCGACCTTAGGCCGAACTCCCGGCGGGCGTAACACCCCTTCGCGGAACCCGCGGACCTCGGTCCGCGACCACCCACACCTCCCTGACCTGCGCCGACACCCGGGTCGGCGAACTGAGGCGTCGTGGGCACGGGGTTGGCGGGGTCGTTGACCGACCGCTGACGGTCGGTGTCTTCATGTATGCGCAGTGTGACCATAGCGCACCCACAACCATCCGGGCGACACCCATCCGGGTGGACGCCGATCACCACCACCCACGGCTGATCCGGGACCGGGCACCCTGTGGGCAGGCATTCCCCGACGCCCACGCCAGGTGGCGGCCACCGGCCGAACACCCGACCCCGCCGCGACCGCCCCGACCCATGGCAGGTGACACACGCATCTGAGGATCGTGACCTGTGCGACAGCCGTCCTGTAGGCCGGTCGGCTACTGGAACAGTGACTGTTGTGGGTGACTGTCAGGCGGTTCGGGATCAGGGCTCTGACAGCGTGGTGGAGGGATGGACCGGTGTTGCCGTTCAGTCAGGTTGACGTGTTCACCAGTGAGTTGACGCTGGGCAATCCGGTGGCTGTGGTGCACGGGGCTGACGGGTTGAGCACGGAGAAGATGGCGGCGTTCGCACGCTGGACCAACCTGAGCGAAACAACGTTCCTGTGCACACCGACAGATCCCGCTGCGGACTACCGCGTCCGGATCTTCACTCCTGTCGACGAGTTGCCCTTCGCCGGTCATCCCACACTCGGTTCCGCGCGTGCCTGGCTTGAGAGGGGCGGTGTTCCGCGGTCAGAGGGGCACATCGTGCAGCAGTGCGGCATCGGTCTGGTTCGCATCCGTCAGGCCGCCGGTCGACTCGCTTTCGCTGCGCCTCCGTTGGTCCGGAGCGGCAGTCTCGACGAAGCAGATGTCGAGCTTGTCGCACACGCACTTCGTCTGGATCCCGGCGACGTCGTTGGCGCGCAGTGGACCGACAACGGGCCAGGGTGGGTCGCGTTGCTGCTCACCGACGCTGACACCGTGCTCGCCCTCGAACCGCCCAAGGTCGCCATAGGCCGGTTCTCCAAGATCGGTGTCATAGGCCCCCACCGAGCCGGTTCCGATGTCGCCTTCGAGGTCCGAGGACTCACGTCGAGGAACGGACTCGGGGAGGATCCGGTGACAGGCAGCCTGAACGCCGCGATAGCCCAGTGGCTGATCCCTGCCGGTAAAGCGCCTCGCACCTACACGGCGGCGCAGGGGACCAGGATGCAGCGTCGCGGCCGAGTACACGTTGAGCAGGTCGACGACGACATCTGGGTCGGCGGGCACACCGTTCTCGGCGTCACCGGAACCGTCTCCCTGTGACCGTCGGGTTACGGTTTCGCGGGCGAACACAGAACCGGTCTGCCTGACGGGAAGCCTGTCACCCGTGGGTCGCCGACGTCGAGGCACCCTGCCACCCCGGTACACCCGCGTCCGGCCCTGGTGCCACCCGACGGTCGGTCATCGGCCAACGCGACCGGCCGCGGACCAGACCCGGCGGGTCACCCGGTCCACCCCGGCGGTTGAGGATCTTCCCGTGAAGACACTTGCACGGGAAAACGTCGTGGCGCGCCGGGGCGGCTCGGTAGGGACGCGGGTCACGCCGCCGACGGAGACGGTTCGTTCAGACGACGCAGGACCGACTCCGGATCGGCCACCACGGCCAGGTCCGCCAGGGCGTGCGCGGGCCCGTCCGGACCCACCGTGACCAGGGTGCCGGCCCCGCGTAGGGCGTCCAGTTCGGCCGGGTCGGCGACACCCACCGCCACCACCAGGGCCGGGGACAACGACCGCCGGGCCACCGCCATCTCCCGGCTTGGCGGCACCAGACCCGCCCCTGCCGCGGCCGGGGTGCCGGCCAACTCCAAGCCCCGGCCCGCCACCAGGTCG
>DATCWR010000116.1:0-2338 GCA_036566245.1 Mycobacteriales bacterium | reverse complement strand
GGCCAGAACCACGGTGCACGTTCGACCGGGATCTGGACCGATCTGCCAGGCACTGTTGCGCACCGACCTGGCCGCTCCGCGCGGCCGGATCGTGACCGCCACCACCGCCGACCTGACCCCGACGGCCTGGCGTGAGCTGGTCGCTGAGCGGCCCGACGCGGTGCTGCGAGACTTCGCGGTCCTCGACGGGGCAGAGTTGGACCGGCCGCTGCTGTTGGTCACCTGGTCCAGGCACGCGATCTCCCACCTCACGATCCACGACCTGGGTGACGGCCGCGAGATCGGCACGGTTCCGCTACCGGGCAGTGGAACCATCGGCCGCTTGTCGGTGCGACCGGACGGTGGCCACGAGGCGTGGTTCGGTTACACCGACTACACCACCCCGCCGACGGTGCTGTGTTTCGACGGGCGCAGTGGACAAACCCGCCCGTGGCTCGCTGCCGGACCCGATCCCACCCCTGGCGACGTGAAGACCTGCCAGGTGACCTACCGGTCCCACGACGGCACCGAGGTCGGGCTGTTCGTGGTCAGTCCCAGCGGCCGTCCGGACCGACCGCGCCCGACCATCCTGACCGGATACGGCGGCTTCGGCACGTCGATGACCCCCGGCTACCTGCCCCAGGCGCTGGTCTGGGCGAGTCAGGGCGGGGTCTATGCCATCGCCTGCCTGCGCGGTGGTGGCGAGGAGGGCGAAGAGTGGCATCGGGCCGGCATGGGGGTGCACAAGCAGAACGTCTTCGATGACTTCGCCGCCGCGGCCGACCATCTGGTCGAGGCAGGCTGGACGACACCGGACCGGCTGGGCATTTTTGGTGGCTCCAACGGTGGGCTGTTGGTCGGCGCGGCCCTCACCCAGCATCCGGAGAAGTTCGCCGCCGTCGCCTGCGTGGCGCCGCTGCTGGACATGGTGCGCTACGAGCGCTTCGGACTGGGGCCGAGTTGGCGGTCGGAGTACGGAACCGTCGAGGACCCGGAGGCGTTCCGCGCCCTGTTCGGGTACTCGCCCTACCACCGGGTGCGCGAGGGGGTCGCCTATCCGCCGGTCCTCCTGGCGGTCGCCGACTCCGACACCCGGGTCGATCCGATGCACGCCAGGAAGATGTGCGCCGCGCTGCAACGCGCCTCCACCGGGCCAGGGCCGGTGCTGTTCCGGTTGGAACGCGGGGTGGGCCACGGCCGCCGGGCGGCATCCGCCCTGGTCGACCTGCTCACCGACACCATCGCCTTCCTGGCGCACCATGTCGGGATCCGCCCGGAGCCGACACCGTGAACGTGCTGCTCTGTCCACTCAGCGACCCCGGGTACCTGTATCCGGCGATCGCGATCGGGCGGGAGCTGCACCGCCGGGGGCACACCGTGACCCTGCTCGGGCGGGCCAGGGTGGCGTCGGTCGCGGCCGCCGCCGGCCTGACCTTCGTGCCGGTGGAGAACCACGGCGATACGCGGGCGTTCCAGGTCGCCCGGTGGTTCGATTCCGGCGCCGCCCAGTTCGCCGCGATCGTGCGTGCCGTTCGGGAGTCCGGCGCCGACGTGTTGGTCACCTCGGTGTTGTGCCATGGTGCTCTGCTGGCCGGCGAGGTACTCGACCTGCCGGTGGTGGTCGTCGGCCTGGCCGCCCACCTGTGGACCTACCAGACGTGTACCGAGCAGGAGCCGCGGCCCCTGGCACTGCGGGAGTGGCGCCAGCGGGTGATTGTCGGGCGTTACCAGGGGGCGCGTGAGCAGGCGGGGCTGTCCGCCCGACACGATCGGTCGCCCTCGACCCCGTTGGTCGGCTCGGGCCTGCTGCTTCGCGGGGACCCGGCCCTGGAGGTCCCTGGCGGGGTACTGCCCGACGGGGTCCACCACGTGGGCCCGTGCTGGTGGGAGCCACCAGCGGATCAGGCCGAGGTCGAGGCGATCACCGCACGACTGGACCGGGTTGGCAAGCCGGTGGTCTACGTCCACCTCGGACGGATCTTCCAGGGACGGAGCCTGTGGCCGCGGCTGAACGCGGCGTTCACCGACGGCCCGTTCCAGGCGGTGGTCGAACAGGGCCGATCGGCTGACCCGCAACCTGCCGCCGACGCGGACATCGTGCTGGTCCGCAAACCGTGGATGGGACCGTTGGTCGACCGGGCCGAACTGGTGTTGACCAATGCCACCTCGGCGCCGGTACTGGGTGCGCTCCGGGCCGGCCGTCCGCTCGTAGTCGCACCGGCGGGGTCGGAACAACCGCTACTGGCCGCGGCGTGCCTGCGGGCCGGCGTGGCGGTGCGGTTCCCCGAGGAGATCGGCGCGGAGACCACCGCCGTACTGGCGGCTGCGGGTCGGGACCGTGAGCTACGGGCGCGCGCCC
>DATCWR010000113.1:0-16531 GCA_036566245.1 Mycobacteriales bacterium | reverse complement strand
CAGGCCAGCACGGCGTGGTGCCGGGCCAGGGTGTCGGCGTCCAGCGGCCGGTGTCGGGTGATCTCGAAGGTGGCCGAGCGCGCCCACACCTCCTCGCCGAGGAACAGGTACCCGGGCCGGCCGGCCCCGGTCGCCGGGTCGATCGCCAGCCGAGCCCGCTGGTCGTACACGGGGTGGTCGGCCGTCGCGGATCCCCAGTGCCAGGGTGAGGCGTGCCGGCGGCCGGACGGGCCACCGTGTCCGAACACCTCGTCGACCAGGTCTGTCTGGCGGGGCAGCAGCAGGGCGGCCGAGGCGCGCATCAGACCCTTCAGTGAGGACGCGGGGATCGGGTCGTGGTGGTCGACCGTCGCGGCCACACCGTCGCGGGTAGACCCGGTACTGATCCGGAACGGCCCGTGGAAGATGATCTCGACCTTCACCGCCACCACCTCGCGATCCGCAGCGCCTGGGCCAGGTCGATGGCCTCGTCGTCACCGTGCTCGGCGGTGCCCGGTCGCAGGAACGGTCCGATGGTTTCGGTGTGGCCGAGACGGGCGGCCAGTGTCCGGGCCGCGGTCAGCCCGCCCCGGCCGAGCTCCTCGACCAGCCGGTGCTGGTTGCTGCGCGGCAGCGCGACCAGGTCGCTCAGCGCGTCGCCGTGCTTGCGCAGGGCGGCCAGTGACACCGGGTTCCCGGCCGGACCCGAGGTCCCGACGACCACGTCGGCGAACCCGATCCAGGGACTCTTCCCGGCACCCTTCCTCTTGGCCATGGTCAGGCAGTCCTCGGCCTGTTCGACGGTCAGCGCGAACGGGAAGTTCCTCCGTCCGAACACCACACCCGCCGACATGGTGGGCGGGTCCAGGTCGGTGATCCCCAGCCCCCGCACCAGCCGCGCGGTCCGCTGCCCGAAGTCGTGGACGAACTCCACGGTGAACCGCCAGGCCCGCTCGGCGGGAAGGCTCACCAGCACGTCGTCGCCGCCGAGCAGGTGCGGCACCACACACAACACCGGGTCGCCGGGGCGGCGGACCACGGTGGTGGCGGCGGCCAGCGCGGCAAAGGTGCAGCGGGACAGTTCCGCGACCACCGACGCGCGGTCGATGCGGCCCCTCTCGGCCAGGCGGGCGAAGAACTCACCCACCCGGTTTCCGTCGGCGTGCACCGTGGCCAGGTGCTGTTGGCCCTCACCGCTGGCCAGCGCCGCCAGATCATCGAACTTGTGTGGTACCTGCTCGCTGGTGAATCCAACCGCCTCGGCGAGTCGACGTTCCGCAGTGCGGGCCTGACGGCGGACCTTGGGGGAGTGGCGGGTGACGCAGTCGGCGCAGGCGTCGCGTTCGCCGTCGTCGGGGCCGAGGTCCGTCCGGCCGACCGCCGGATCGACCCGGCAGATCCCACACAGCGCGGCCAGCGGGAACTCCGCGCCGGCCGGCAGGTCGACCCGCACCTGCCCCCGTTCCCGCCTCGGCCTGATCTGTCTGGCATGGGCGTCCAGGTAGTCCTCTCCGTCACCACAGGCCACCTCGAACTCGGCCCCGGGCAACGCCGTGCGCAGGCGGGCGAGCAGTTCGTCCACAAGCGCCGGTTGGTGTTGGTCCATGACCAGGCTGAGCACACCGTCCACCCGGCCCGCCTCGTCGTTGACGCTGGCCCGGCCGGCCAGCAGCGAGTCGTCCACCGTCATCGCGGTGACCAGGGCCGAACTGGCCCCGCGGCGGCCGACCAGGGTGGGCGTGCGGGACAGGTAACGCTGGATGCGCACCACCCCGATGTCGACGTAGTGCCTCATCAGCGACGCCTCCCTCGGCCCGATGCGCGGGGTCCCCGGTCGCGTGGTCCCCGGCCGGGCGGACCCTGGTCGCCGTTGATGGTCGGGGCGGGGGACACCGGCAGGTGCTGGTCCGCGGCGGTGACCTCGGGTAGCGCCAGCAACGGATAGGTCCGGTCCCGGAACGTGGTGCCCTGCGACCGTTTCCAGAAGTCGCCGTCGGCTCCCGACGCCAACTGGTCGGCTGTGAGGTCTCCCGGTGGCAACGGGTTTGCCGGCGGGTACCAGACGTCGGCCTGCTCGACGTGTTCCAGGTGCAGGGCGGCGGCCAGCGCCGGCCAGGTTGCCCGCACGCCCCGGTCGACGGTCTCGGTGAACGCGGCCACCGCGTCGGCGACGGTCACCTGTGGGCGGTCGGCCGTGCCGTACCAACTGGCCGCGGTGTGTACGTCCAGACTGGTGACCTCCGCGGTGCAGGTACCGAAACCGAACGGCCGCCCCCCACCCACGGCGAATCCCACCTCACCGCCGCCGTGGGGGTCCAACACCGCCGAGGGGTCCAGCGCGCACAGCAGCGCACCCAACTCGGCGGTGTCCAGGTTCTCGAACGAGACGGTGAAGGCGAACCGGGCACCGGCCGGCACCGCGTCCCCCTCGGCGGCCATCTCCCCGGCGAACGTCCCCGTGGTGACCCGGAACAACGGCCGCTGTCCGTAGTGGTCCCCGGCCAGCCAGTAGTGCTTGCGTCCACGCAGTGCACGCCACTGTGGCCGGTCGGCGGCCGATCCCCACTCCCGCAACGGCGGCCTGTCCCGTTGCGGCCGGGCCGGGTGCCGGCGTGGATCGTTGTCCAGATAGAACTGTCCACTGCCGGGCCGGGGCCGACCGAGTGGGGCGAGCTGGTGTCGTTCCAGCGGACCGACGTCACCCACCGGGCGGGCGTCGGAGAACCGCAGATGGCCCCGGTAGGCGTGCTGTTCGGCCCGCGCCCAGTCAGACCCTCCGGTGTCGGCCGAGCCGAACACCCGACAGGTCGGGCACAGTTGGGTCACCTCGCGGCAGGCCCGCAGCTCCTCGGGAACCCGGTCGCCGGCCGGACCCTGGCCGCTGTGCCGCCAGATCGTGGACAGGGCGAACTCGTCCACCCCGTGCGTCGACGGCTTCACCCACAGCACCTGACCGGGAAAGACCCTGCGCCGGGCCTCGTGTCGGACGCCCACCAGTCGTTCGTTGAAGTAGACCTGTTCGGTCACCGGCCCGTCGGTGGGGCGGAGTGGCTTGTTGGGGTTCTTCTTCCCTCGGGCCCGGCGCATGTCGTCGGTGTCCTCGATCCGGTTGAGCAGGTCGGCCCAGGCCGGCGACCAGTGTTCGTTCCACTCGTCCTCGTCCCGCCAGGCCAGCACGTCCGAGTCGGCGGTCGGCAGTCTGCCCACCGCGCAGTGGTAGGGACGCTTCCGGTCACGGGCGTTCGCGTCGGTGACCAGCACCACCCAGCCGTTGCCCGGCGCCAGGTCGTACGACTCGGTGATGACCCGCAGGCCACGGCCGGTGTCCCGGGGTCGGCCGACCACGTCGACGCGACTGCCGGTGACCAGCCGGTCCGGCCCGCCGAGCACCTCGGCCAGTGCGTCGGCCCGGACCCGGATCACCTCGGTACACAGCAGCAGTTCGCTGGGCCGTTCGCCCACGGTGTTGTTCACCAGTGCCAGGGTCCAGCCCGCCGAGCGCATCTGGGCGATGTCCCGGTAGGACGGCAGCAGGTCGTCGTCGAACACCCGCAGGCAGCCGCCGGCCAGTGACTCGTGCAGGGATCGCACCACCCCGGCCAGGGCCGACCCGGGTACGTAGGGGACCGGGGTGTCCGAGCCGGGGAACCTGCGGTGGGGGAACCGCTTCTCGTTGTCGCGCACCAGCAGCGGGCTGCGCGCGGTCACGGTGACCTGTACCCGACCCATCAGTCGGGGCGTGCCGTCGGCGCCGGTACCCATCCGGGCGTGGCCGGCGGGCGCGCGCCGGAACGTCCGGGCGTCCACCTCGGGGAACGGAACGAACGTGTACGGATTGATGAACTCGGCCACGGAGTCCTCTCGCTGACACTTCGGTGTCGGGTCTGCGGTGTGGGTGGCGTTGGGTCAACTGGTCCGGGTGTGCGGAATGAAGCGCATGCGTTGGCGGCCGAAGACATAGCCGAGTGCCATCGCGATCGTGTTCGGACCGGCGAGGAACAGGATGGGGTCGTTGCTGCCGCCCTGTCCCTCCAGCCAGTTGGCCCACTGGTCGTGGATGTAGCGGACGGTCAACTCGAACGACCGACGGTCGGCGGGCACCGAACCGTCGATGGTCTCCACGACCAACGCCGCACGGCATCGGTCACCGGCACCAACCGCGTACTCGTCAGACTCACCTGTGGCGGCGGCCTTCAGCACGCTGGGCCTGATCAGTGCCGACCTGGCACTCAGCACCACGACCAGAGCCAGTCGGTCGGTGGTTGCGGCGGAGTCCAGCTCGACCGGATCCGCTCGCAGGAATGCCTCGGCCCGTTGCTGATCGGCCGGGGTAAGAGGGGAGCGTAGGTGTGCCCCGAGTCCTATCGCCGGATAGAACTGGCCGGCACCGCCGTGGGCCTCCGGTTTCTGCATCAACGTCATGGGAAACGAACCGGACCTGATCCTGCGACCAATGGCGAACGAGTCGTGCAGTGTCGCAATCGGATACAGGGGTACAGGGTCGGACGAGATCGCTCCTCGGTTGCGTGGTTGCTGGCTGATCCTGTCCAGTGCGGAGTCCAGCGCCGCGTCACGTCCAGCGGGGTCGGTTGGCAGCCGGAGGGTGATGGTGTTTGCGGCGCCGTACCGGGTTCTCGCGTCGGACTGGGCGACCTGGGCGGGTTGCGCCCTCCAGGCCCGATCGCCAGGGTCGAGGTCGAGCACGATCCCCAGTCCGCGCGACTCGTGCATTGATTCGGCCCGGCGAGATCTGGCGATGAGGGCGATGGATGCCGCGACGACGGCCACCAGGGTCCACCGGATGCTGGTGCCAATCGCTGAGCTGATCAGGTTGGGAAGCAGAGGCACGATCACTTCGCCCGCGACACCGCCCAGTAGGCCAGCGACCCCGGTTCGGCCCCTCCACGTGCGCAGCCGACCGCCCAGCATCCGCACTCCCACCCCCGGCGAGCACGCCGTGACTCCTGTGTCGTGACGGATCGGGACGTTAGTCGCGCCGTCGGGCTCGCCGCTGCCGGTTCTCCGGAACTGGACCATGAATGCACCTTCGGGAAACCGACGGTGAGGACCACTTCAAACGAATCAGCTCAATGGTGGATTGTCGCTATTCGCCATTAACTGGAGAAATGTACTGGCACGGAAGGGCCTGGCCACTGAGCCAACTCGATATCCAATACTGTTGGGCGCTCGCCACCCCGGAGGGGCACGGGGCCGGGAGATGTCGGTATCCGGCCCAGGAAGGGAAACGTCCGGATCCCGGTACGGGGCGATGAGGGCAGCATCGACCGCGGCTGTCGGGACGACGTCCCTGTTGCGATCCCTTGAAAAGCGATCAGGACGGCCATCACGGCGGTCATCGCGCTGGCCGTGGGGATGTTGCGATCCCTCGTAGGGCGATGAGGACCGGGCGAGATCGCAGCGGCCTACAACCTGACTCCGTTGCGATCCCTCGTAGGGGCGATGAGGACGGCCGTGTCCCCTCCTTCCCCACAGCGTTCCTCCGTTGCGATCCCTCGTAGGGGCGATGAGGACCATCACCGCGTTGGACGGTAAGACGGTCACCTGGTGGTTGCGATCCCTCGTAGGGGCGATGAGGACGGGTGTTGCGCTACGACTGGGCCGGCCAGCAGTTGGAGTTGCGATCCCTCGTAGGGGCGATGAGGACTGGTCTCCTCTACCTGGTGCGTCCTCGGACGGTACGTTGCGATCCCTCGTAGGGGCGATGAGGACCGCCGAAGGTCGCCCCGAAGGTGGTAGTCGCCACGACGTTGCGATCCCTCGTAGGGGCGATGAGGACCCGGGAGGCGCCGGCCTGGCAGCGGTACCTGTGGTTGCGATCCCTCGTAGGGGCGATGAGGACCTGTAGAGAGGACGGCATATGAGCTTCGCCGCGGGGTTGCGATCCCTCGTAGGGGCGATGAGGACCCGCAGGTAGACAGTTCCGTCGCCTCGGTGTGCTGTTGCGATCCCTCGTAGGGGCGATGAGGACCGTCGACCTGCCATACGATCCCGTCGGCACTCCGGTTGCGATCCCTCGTAGGGGCGATGAGGACACGGGCATGGGCCCCATCCCACGCCGTCGCCTACGCGTTGCGATCCCTCGTAGGGGCGATGAGGACCTGGACAATCTTTCTTCCATCTCCCCGTGGTTCTCGTTGCGATCCCTCGTAGGGGCGATGAGGACCCGAGGGTAAAGCCGCAGGTCAGGGGCAGTGTAGTGGGCTCGGCCGGAGGCGGTTTTGCAGCGAACCGCCGGTAGTGCATGCCCACGCGGTGGTTCGCTGCAACCGGGGCATTCGGCGTAGTCATGGTAGGCCAATTGCGTGTCCAGGTCTCCAGGGCTGCGGGGCGGTGCGGAGGGTACTCGGGAAGGCGCTGTCGCCCTTGGACGGTGGGGGCCGGTCTGACCCACCCCTGACCAACTCACGCCGGTGGCAGGCGTGTGGCTTGCTACCGACTGTCTGTCTCATCTCCTGATCCCCGTGGGCGATGAGGACCATGTTGCTCCCGGTACGCGTCAACTCAGGATCGGGTCGCTATCCCCGTGAGGCGATGAGGACACGGCTACCTTAGGGCTGGCCGTACCGGCTTACCTTTCGGTTCCTCGCGGGAGGATTGGCCGTTCGTCGACCTGCTGGCTGTCAGGTTCCCGTTGATATCCCGGTCGGGCGATGAGGATATGCCGCTGGGCTCGGCGAGTTCCGGCACGGTGTTCGTCACGATCCCTGGTAGGGGCGATGAGGACGCGGGAAGGTTCACCGACCAGGGAGACGGTATCGCGTTGCGATCCGTGGTGAGGGCGATGAGGGAGTGAGGGTGAAACACGCAGGGCAGGGGAGTGTAGCGGGGTTGGTGAGGGGTGGGTTTGCAGCGAACCGGCGGTGGTGGCATGCCCACGCGGCGGTTCGCTGCGAACGTGGTGTCCGGCGTATCCACGGTGGGTTGAACGTATCCAGTTCAGACCGGGCGGCGGACGGTGCGGAGGATGTCGATCACCTCGGGGATGCCGGGGTCGGTGCGGTGGCGGACGGCCAGGCGCAGCCCGATCTCGGCGTGTTCGTGCAGGTGCGCCGACCGGACCGAGGTCGCCTCGGTGGCGTGGGCCTGCGCCACCGCGAGCGCGCGTCGGCCGTCGCGTTGGGCCAGGTGGACGTTGACCAACCGCAGACCGGCCAGGGCGCGGGACCGGGCGTCACCGGTGCCGTAGGAGTTGATGGACTCGGTGAGTCGGCGTTCGGCCTCGGCGCTGCGGATACCGTGCTCCACCGCCAGTGAACTGAACGCGTGGCCGATGTCGCTGGCGAGTTCGTCAATGCTGAAACTGTTGTCCTGGAGCGTGGCCGCACTGTCGCAGGTGGATGAACCGAACTCGTCTTCGGCGCGGCGGGTGAGTTCGTCCACCGCGTGTACGTCGCCAAGTCCGGCCAGGGCACGGGCCCGACGGCTCCGGACGATCGCCCTGGCGTCATCGGGTAGATTCGGCAGCGCGCTGTCCAGGTAGTCCAGCAGTTCCACGGCCGAGTAGTAGTTCTGCTGGTAGATCGCCTGGCGCGCCATGTCGGTGAGGATCATCCCGCGCAACGGGTCCTTCTTCTCGGCAGTGGCGCCGTCCGTGGCGGCCAGTGCGGCGGCGAACACCCGCTGCGCGGTGCCATGTTCACCGTGGTCGACCAGAATCCACCCTGCGGTGCAGCCAAAGTGGGCCACTGCGGCGTGCATGTCCTGACGGACGGCATCGTCGCGGTAGACCCCGTGCAGGGCGCCGAGCGCGGTCCTGAATCTACGGACCACGGCCGCACCGTTGACCGCGCCACCGCCCATCAACCGTTCGAGATCATGGCATCGGACCCGCAGCAGTTTCACCTGCTCCACGTCGCTGGCGCCGATGTGGGCAAGATCCTTTGGCGCGGGAAAGAGCCGGGCGACCGGATCGGCCATCACACCGCCCATGGCACCGGACACAATGATCATCAGATCTCGGCGGCTGATCATGTCGTCTGATCCTTTCTGCCCGGTACCTCCTGTTCTCACGATACCGCCTGAACCGGGAGCCGCCGAGAATCCGAGCTCGGCTGGCGAACCAACTCCGGTGACCTTCATCAACTGCGCCAACACGTCGGGCTGCGGACGCGCGGTCACCCCCGATTCCCAACACTTCACCGTGCGCACCGACACCCTGGCCTCGTGGGCCAGCTTCTCCTGGGTCCAGCCCAGCACATTGACACGAATATCGGCCAACAGTTCATTACGCGGCATTTTTCCTCCCCGGGTGCTGCTTTCGGGGAGTGTAAACCCGGGCGATGACCACGCTGTTTTTCCCGTTGTCGGTGCACGGTGTCACCCGTGGCGCGCAAACCGTGAATGGGAACGCATCACATTCCGGTGGGTAGAAAGTCCGGGACCCACCGCCCGGCGGCGAGGCAACAAAAGGAGGGGCGGGGGCGGCCCTGGGGGTGGCCGCCCCGCCCTGGGGGCAGGGGAGTGACGCCGGTTCAGGGGCGTCCTCCCGTTGGGGTGTGGGGATCAGCCGTCGTGGCTGCCCGGACCGCTGTTGTCGCTCGGGCCGCTGTTGTCGCCGTGGTCGTCGCCGTGGAGGTCACCGTCGTGGTGGTCACCGTCCCGGTCCCGGTTCTGGTGGTCCAGGTCGCCCACGTCGTGGCCGGCCGGGTCATCGGACACGCCCGGGGGACGCAGGCCGCCGTGATCGTCACCGACGTCGTGGCCGGCGGGGTCGTCGGAAACCCCGGGCGGGCGCAGGCCACCGTGGTCGTCACCGACGTCGTGGCCGGCGGGGTCATCGGAGACCCCTGGGGGCCGGAGGCCGCCGTGGTCGTCGCCGGGCTCGAAGGTGCTCGAGTTGCTGGTGTTGGTCAGGCCGGGGCGGTCGGCGCTGTTGCCGTGCGCCGAGGCCGCGGTACCGGTCGCGATGGCGGCCGCGGCTGCCACCGACAGTGCCAGGATGACTCGTCCTCGTCTCATGGCAACGAGTCTGCGGTCGGCCACCGTAAGCAGAAGTTAAGCCATCACTAGAACCAGGAAGTGCGTCCGGCCACGGTCTCAGGCCCGAGAAACCTGGCCAAACGCCTCGGTCATCGGCTTGCGGTAACGCGGCTGGCGACGGGTCACCCGGTAGCCCAGACTCCGGTAGAAGGCCATGCTGTGGTGTGGGTTCTCCGCGACGGTGGTCAGCGCGGTCGAGGCCACGCCCCGTTCAGACAGCCGACGCAGCCCGTTCACCATCAGCGCCCGACCGATGCCGCGCCGCCGCCACGGTGCCCGCACCGCCAGCCACGGGGTCAACCCGGTCCCGTCCGGCCTGATCTCGTTGATCACCACCGCGGCGATCTCGTCACCGTCCCAGGCGACCGTCCACAGTGTGGTGTCCGACTGGCGTTCCCGGACGTCGTAGCGGTACTCGGCGAAGGTGCGCGGCAGATGCCCGGTCCGGTCTGCGGCGAAGCTTTCCTCGATGGCCCGGTGGATCCACGGGTGGTGCGTCGGGCGGACCGGCCGCAGTTCGATGCCCGCCGGCAGCACGGGCTCAGTAAACTCGGCCGGCCCGGCGGTCAGGTCGCGGGCCATCCACACCACGGTGAAGGCAACCTGGTACCCGTTGGCCAGCAGCAACGCCCTGGTGCCCGGCTGGTCCTCGTCGGCGTTGCCACCCAGCATGGCCACGCCCGGGCCGGTGTGGGTGGCCGCGAAGACCGCCGCCTGTTCCTCCTGCCGGCGCAGCATCGCCGTGCCGACACCGCGCCGACGCCACGCCGGAACGACCCAGCCCAACAGCAGGTACAGCCGGGTTCCGTCGACCTCTTCCCACCAGTCCATCCAGGTGTAGCCGACGACCTGCTCGTCCACCTCGGCGAGCAGGCAGAACGGGGTCTGCTCCGCCGGATCGGTGACCGTGTCCGGGCCGGGCATCCACACCCCGTCCTCGACCTGGCGCACCGCGGCCCGGACCGCCGCCAGAGCGGGCAGGTCCTCCGAGCCGCGGAACTGCCAGAACCGTGGCGAGATCACCCGTTCGCCGCGGCCAGACCAGGCGGTGCCGAGGCGATCGCGGCCTGGATGGCCTCGACCAGGGCGAGTGCGGCCTCCTCGGTCAACTCGACCGCGACCCGGGCGGAGGGTCCGCGACCGGGGTTGGCGAAGTCGATGTTCACCGTGTGTTCGAACGGCGCGTGCACCGGATGGTCCACGTACACCGCGGCCTGGGTCAGCCCGAACCACCCCTCGGCACCCTTGCCACTGCCGGTGATCTGGATCTTCTCGGTGAGATAGGTGCACATGTGCGGCTCCTCAGACGCTCAGGTGGCGGCCGAACCAGGCGAAGATCCGTTCCCAGCCGTCCACCGCGGCGGCCTGTCGGTAGCTGGGCCGGTCCACCGAGAAGAAGGCGTGGCCGGCGCCCTCGTAGCTGTGGAACGAGAACGTCTTGCCCAGCCTGGTCAACTCGCGTTCCAGCACCGCCACCTCCTCCGGGGAGGGGAACTTGTCGTCGGCGCCGAACAGGCCGAGCAGCGGGCAGGACAGGTTCTCCGCCAGGGGCAGCAGTGGTCGCATCCAGGACATGGACTCCGGCGGGTCGTTGACCACGAAGGCGCCGTAGCAGTCGACGGCCGCGTCGAGTTCCAACGAACTGGCCACCAGGAAGGCGTGTCGGCCACCGGAGCAGTGCCCGATCACCCCGACCTTCCCGTTGGAGGAGGTCAACGAGCGCAGGTAGCGGGCGGCACCGGCGGCGTCGCCGACCACCCGGTCGTCGGGCACGCCTCCGCCGGCCCGAACCGTGGCCGCGGCATCATCCGGGCTCGCCCCGGGCGCCTCCCGCCAGTACAGGTTCGGGCAGATCGCGGCATAGCCGTGTGCGGCGAACCTACGCACCATCTCCTTGGTGGCCGCGTCGTAGCCGGGCATGTGGTGGATCACCACGACCCCACCGGACGGTTCGGGTGAGAGCGGTCGAGCCAGGTACGCCTCGATCTCGTCGCCGTCGTGTCCGGTGATCCTGACGGTCTCGGCCATCATCGCGTCATACACGTGGCCGGCCCCCCTCCCTGGGCGGTTGGTCAACGGGCCGCCCCGCATCATGAAAAATCAGACTATGGCGCTGTGAAACTAGGGACCCAACGGTCTTGAAGTCAACGCGGGTCACCCGGTGTGGCGAACTGACCTTCCGGGTACCAAAGCGACGTCAAGATCAATTTCACCGAGAGTAGTTTTGGTAACCGTCCGCTTGGGTAGATTCGACCTATGTTGCCCAGGCATAGGCGGGGTTACCCCAACATGCGGTTTCGGCGCGCGGCACTGACCGCGGGCGTCAGCGTGGCGGCGATCGGACTGCTCGCCGGATTCCTGTCCGGTTGCGATCCACGGCTCGACCCGGACAACACGGCCCTGGGCACGCCGACCGCCGTCGGCGCGTCCGGATCGGCGGCACCAGGATCGGCGGCAGCGGAACTGACCGCGCTCACCGTCAAGGGGCGGGCGCCGATGACCGGCTACGACCGTGACCAGTTCGGCCCGGCCTGGTCTGACACCGACCACAACGGCTGCGACACCCGCAACGACGTGCTGCACCGGGACCTCACCCACGTGACGTTCCGGCCCGGAACGCACGACTGCATCGTGGCCTCCGGCGACCGGGCCGACCCCTACACCGGCAAGGCGATCCACTTCGTGCGCGGCGGGGCCAGCGAACTGGACATCGACCACCTGGTCGCGCTCGGCGACGCCTGGCAGACCGGCGCCCAGCAGTGGCCGGCGGAGAAGCGACTGGCCCTGGCCAACGACCCGCTGAACCTGCTCGCGGTGGACTCCTCGGCCAACCGGCAGAAGGGCGACTCCGACGCGGCGAGTTGGCTGCCGCCCAACAAGTCCTACCGATGTGACTACGTCGCCCGGCAGATCGCGGTGAAGACCAAGTACCAGCTCTGGGTCACCTCGGCGGAGAAGACCGCGATGGCCACCGTGTTGTCGACCTGCCCGGACGAACCAGCCCCGTCAGGCGGTAATCCCACCCTGGCGCCACACCGGTGACGACGTGGCCGGTGTCCGGCCACGGTGGCGGTCAGCGCGCCACCACGACCGGGCACCGGGCGTTGTGCAGCACCTTGCGACTCACCCCACCCAGAATCCCGGCGAACGCAGGTCGTCCGGTCGCACCCACCACCAACAGGTGCGCCGCGACCGACGCCTGGCACAGTGCCACGGCCGGGCGCACGCCGGTGACCTCGATGGTCACGGTCACCTCCGGGTGTCTGTCGCGCCACGGTTCCAGCAGTGTGTGTACGAAACTTCTGGCCCGGTCCGCGGCGTGCGACTCGTAGGTCACCGGGAGGTATCCCACGTCGGGTACCGACACCGACATCGGATAGGAGTACATGGCGACCAGCGGTCGGCCGTCCCGAGCGGCCGTCTGGAATGCGTACTCGGTCGCGAAGGCGGTCCCTGGTGCGTCGTCCACCCCGAGGAACACCGGCGCGCCGACCCGAACCAGGTGTTCTCGTACCACCGCCACACTGCCCGGTGAGTGGGTGGCCACCTGGTCACTGACCGAACCAAGCAACAACCCGGCGAAACCGCCGCGGCCACGCGCGCCCACCACCAGCAGGTCGGCGTCGTGGTCGAGTGCGATGAGTTGTTGGGATGCGGTACCCCCGACGATCAGCCGACGCACCTCCAACTCCACGGGCGACTCGGCCGACGACTCTACTGACGGCGCATGCTGCGGTGCGTGGGATGGTGCGTGGGTCTGCCCGGCGGCCGACCCGGCGGATCTGACCGGTGGCGACCCGGTCTGGTGTTCGGCGGGCGGGCCCTCAGACGGTCCGCCCGGGCTGGTGAGGGCATGCCGTGCGGCCCGGTCCAGGTCACGTTCGGTGGCGCCGAGTTGGCGGTCGTACTCCGCGCTGTCCGGCGCGGCCGGCACCACCCGGCACAGGGTCAGCGGCACCCGCCGGGCGGCTGCCTCCCCGGCGGCCCACCGGGCCGCGGCGAATGAGAACTCCGAACCGTCAACCCCGACCAGGATCCCGTGTTCCCGGCCGGCTCGGGCCTCGCGCGGTTCGGGCCCGGGCGGTTGGGTCATGACTGGATCCGCACGGTCCGAACCCCGGGTACGGTGCGGGCCAGCAGTTCGACCACCCGACGCTCGTTCTCGTCGTCGAAGTAGCCGTAGACCGTCGTCTGCCCCCGGACCACCGCGACCGTCCAGCGGTCCGGCTCGCCGGCATAGTCCCGCAGCCGTTTCTGGATCTCCTCGGTGATCAACTCGTCGTCACTGGACAGCATCTGGATCAGGTCGCGCCGGCTGACGATGCCGGTCACCCGTCCGTCCTCCACCACCGGGACACTGCGCACCTCGTAGTCGAGCATCATGCCGGCCACGTCCGAGGTGTCGGCGGATTCCGACACCGACACCACCGGTGTGGTCATCACGTCGGCAACCGTCCGTGGTTCGGTGGTCGACCTGTCTCGTTGCCGTTCCCCGGGTTCCCCGAACAACCCGCCACCGCGCCGTGGGCGGGGGATCTGTTCGCGGATCAGGTCAGCCTCACTCACCATGCCGACCAGGTGGTCGTCGCCGATCACCGGCATGGCCGAGATGTTGTGCTGGGCGAGCAGGCTGGCCGCGCTGGACACCGGCATGTCCAGGTCGGCGGTGACCACCTGTCGCGTCATGACGTCGCGCACGCGCATCGTGATCTCCTCGCACCATCGCAGGCCGTTCGCGCACAGTTGTCTCTTTCGAGGCTAGGCAGGGGTCGGCATGGGCGGGGAGGGTCGCATGGTCCGGCGCGGGTGGACCAAGGTCCCGACCGCCTGCACACCGGGACGTGTCCGGTCGTGCCAGCATGAAACCGCCGTGGAGGAGGCGACGATGGGCGGACGCATGCGATCGTGGGTGGTGGAGCGCCCCGGGCCGGCGGCGCCGGCCAGCGGGTCACCGTTGCGTCAGGTCGACGCCGCGGTTCCCGAACCGGGCCCGGATGAACTGTTGGTGGCGGTGCGGGCCTGTGGGGTGTGTCGCACCGACCTGCACGTCGCCGAGGGTGATCTGCCGGTCCACCGGCAACACGTGGTGCCCGGCCACGAGGTGGTTGGCGAGGTGGTGACCGTCGGCCCGCAGGCCCACGGGTTCACGGTCGGCGACCGGGTGGGGATCGCCTGGTTGCGGAGCACCTGCGGCCGCTGCCGGTACTGCCGACGCGGCGCGGAGAACCTGTGCCCGCACTCCCGGTACACCGGGTGGGACGCCGACGGCGGCTACGCGCAGTTCGCCACCGTGCCGGCCGACTTCGCCTACCACCTGCCCGACGGGTACACCGACGCGGAACTGGCGCCGCTGCTGTGCGCGGGGATCATCGGGTTCCGGGCCCTGCGCCGGGCCGAGGTGCCACCGGGTGGTCGGCTGGGCCTGTACGGGTTCGGCGCCAGTGCCCACCTGACCGCACAGGTCGCGATCGCCCAGGGCATCCGGGTGCACGTGCTGACCCGGTCGGCCCAGGCCCGCCGCCTGGCCACCGAACTGGGTGCCGCCTCGGTGGGGGATGCCTTCGCCGCGCCACCCGAACCGTTGGACGCGGCGATCCTGTTCGCCCCGGTCGGGAATCTGGTGCCGGTTGGTCTCCAGGCGTTGGACCGGGGCGGCACCTTGGCGGTCGCCGGGATCCATCTGACCGACATTCCACCGCTGAACTACGAGCGACACCTGTTCTACGAGCGGACGCTGCGCAGCGTCACCGCCAACACCCGCCAGGACGGCCGGGACTTTCTCGCCTTCGCCGCCGAACACCGGCTGCGAGTCACCACAACGCCCTATCCGCTCGACGCGGCCGACCAGGCGCTCGCCGACCTGGCCGCCGACCGGGTACGCGGCGCGGCCGTACTCCTGCCCGGGTAGACCGCCCGTTCGGGTGACCCCCGTCCAGCCCGGTACCCGGCGCCCCCTGGCCTGTGTGGTGCATGTTTTCGCGCGAAAACGGTCGCCTCAAACCATGTTGGGGCGGGGGGTTTCGCGCGAAAACGTCTCATGGGCGGGGCGGTGGGTGGGGGAGGTGATGGTTACCAGGTGACTACGGTGCGTGGCTGAGTTGGTGGGCGTGTTGTCCGTGTGCGTTCATCTTTCGTTCACTCGGTCGGTGCTTGGCGGTCGCCGGTGCCTCCTACCGTCGGTCACGTGCTGATCAGAGTGAGAGGACGGAACACAGGTCGCCGGAACAGTCCTGCTCCATCTGTCGAGCGGGCAACCGCTGCCACGGTCGCGCGTACGCCGATCCGAGGCGAGGGTGGCACCACGAGCACCCTCGGGCGTAGCAACCACCTCCAGCGTCGGGTCCGGGCGGTCGCGGCGCCGGTTTCGGCGCTGGTGGTCGCGTTGGCGCTGGCCGGATGCGGCACCGACAACAACACCGGAACGTCCAACGGTGGGTCGTCCACCGCCCGACCCACCGACGTGGCCTGCGGGTCGGGATCGCTGACCGCGTCCGGCTCCACCGCGCAGGCCAACGCGATGTCGGAGTGGACCAGGAACTACCAGAGCGTCTGCACGGACGCCCGACTCAACTACGGCGGTGGCGGATCGGGCAAGGGCGTCACCGACTTCACCAACGGGGTCACCGACTTCGCCGGCTCGGACTTCCCACTGACCGCCGAGCAGAAGTCCCAGGCCGACGCCCGCTGCGGCACCGGTAACCAGGCCATCGACCTGCCCATGGTGGCCGGCCCGATCGCGGTCGGGTACAACCTGCCCGGGGTGGACACGCTCAACCTGTCCGCGGAGACGATCGCCAGGATCTTCGCCGGCCAGGTCACCAGGTGGAACGACCCGGCGATCAGCAGGGACAACCCGGGGGTCAAGCTTCCCTCCCTGGGTATCCAGAGCTTCCACCGGTCCGACGGTTCGGGCACCACGTTCAACTTCACCAACTACCTGGAGAACGTCGCCGGGAAGGCGTGGACCTTCGGCCACGGCAAGAGCTGGGCGGCCCCGGGTGGGCAGGGTTCCAAGGGCACCGCGGGTGTCGCCCAGGGCGTGAAGACGACTCCCGGCGCCATCGGCTACATGGAACTGTCCTACGCCACCCAGAACGCCATCACCTACGCCAGGGTGGGTAACACCCAGGGGAAGTTCGTCGAGCTCACCGGGGCCAACGTGCAGAACTTCCTGTCCAGGGCCACCGTGACCGGCTCGGGGGACGACCTGGTGCTCGGGTTCGACTACGCCAACACCGACCCGAACGCCTACCCGAACGTGCTGGTCACCTACGAGATCGTCTGCCAGCAGGGCAACGACCCGGACAAGGTGGCGCTGCTCAGGGGCTTCCTCGGCTACCTCGCCGGCGCCGGCCAGGACGTGCTCCCGCACAACGGCTATGTTCCGCTGCCCGACGAACTGCGGCAGAAGGTGCAGGCGGCGATCGAGAGGATCGGCTGACGTCGGCCACCACCTGTTCAGGTCCCCGCCCGGCGAACACTCCGGGCGGGGCATGAGCGTGACAGCGAAGGAGGCCCTGTGGACAGCCAGGAACCTGTCCCCGTCGACCAG
>DATCWR010000104.1:0-34633 GCA_036566245.1 Mycobacteriales bacterium | reverse complement strand
GGCCGGCGCGGGGCCGTTCTGTCCGCCGGTCGCGGTGGTGGGGTTGGCCGGTGCCGCCGGCGCGGCCTCGGGCTCACCAACCAGCAGCGTGCCGGTGGTGTCCATCGCCCGGCCCGGCAGGAGTAGCAGCGTGGTGGTGCGGTAGGTCGCGGTGTAGGTGGTGTGGACCGGACTGCTGTAGGTCAGCGTCCGGGACTGGCCGGGGGTCAGGCTGAACCCCGGGTTCGAGGCGTTCGCCACGTCGATCGTGACACTCTTCACCGCGCCGGTGACCACACCGAGGAGGGTCTGACCGTCCGGATCCACGTCGTTGCGAAAGGTAACCTGGTCGCCCGGTTGGATCGTCACCGACGCCGGTGAGGGGCCGTCGGAGGTGAAGGAGACCGTCACCTGGTCGGTCGCTGACGCGGGACTGCCGGACAGCAGGAGCGCCGACGTGGCCGCGACCGCCGCGCCGACGATCAGCGGCACGATCCGCCGGGCCAGCCTGCCGTTGGGTGTCCGTTTGGTCCTACTCATCCAGTACTCCAGACGCTCCGGCTCAGGCGATTACAGCCGTTCTAACGATTAAGCGTGCCAAGGGTGACGGTCCGGACACGTCATCTCTGGAACTTCTGACACCACCCGGACCGGCCAGCTCCGGAAACCCGTCCGACCGGTGCCCGGCCGCCGCGCCGGTCCGTCACGTCTGTCGGTTCGTTCGCTCGTTCGTGGGTCGCCCGTCCGTCGCCGACCCGGCCGCGGGGCGACGGCGCGCGGTGACCGGTCGGGCCGTCACCGCGTACCCTCGCCACATGTTCCCCATCGGAGCCCACGTCGACCCGGTCGACCCACTGGGCGAGGCGGCCGAACGGCAGGCCGAGGTGGTGCAGTTCTTCCTCGGCGACCCGCAGGGCTGGAAGGCCCCGGCGCCCCGGGCCGATGCCGAGGCGCTGCGCTCCGCCGACATCGCCCTCTACGTACACGCCCCGTACGTGATCAACGTGGCCAGTCTGAACAACCGGATCCGCATCCCCAGCCGCAAACTGCTCGCCACCCAGGCCCGGGCGGCCGCGGCGATCGGGGCGCGCGGGCTGATCGTGCACGGCGGACACGTCACCGCCCAGGACGACCCGGCAGACGGATTCGCCAACTGGCGGAAGGCGTTCGAACGGGCGACCGACTCGGGGGAGTTCCCGATTCCGATCCTGATCGAGAACACCGCCGGCGGTGACCACGCCATGGCCCGACGGTTGGACCGGCTCGCCCGGCTGTGGGACGCGGTGGGTGAGTTCGGCGCGGGCTTCTGTCTGGACACCTGCCACGCGCATGCCGGTGGCGAGGAACTGGTCGACCTGGTGGACCGGATCATGGCGATCACCGGCCGGATCGACCTGGTGCATGCCAATGACTCCAAGGACGGCTTCGACTCCGGTCGAGACCGACACGAGAACCTCGGACGCGGACAGATCGACGCGGACGCCCTGGTCGAGGTGGTCCGCACGGCCGGTGCCCCGGTGATCTGCGAGACGCCCGGCGGGGTACGCGGCCAGGCCGCCGACATCGCGTTCCTGCGGTCCCGGCTGTCCGGGCACCGGGCCGAGGGTGAGTCGGCCGGGGTCTGGGTCCGGTGAGACCGGCGCGGTTCCGGGGCCGGTGGATCCCGGGGCCGCGCGCCCCACGACCCGGTGCCGTGCTGGCCTGCGCACTGGCCGCCAGTTCGGTCATGCTGCTGCTGTCGTTCCTGGACAAGTGGCAGTGCACCGGCCCGGTCTTCGATGCCTTCGGCGTCTCGGCCGACTTTGGCCGGTTGAAGAACAGCAACCTGTGTTACACCGACATCCAGCAACTGTGGATCGGCCGGGGCGTCCGGCAACACCTCTTTCCCTATGTGTCCGGCCGCCTGGTCGACGGCCAACTCGTCGGCGGGGCGGTCGAGTACCCGGTGTTGACCGGCCTGTTCATGTGGCTGACCGGCCTGCCCGCGCACAACGACGCGCAGTTCCTGGCCACCTCGGCACTCGTTCTGGCCCCGTTCGGGCTGGTCACCACCGGGCTGCTGGTCCGGTTGGCCGGAGTCCGGGCACTGGTCTGGGCGGCTGCCCCGGCACTGGTGTTCTACGGCTTCCTGAACTGGGACCTGCTGGTGACCGCGGCGTTCGTCGCGGCGGTCTGGTGTTGGGCGCGCGGACGGTTCACCCTCACCGCGGCCTGGCTCGGGGTGGGTACCGCGCTGAAGCTCTACCCGGCGCTGTTCGTGCTGCCCCTGGTGGCCGCCCGACTGTTCGCCGGTGACCGACGCGGCGCCGGGCGGGTGGTCCTGGTCAGCGCGGGCACCTACCTGGTCATCAACCTGCCGTTCCTGGTGCTGAATCCGGCCGGCTGGTGGGCCACCTACCAGTTCCAGAGCATGCGCGAACCCGACATCACCACCAACTCAATCTGGTACTGGGGTTTCCCGAACCTGGACGCCGGTGCGGTCAACCTCCTCAGCGCCACCCTGGTCGCGTCGGCCTGGGCGGTCGCGTTGGCCCACGGCTGGTGGCGGGGCCGGCGCGACGGCGACTACCCGTGGATCCAGGTGTGCGCCGCGATGCTGTGCGCGTTCCTGCTGTTCAACAAGGTGCACTCACCGCAGTACATCCTGTGGCTGCTGCCGTTCTTCGTGTTGGTCCGGGTGCGCTGGGGCTGGTGGTTGGGCTATCTGGCGTGCGACGCGCTCCTGTTCGTCGGCCTGTTCCGGTGGTACCACGACATCGTCGACGGCAACGGCGGGTTCGACCTCGGCCCGGCTCTCCAGGCGACCGTGCTGGGAGTGTGGGGGCGGGCCGCCCTGCTGGCGATGCTGTTCGTGGTGTTCCTGCGTTCCCCGTTGGTGTCGTCGGTGCACCGCCCCGTCGACCGGCGTGCCGCTCAGCCGTCCGAACCGGACGGTTCACCGGGTACCACAGCACCCGACCGCGCCGCCGGCCGCGCCGCCGACTGGTCCGGGTTATCTGAGTCGTCTGGTTCGTCCGGGACCTCGGTGGTCCGGTCGGCCAACACTCCGCCGGCCGGGTCATCCGCGCTGCCGGCGGATCCGGCCGACCGCACCACGTCCTGGTCAGGGGACAGGATGTCACGGACCACCAGCGCGCAGTAGACCAGTACGGCGGCGTCCCGGACCAGCACCGCGAGCAGGAACCACTGCTCGTCGACCCCCTTGTTCGCGGTGCCCAGATACCAGTACATCCGGGGGAACCACAGCAGTGCCTCGGTGGCCTGCCAGGCCAGGTAGGCCCGCCAGGACGGTCGGGCCAGTACCGCCAGCGGAACCAGCCACAGCGAGTACTGCGGGCTCCACACCTTGTTGGTCAGCAGGAACGCGGCCACCACCAGGAACAGCAACTGCGACAGCCGGGGTTGGCGGCGGGCGGTCAGGGTGAGCACCGCGACGCCGGCCAGGGCGGCGGCGAAGGCCAGGAACACCGCCGTGTTGAGCACCACCGGCGCGGCACCGTCGGCCAGTGCGTCGTCCAGTGGCCGGCCGGTGGCGAACCGGAGCACGTTCCACAGCGAGTCCGGGTCTGCCGGCCGGGTCTCGTTCAGGGTGAAGAACCGCAGCCACGAGTCCGGATAGGCCAACGCGACCGGCAGGTTGACCAGCAGCCAGGAACCGACCGCGCCGGCCGCGGTCAGGCCGAGCTCACGCCACCGGCGGGTCCGCCAGCACAGCAACGCCAGCGGGACGAGGAACAACACCGGGTAGAGCTTGGCCGCGGTGCCCAGCCCGACCAGCACCCCGGCGAGCAGCGGTCTTCGGGTCTGCCAGGCGACCAGCGCGAGCGTGGCCAGGGCGACCGCGAACAGGTCCCAGTTGGTGAAGGCGTGCACGACCAGCACCGGCGAGAGCGCCACCATGGCCGCGTCCCATACCCGCCGGCCGGTCAGCCGGGTCACCGCCCAGACCATCACCAGCGCGCAACAGGCCAGCAGCAGCGCGGTCGCGTCGAAGTAGGACTCCACCGGGTTCACCGTGGGCAGCAGGCCGCCGGCCACGCCGTCGTAGGCGCGCGACAGGACGGCCGCCACGTACATGAACCCGCCGGTGAGTACCGGGTACTCCACCGCGTGGTCCCGGTAGGGCACCGCGCCGATGTTGAGGTGTTCGGTGAAGAAGAGCGGGACCACGTCGGAGTAGCACATGTGGGTGTACTGCTTACTCGCCGTCCACGCACCGTCCCGACAGGGCGACTTGAACAACCAGGCGAGGGTGAGTACCAGCAGTGCCAGCCCCAGGCACACCCGCAGCGGTGTCCAGAACCACTGTCGCCCGACCAGGCCGTGCCGCCCCCACGGTCCGCCCACCAGGGTGCTGGCGGCCCGGGCCACCGGGTCGGACCAGGTGGGTAGCACCCGGTCCGCCTCCCGCCAGGGCGACCGGACGCGCTGCGCCGACGGTTCGGCCGAGGACTCGTGGCCACCCGCCGAGGAGTCCCGGGCGGGCTGGTCGTGAACCGGTGAACGGAATTTCACCACCGTGATGCTGCCCTACCTCGCCGAACCACGTCAGCCGACTCCTCCGTCACCGCGATCCGTCCCGGTGCCGATGGTGGGTATCGGGATCGGGTCCGGGCCGGGTGAGACGGTGCCCGTGGGATCGGGCAACGGGATCGGCGACCGGCTCGGCCCGGTCGGACTCCCACTCGGCCCGGTGGGGGTGGGCTCGGCGGTGGTCGGTGACCCGCTCGGAGTGGGCGAGGGGGTCGGCGAGGGTTGGGGCGACCCGGTCGGGCTGGGCACCGGGGTGTTCGACGGCGGGGTGAACCGCGGCCGAGATCCCTCGATGTCGGTTCTGTCGGTCAGGTCCAACCGGGGCTGGTCGGCCAACCAGGTATCCATGAACACCTTCCAGGTCTGCCCGGGCAGTCCGGCACCGAAGATGATCCGGTTGTCCGCGGTACGCAACGGCTCGTTGTGGTCGGTACCCACCCAGACCGCGGTGCTCACCTGCGGGGTGAACCCCACCATCCAGGCGTCCTGGTTCTCCTCGGTCTCGCCGAGTTGCTGGGTGCCGGTCTTCGCCGCGGACGGGCGGTCGTCGGCCAGTTCGTCGTTCGACCACCGCGCGACCGGTTCCATCGAGTACGTGACGTCGTTGGCCACCCGCGGGTCGAGCACCCGGGTGGGCCGGTCCGGCGAGTCCCTGGTCGCGTCGTAGAGCACGTTGCCCTGCGAGTCGGTCACCCTGCGCACGAAGTGGGTCGGGTGTGACACCCCGCCGGAGGCGATCGTGGCGAAGCCGGTGGCCTGGTCGATGGGCCGCACCTCGTAGCGGCCGATGCCGATGCTGCCGTCGGTCACCCCGCCGACCTGGAGGGTGGGGCTGTCGTTGTCGGTGCGTCGGTCGGCCACGCCCATCCGGTGCGCCAGGGCGGCCACGTTGTCCGGGCCGACCTGGATCGCCAGGTCGTAGAAGACCGTGTTGATGGACCGCTTCATCGCCTCCAGCACGGTGCACCTCGGGCACTGGGCGTCCCCGGCGTTGTGCACCGACACCCCGCCGAAGTCCCGGGGCGAGGTGCCGTCGAACCGGCTGTACACGCTCACCCGGCCGACCTCGTCGAGGCGTCGACCGTTCAGCGACTGCTCCAGTGCGGTGGCCAGCACGTAGGGCTTGAACGACGAGCCGGGGGCGCGCCAGGCCTGCGCGTAGTCGAAACCGGTCCCGCTCTGCCCGCCGTAGTAGGCCAGCACACCACCGTCGGCCGGGTCGATCGCGACCAGTGCCTGCCGCAGGTTGTCCGGCTGTCCGGCGAACACCTGGTCCACCGCCGCGACCGCGGCGGCCTGGGCGTCCCGGTCCAGGGTGGTGGTCACCCGCAGGCCGGCCCGGTTCAGTTCGCCCTCATCGATGCCCAGCCGGGCCAGTTCCTCCCTGACCTGCTGCACCACGTAACCGCGGGGCCCGGCGAGCTGGTTCCTCGGCCCGGTGTCGCGGGGCAGCACGTCGGGGAAGGTCAGGACGGCCCGGTCGGCCGCCGACAGCCAGTGTTCGGAGACCATGCCGTCCAGCACGAACGCCCAGCGCGCGCGGGCCCGGTCCGGATGGGTCTGCGGGTCGTAACGGGCCGGTGACCGGATGATGGCGGCCAGCACCGCGCCCTCGGCCACGGTGAGGGTGCTCACCGACCTGCCGAAGTAGGTCTGCGACGCCGCCTCGATCCCGTACGCGCCGCGGCCGAAGTAGATGGTGTTGAGGTACCACTCCAGGATCTGGTCCTTGGTGTACTGGCGATCCAGCTTGATCGCGATGACCAGTTCCTTGAGCTTGCGGGTGTAGGTGCGCTCCTGGGTCAGGTAGGCGTTCTTCACGTACTGCTGGGTGATCGTCGAGCCGCCCTGGGTGTCCCGGCCGCGCACGTTGTTCCACAGCGCCCGGGTTATTCCCTTCGGGTCGAAGCCCGGGTCGCGGTAGAAGGCACGGTTCTCCGCGGCCAGCACCGCGTTACGGACCGGAACGGGCACCTGGGACAGCGGGACCTCCGTCCGGTTCTCGGCGAACACCCGGGCCAGTTCGGTCTTTCCGTCGGAGTAGGTGAGCACCGAGGTCTGCGGGTTGACCACCTCGTCGGGCAACGGGATCCGGGCGGCGGCATACGCCCCGCCGAGCACACCGGTGACCAGGACGAGCACGATGCCGCCGCTGGCCAGGGCGATCCAACGCCGCCTCCGACGCCGACGCGGCCGGTCGCGGCCGGAGGCGGACGGTTCACCCTCGCCGGGGTCGCCCGACGACCCGGTCTGGTCTGACACGGAAGCGCACCCCCGTCCTGGTCTGCCAGATCCTGTTCGCCAGACGAACCCAGGGCACCCAGGTTACCCAGCTCACCCACGGTCACCCTGAATCACCGTGGTGGTCCCGGGTCGACCCGAGGTCGTCCGGGATCATCCGGCCAGCAACGACACCGGTTACGACGCAGCAGGCAGCAAAAAGGATTACCACCGACCACCCTGGTGGAACCTGACAGCCGTTCGGCGACGGATCCACCGACACCGCAGCCTGATACCCAGATCCGGCTCGGCCGTCACCCTGCCGCCACCCTGCCGTCACTCCGGGGTGATCGTCACTCCCGGGCGGCCTCGCGCCGGGACCGCTCCTCGCGTAGCCCGTCCCGACCCAGCACGTACGACATGGCCAGGTGGTTCCACCCGCAGCTCTGGCAGACCTCGACGACATAGACGGTGAACTCGTTGAAGTCCATGGCCATCCTGGGCAGTTCCGCGCCCGACTTGGCCTGGCCGCTCATGGCCTTGAGTTCGTCGCCGTAGACGTAACTCACCAGGGTGAGTCGCTCCCGGCGACAGACCGGACAGGTGACCTCGGACTGCTCGCCGTGGTACCTGGCGGCCCGCTGGAGGTAGGGGTGTGCGTCGCACACATCCATCACGCTGGCCCGACCCGCGTAGAGGTCCGCGAGCAGCGCGCGGCGCTGCAACGCGTAGTCGACCACTGACCGACGGGTTCTCACGCCGGAAAGGGTACGCCCGGATACGGCAACCGGCCCCGGGGCGGCGGGTTCACGCCTCGGGGCCGGTTTGTGACAGTGGGTGTCCCCCTCAGCCCTTCTGGAGGATGGCCTCGATCTCCAGCTCGATCCGGATCCGGTCGGCGACCACCACGCCGCCGCCGTCCATGGGCAGGTTGATGTCGATGCCGAAGTCGCCGCGGCTGATCTCGGCGGTGGCCGAGAAGCCGGACCGGGTGTTGCCGTAGGGGTCCTTGCTCACACCGACGAACTCGGTGGACAGTTCCACCGGCTTGGTCACGCCGTGCAGGCTCAGTTCGCCCTCGATGACGTACCGGTCGCCGTCCGGACGGATGCCGGTGGACCGGTAGGTCATGGTGGGGTACTTCTCCACCTCGAAGAAGTCGGCCGACCGGATGTGGTTGTCGCGCTGCTCGTTGCGGGTGGTGACCGAGTTCATCGCGATGCTGGCCTCGACCGAGGAGGCCAACAGGTCCTCGGCGACGTGCAGGGTGCCCTCGAACTCGGTGAACGTTCCGCGGACCTTCGACACCATCATGTGCCGGACGGTGAAGGAGACCTCGGAGTGGACCGGGTCAATGGTCCAGGTACCGGCGACCGGACCAGGGACCTGGACGGCTGCGTGCGTCATCACGGGCCTTTCTGTATGCGTGTTGTTCACTGGATCTGACTCTAGCGAGAACTAGTTGACCGTTCAAATATTCCCCGTCCGCGTACCGTGGGTGCCATGGCAGACACACCCTGGCTGTCCGACGACGAACAGTCCGCCTGGCGTGCCTTCCTGGAGGTGTGGCGGCTGCTCACGGCGCAGTTGGAGGCCGAACTCCAGCGTGACCAGGGCCTCTCCCACGCCGACTACCAGGTCCTGGTCCACCTGTCGGAGGCACCGGGCCACCGGGTCAGGATGAGCGACCTGTCCGCCCAGGCACTGCTGTCCCGCAGCCGACTCTCCCACCAGATCCGGCGGATGGAGCAGGCCGGCCTGGTGCGTCGGGAGGGTTGCCCGACCGACCGTCGGGGCGCGTTCGCGGTGCTCACCGACCACGGTTGGCGAACCATCCGGACCGCCGCGGTCGGCCACGTGTCGGCGGTACGCCAGCACCTGTTCGACCACCTCTCCGCGGAACAGGTGAGCGACCTGCTCGCCATGATGGCTCCGGTGGTCGCACACCTGCGTACCACCGAGGCCGGCTCGCACTACCAGTCCCTGTGGCAGCGTAACTCCGGCGGTTCCGGCGAGCCGGGGTGCGTCGAAGCCGTCGCGGAGGTGGTGGGCCGCCCCACCGGATCTGGTGACCGTCCGGCCCACTGACCCGGGTTGGCTCGGCGGTACCGCCACGGGCGCGCAGGCCGACCCGCCCCATCCGGCCCACCCCGGCCCGACGGCCCACCGCGAGGCGGCTTGCCCTGGCCTCCCAGACGTCGTATCGTCACGACGTATCGTTCCGATACATCGGTGCGACATGTCTGGAACGTGGAGGTGTGGGGCGTGCTGGAGTTCGCCATCCTCGGCCTACTCCACGAGTCACCCATGCATGGCTACGAACTGCGTAAGCGGCTCAACACGCTGCTGGGCACCTTTCGTGCGTTCTCCTACGGATCGCTCTACCCGGCCCTGCGTCGGATGCGGAACGTGGGCTGGATTCACGAGGACCCCGGCGAACCCACGGACGCACCGGCGCTGACCCCCAGGCGGGGCAAGGTCGTCTACCGGCTGACCGCGGAGGGCAAGGAACGGTTCGAGGACCTGCTCGCCGAGGTCGGTCCGGCGACCAGCGACGACGAACAGTTCGGCGTCCACTTCGCGTTCTTCTCCAAGACCTCCGCCGAGGTGCGGTTGCGCATCCTGGAGGGTCGACGGATCCGCGTGGAGGAGAAGCGGGAGGGGCTCCGGGCCGCACTGGCCCGGACCCGTGAGCGGCTGGACCGCTACACCCTCGAACTCCAGGAGCACGGGCTGGACGCGGTCGACCGTGAGGTGCGCTGGCTCAACGAGCTGATCGCACACGAGCGGGAGCAGCCGGGACCCACCGCACAGACGCACGGCGGTCGCCGGCCGGACCCGAACCCGAACCCGGGCTCGAACACCGGGTCGACCGGGTCGACCGGGTCGAACACCGGGTCGAAGACCGGAGTGGACGCGGGGCCGGATCCGGGTCCGGACGCCAGCCCGGGTCCCGGTTCCGGCAGGGCCAACACCAAGCACACACCCAACGAATAGATCCATCCTCACCAAACCAGAACAAGGAGGACGCCCATGGGCTCCGTACGCGTCGCCATCGTCGGCGTCGGCAACTGTGCCGCGTCACTGGTGCAGGGCGTGGAGTACTACCGCGACGCAAAGGCGGACGCGCGCGTACCCGGCCTGATGCACGTGCAGTTCGGTGACTACCACGTCGGCGACGTCGAGTTCGTCGCCGCGTTCGACGTGGACGCCAAGAAGGTCGGCCGCGACCTGTCCGAGGCGATCGTCGCCAGCGAGAACAACACCATCAAGATCTGTGACGTGCCGCCACTGAACGTCACCGTGCAGCGCGGGCACACCTTCGACGGGATGGGCCAGTACTACCGGGAGATCGTGCAGGAGTCCGACGACGAACCGGTCGACGTGGTGCGGGTGCTGCGTGAGACGCAGGCCGACGTACTGGTCAGCTACCTGCCGGTCGGCTCGGAGGAGGCGGACAAGTTCTACGCGCAGTGCGCGCTGGACGCCGGTGTGGCGTTCGTGAACTGTCTGCCGGTCTTCATCGCCAGCCGGCCCGAGTGGGCGAACAAGTTCGTCGAGGCGGGCCTGCCGATCATCGGTGACGACATCAAGTCCCAGGTCGGCGCCACCATCACCCACCGGGTGATGGCCCGGCTGTTCGAGGACCGCGGGGTCGAACTGCTCCGCACCTACCAGCTCAACGTCGGCGGCAACATGGACTTCATGAACATGTTGGAGCGCAGCCGGCTGGTGTCCAAGAAGATCTCCAAGACCCAGTCGGTCACCTCCCAGGTGCCGCACGAGATGGAGAAGGCCGCCGTGCACATCGGTCCCAGCGACCACGTGCCGTGGCTGGACGACCGCAAGCTGGCCTTCGTACGGCTGGAGGGTCGGGCGTTCGGTGACGTCCCGCTGAACCTGGAGTACAAGCTCGAGGTCTGGGACTCGCCCAACTCCGCCGGTGTGGTCATCGACGCCATCCGGGCAGCCAAGATCGCCAAGGACCGTGGCGTGGGCGGACCGCTGCTGTCCCCGTCGTCCTACTTCATGAAGTCCCCGCCGGAGCAGTACTCCGACAGCGAGGCCCGGGACCGGGTCGAGCAGTTCATCCGGGGCGAGATCGAGCGCTGAACAAGGCGAACCAACGCCGGTGGCCCGGACCCGACCGTGGGTTCGGGCCACCGGCGTGTTCGCACCCGGACGGTCTGTTCCACCGGCCGTGCACCGACCCGGCGCCACGGCCACCGACCGGGACCAACCCGGACCACCCCGCCTCCCGACCGGACGTTCGGTCGACGGAGGCGTTATGGTCCTGGTGAGGTGAGGCCAGTGACGTCCTCCATCGAGGAACTGATCGCCGGTTGGGACGGCGAGGCCGTGGTGTCGCACCACGATCGCGAACACGGCACCTGGATGTTCGTCGGGATACACAGCACCCGACTCGGCCCGGCCTGCGGTGGAACCCGCATGCGGGTCTATCCGACCCCCGCCGACGCGCTGCACGACGTGCTGCGACTGGCCGGCGGCATGACACTCAAGTGCGCGGCCGCCGGGTTGCCGACCGGCGGGGGCAAGGCCGTCCTGGCCGTGCCCGAACTGCCCACCGGTGAGCGCAGACGCGAGTTGCTGCTGCGGTACGGCAGGCTGGTCGACCGGTTGGGCGGCACGTACCGCACCGGACCAGACATGAACACCACCGGTGCCGACATGGACGTACTCGGGGAGGTCACCGGGTACGCGTTCGGCCGCAGCCCCGGTAACGGCGGGCGCGGCACCAGCGCCCCGGACACCGCGGTCGGGGTGTGGCACGGCATCAGGGCGTCCTGCCAGGCCGCCTTCGGTACCGCCGAGTTGGCCGGCCGTAGTGTGTTGGTCCAGGGAGCCGGCGGGGTCGGCGGGGCACTGTGTGAACTGCTGGTCAGGGACGGCGCCAAGGTGATGGTGGCCGACCTGGACGCCGACCGGGTCACCGAACTCCAGCGCCGGCACGGCGTGCTGGCCCTCGATCCGACCGAGGTGGTCGGCACCGAGTGCGACGTGTACGCGCCCTGCGCCACCGGAGCGGTGCTGTCCGCCGACACCATCCCGGCGCTGCGCTGCCCGGTGGTGGCCGGTGCGGCCAACAACCAACTCGCCACCCCGGCCGACGCGGAACGATGTGCCGAGGCCGGCATCCTGTACGCACCGGACTTCGTGATCAACGCCGGTGGCGCGCTGCACCTTATCGGGTTGGAACTGTGCGGCTGGGACGACGCGACCCTGGCCACCCGGTTGGCCGGGATCGGGGACACCCTCACCGAGATCTACCAACACGCCCGGGCCGAGGGAGTCACCACCGAGGCAGCCGCCGAGGCGGTGGCGCATGCTCGCCTGGACGCCGCGCCGGCTCACTGACGTCGAACGTCACCCACCCGGTGTCCGGATCACGGACCCACGGTGACCTCCCGAACCGCGTCAGTTCTGCCGAGGGTCGGCCGGATAGGTCGCCAACAGCGCCACCCGGCCGCCCTGCCGTCGGAGCACCAGCCGCCACAGGTTCACCCCCGGATCGGTGAACACGTCAGAGGGGTGGCCGGCCACCACCAACCAGGCACCCTCGGCTATCTCGTCGGCGAGTTGCCCGGAATCCCAGCCGGCGTACCCGGCGAAGATCCGGAGCTGGCCGAACCGGCCGTCCATGGTGTTCGGGTCGGCGTCCAGGTCAGCCAGTCCGACCGGCCCGGACACCGGGGTCCAGCGGTCCGGCCGGGCGCCGGGGGTGAGTTCGGCCAGACACAGCGCCGCCCCGGTGTCCACCGGACCGCCCAGGAACAGGGTGCGTGGTGGGCAGGCCAACGCGTCCCAGAGCGGCAGCACGTCAACCAGTGCCACCTCGCTGGGTCGGTTCAGCACCACCCCCACCGTGCCCTCGTCGCGGTGGTGCAGGACGTAGATCACCGTACGGATGAAGTTCGGGTCACCGAGCAGCGGTGACGCGACGAGTAGTGAGCCGGGCTCGACCCCGGCATCGGGCCGAAGAGTTGACATCCTCGCTGATCCTGCCGCACCGGCATCCGGACCGGAACAGCCACCCGCTGGTCGGCGCCGGCATACCGTGACATCAACCGTTCCGCTCCTGGTGAGGACCTTCCGGTCCGGCCGTCCACCAGCGATGCTGACCGCCACCGGCCGCTACCGAACGTCACCGAACGGCCGCACTCACGGGGCGGGAGGCAGACCCGGCCGATAGCCTGATCGGGTGCCCCACGCCGCGGTCCTGCGCGCTGTCCTGCACGCCAGACAGTTTCGGCGGCTGTTCGGCACCCGGCTGGCCAGTCAGTGCGCCGACGGCGTGTTCCAGGCCAGTCTGGCCGGCGCCGTGCTGTTCAACCCGGAACGCCAGGCCGATCCCGCCCAGGTGGCGGCCGGCCTGACCGTGCTGCTGCTGCCGTACTCGCTGGTCGGGCCGTTCGCCGGCGTGCTACTGGACCGGTGGAGCCGGCAGCGGGTGCTGGTCAACGCGAACCTGATCCGGTGCGGGCTGGTCGCGCTGGTCGCGGTCGAGATCGCCGCCGGGCTGGGCGGGTTGGCCTTCTACGTCACCGCCCTGGTCACCATCTCGGTGAACCGGTTCTTCCTGTCCGCGCTGTCGGCAGCACTGCCGCACGTGGTGCGCACCGCGCACCTGGTCACCGCCAACTCGCTGTCCACCACCAGTGGCAGCGTGGCCGCCACGGTGGGCGGCGGCCTGGCTCTGCTGCTCCGAGCGTTCGCCGGGTCGGACAACCACGGGTACGCGGTGGTGGCGGCCTGTTCGGCCGTGCCGTATGCCGTGTCGGCCCTGACCGCGACCGGTTTCCACCGCGAGCAACTGGGTCCGGACGAGGTGGAACGGAGCCGGCGGGAGCGTCCGGCCGACGTGCTGCGCGGACTGGTGCGGGGGGCTCGGCACGTGGCCGAGCGCCGGCCGGCCGGGTACGCGTTGGCGGTGATGGGGGCGCACCGGTTCTGTTACGGCGTGTGGACCATGGCCACCCTGCTGCTGTACCGGAACCACTTCCACGACCAGGGCGTGTTCCGGGCCGGGATCTCCGGGCTGGGCCAGGTGTTGGCACTCACCGCGGCCGGTGCGCTGGTGGCCGCGGTGGTCACCCCGCCGGTGGCCCGACAGATCGGTAAGCCGGCCTGGATCACCGGCATGCTGGCGCTCGCCTGCGTGACCCAGGTGGCCCTCGGCCTACCGTTCGTGATGCAGACCCTGGTCCCCGGCGCGTTCCTGCTCGGGCTGGCCGCGCAGGGCGCCAAGATCTGCGTGGACACGACCGTGCAGGAGACCGTGGACGACGAGTTCCGCGGCCGGGTGTTCTCGCTGTACGACACGTTGTTCAACATCATGTACGTGGCCGCGGCGGTGGTCGGCGCGATGGTGTTGCCGGCCAGCGGCAGGTCCTACCCGGTGTTGGTGGCGGTGGCACTCGGCTACGGCCTCAGCGCGGTCTGCTACGCCTCGGCGGTCCGCCGGTGGGGCGGCCAGCCAGCCGGCCTGTCCAACGAGGCATGACGGCCAGCCCGGCGGTTCAGTGCTGATCCGGCTGTTCGTCGGGGACGGGCACGCCGTTCTGCCGGGCCCACCGGTACAACTCGGTCACCGCCTCGTCCCGGTTCAGTTGACCGCGCTCCATCCGGGCGTTCAACAGGTGCCGGTAGGCCTGTCCGACAAGTGGGCCCGGCTCCAGCCCGAGTAGTTCCATGATCTGGTCGCCGTTCAGGTCGGGCCTGATGCGGTCCAGTTCCTCCTGGGCGCGCAGCGCCTCGATCCGTTCCTCCAGCGCGTCGTAGGTCTCGGCCAGAGCCTGTGCCCGCCGTCGGTTGCGGGTGGTGCAGTCCGACCGGACCAACCTGTGCAACCGGTCGAGCAACGGGCCGGCGTCGGTGACGTACCGGCGCACCGCCGAGTCGGTCCACTCTCCCCGGCCGTAGCCGTGGAAGCGCAGGTGCAGGTAGACCAGCCGGGCGACGTCCTCGGTCACCTCGCGGGAGTACCGGAGCGCCCTGAGCCGGCGACGGGCCAACTTCGCCCCCACCACCTCGTGGTGATGGAACGACACCCCGCCGGCCGGTTCGTGGCGACGGGTGGCCGGCTTGCCGATGTCGTGCAGCAGTGCGGCCAGTCGCAGGACCAGGTCCGGGCCGCCCGGGCCCTCCAGGTCGATGGCCCGTTCCAGCACGGTCAGGGTGTGTGCGTAGACGTCCTTGTGCTGGTGGTGCTCGTCGATCTCCATCCGCAGCGCGGGCAGTTCGGGCAGCACCCGGTCGGCCAGTCCGGTCTGTACCAGGAGTTCCAGGCCAGCCCTGGGGAACTCGCCCAGCAACAGCTTGGTCAGTTCGGCCTGGATCCGTTCCACCGTGATCCGCTCGATCTGGTCGGCCATGTCACGCATGGACCGCACCACCTCGGGCACCGGAGCCAGGCCGAGTTGGGAGACGAACCGGGCCGCCCGCATCATCCGCAGCGGGTCGTCGGCGAAGGACTCCTCGGGGGTGGCCGGGGTGCGCAGCACCCGGTCGGTCAGGTCGCGCAACCCACCGTGCGGGTCGGTGAACCGGTGGTCGGGTACCGACAGCGCCATCGCGTTGACGGTGAAGTCCCGGCGAACCAGGTCGTCGGTGAGCGAGTCACCGTAGGCCACCACCGGGTTCCTACTTATCCGGTCGTAACGGTCGGCACGGAACGTGGTGATCTCACACTGGTACCCGGCCCGCCTCGCCCCGACCGTGCCGAAGCTGATCCCGGTGGTCCAGCACGCCTCGGCCCAGCCCTCGAGCAGTTCGAGCACCCGGTCCGGCCGGGCGTCGGTGGTGAAGTCGAGGTCGGCTCCGGGTCGGCCGAGCAGCGCGTCCCGCACCGGGCCACCGACCAGGTGCAGCTCGTGGCCGGCCGCGGCGAACCGACGGCCGAGGTCGTCGGCGACCGGAGGGACCCGCAACAGCGTGGACACCGCCTTCCGCTGGGCCTGGGTCAACGGGGACTGGGACACGACGCGCGAGCCTACTGCCGAACGGCTGCCAGCCCACCTCCGGGCCGACCTACCGGAAGTGGCTTCCCCACCGGCGGCATTACGATCGGATCATGCCCCGATCCGGGCCGGCTCCTATCCGACTACGCAGGGTTGAGGAAACCTCTGCGGGCGGTCTTGTCGTGGACCAGTCCGTGCCGGTACCCCGGGGAGCCCTGATCGGCCGCCGCAACCGCAGAGGTCGGATGTTGTGGTCGCTGCCCAAGGGGCACATCGAACCGGGGGAGACCGCGGAGGCCGCCGCGATGCGAGAAGTCGCCGAAGAAACAGGTATAACGGGCCAGATTATAGCGAGACTTGGGACAATTGACTTCTGGTTCATCGCTGACGGACGCAGGGTCCACAAGACCGTGCACCACTTCCTTCTGCGCGCCGAAGGAGGCAGACTCTCCGACGCCGACGTGGAGGTGGCGGCGGTCGCCTGGGTCCCGCTCGACGAACTGCGAGATCGGTTGGCCCACAACGACGAACGTGAACTGGTAGCCCGGGTCGGACAGCTACTGGCCGATGCCGCCCAGCCCGGTCGGTGACCCGACACGTCCACCCACGTGATAGAGAAGGCCGATGAGCGCGACCGCCCCACCCGAGCGACGCTCGTACCCGAAGGCAGTCGACGGCGGTACCGAGACCCGTTCGGTTCGGACGTGGATGCCAGATCCGAACGAGGTGACCCGGGGTGAGCACCGGCGCACACCCGCGGAGCGTGGAGGCGAACGACGATGACCGGTGCCGACGCGAACTCGCGTGGGCGGACCAGGTTCGGTGCGTACGGGTGACCAGTCACAGAAAGATGCCAGGCCGGCTTCGTCCCACCGCCGCCGCGGTGGGCATCGGCGTCCTGACCGGGTTGACCGGGCTGGTCGCCCCGGTCGTGTTCGCCACGCCGGCGGCGATGGCCGCGCCCGGATCGACCGCGCCGCGTCAGACGACCACCGAACCAGTGGTGCGGGTCAGCGTGCAGGGGATGAGTCCCCGCGACCTGACCACCGGGCACGGGGCCGCCGACCTGTCCCTGTCCGGACACCTCACCAACACCGGCCCGGTGCGGCTGGACGCGGTGCGACTGCGGGTACAGCGCGGCCCGGTCATCGGTACCCGCAGTGAACTGCGCCAGACCGACGACGCCACCGCGACCTTCCCGGTGGTCCGGTCCTGTGACTGGCAACAGCCCGTCCTGCCGCACGGGTTGGCTCCCGGCGCCAGCGTGCCGTTCACCTACCGGTGTCACCTCGACAGCCTCGACATGTCACTGATCGGCATCTATCCGCTGGCCATGAGGGTGCAGGCCCGGCCAGACGGAAACCCGGTGTTCCAACCGGTGGGTGAGGTACGCACCTACCTGCCCTCGTTCCCGGACGGGGTCACCGCCCGTACCCAGGTGAACTGGCTGTGGCCACTGGTCGACCGGCCACATCAGCTCGCCGAGGCGGACCGGTTCCTCGACGACGGTCTGGGCACCTCGGTGTCCCCGGGCGGCCGGCTGGACCGGATGCTGTCCCTGGCCGAACACGCGCCCAGGGGGGTGCAGCTCACCCTGGTTGTCGATCCGGCCCTGATCGACGCGCTGGACCAGATGTCCGACGGCTACCAGGTACGGACCCGGTCTGGTTGGGCGGCCGGCCGGTACGGCGCCGCGGCAGCCGCATGGCTGGACCGGGTCAGGGCGGTCGCCACCCGGTATCCGGTGGCGGCCCTTCCCTACGGTGATCCCGACGTGGTCGCGTTGACCCGCGCCGGCCTGCCGGACCTGACCCGGATCACCCCGGAGGACGCGGACCTGATCAGCGACCGGCTGGACACCGACCCGATCACCACGCTGGCCTGGCCGGCCGACGGAGCGCTCACCCCCGAGGCGCTCACCGCGCTGGTCCGACAGGGCACCCAGGCGGTGGTCCTGGATGCCTCGGCCCTGCCCGGCGGACCGCTGACCGGTCCCACGCCCGGTGCGGTCACCAGACTGCACAACCCGAGCCGTACCCAGGCGGTGGCACTGGTGCCCGACGCTGACGTGTCGGCCATCGTGCGCGGCTCGGCGCACTATCCGGCCGGCCCGCGACTGGCCGAACAACGCTACCTGGCCGAACTGGCCATGATCACCGCCGAGGCGCCCTCGCGCGGTCGCGAACTGCTGGTGGTGCCACCACGCCGGTGGGACCCCGACCCCGCCTCGGCCGCGGCCATGCTCTCCGACACGGCCACCGTGTCCTGGCTGGCGGCCGGATCGGCCGCCGAACTGGCCCACCACCGGCCCGACGTGGACCGCGGTCCACTGGTCTACCCGGATGCGGCCCGGCAGGCCGAACTCCCACACGCACTGGTCACCGACCTGGCCACCACCCAGACCAGGATCGAGGACTTCCGATCGGCGCTACTGGACCGTCGGGCAGCCGAGGACATCGTCGAGCCGTACGCCCAGGCGCTTCGCCGGGCAGCGTCCTCGGCCTGGCGGGGTAGCCGGTCGCTGTCGCGCTACGTCGCCGACCTGCGCGACCAGATGGCCGAACTCCGGTCGAGTGTGCACATCGTCCGACCATCCGGCAGCGGGGTGTACGTGCTGGCCTCCTCGGACAGTCCGCTCTTCCTCACCGTGGCGAACCGGTTGAGCGAACCGGTCCGGTTCCGGGTGCAGATCTCCGGCCGGGGCACACCCGGGTTCGAGGTCAACGACATCGGCGAGCAGGTCATCGAGGCACACACCCGGCGGACCATCCAGGTGCCGGCCCGGGTGGAACGTTCGGGTCTGTTCGTGGTGGACGCCCTGGTCACCACGCCGTCCGGCCAACCACTGGGAGTCAACGGCGCGCCGGTCCAACTCAAGGTGCGCAGCACCGCCTACGGCCTGATCGGACTGGTCATCACCGGTGTCGCGCTCGCCCTGCTGATGCTGTTGATCCTGCGTCGGCTGGTACTGGGTATCCGCCGACACCGGCGGAGTGGTCGAACGGGTTCGGCTGGTTCCAGCACGGTCACCGACGGGATACTCGAGGACGGGACCGGACTTGACGGGACCGGACTTGACGGGACCGGGGTGGACCCCGACCAGGACCTGCTCCGGGGCCCCACCGTCAGTGCGACGATCGGGGCCCCACCGACGGGTACCTCGGTGGAACGGAGCACCGTGTGACCCAGCCGCCACCGGTGCCACCACCCGGGTCACCGCAGCGACCGTGGCGCAGACCGCCACCCAACCCGACCTCTCCCCCGCCGCCCCCGGCGCGACGTCCACCCCGGCCCCCCGGCTGGGGATCGGTGCCGTCCCGACCACCGGAACCACCGTCACGACCAACGTCCGGTCCGAATTCCGACGGCCCCGGGGACGGCGAGCAGACGGTCATCCTCACCCCGGCCCAGATCGAGCGCTACACCCGCGCCGCGGACCGGTTCGGAACCGGAGTCCCACGGGGGCACCGGCCACCCACAGCCGAGGCCACCCCGCACCCACGCCCACACCAGGACGACGCCAGAACCAGACCGGGGGCGCCGTCCCACGCCGAACCGAGCCTCGGACGGTCCAGCCGGATCATGATGGTGGCCACGGCGGGCAGCCGACTGACCGGCTTCCTGCGCAGCCTCGCCATCGCGGCGGCGATCGGGTTCGGGTTTGTCGGCGACGCGTACAACACCGCCAACACGCTGCCCAACATCGTCTACGAACTACTGCTCGGTGGGGTACTCACCTCGGTGGTCATTCCGCTGTTGGTGCACGCCCAGCACGACGACCCCGACGGCGGCGAGGCGTACACCCAGCGGCTGCTCACCCTGTCCACCGTGGTGTTGGGGGTGGCCACCGTGGTGGCCATGCTGGCCGCGCCACTGCTCACCGCGCTCTACGTCGGTGCTGACTCCCCCAAGGCACACCTGACCACGGTGTGGGCCTGGCTGTTGTTGCCGGAGATCTTCTTCTACGGCCTGGGCGCGTTGTTCGGCGCGATCCTGAACACCCGGGGGGTGTTCGGCGCACCGATGTGGGCGCCGATCGTGAACAACGTGGTGGTGATCGTCACCGCCGGGGTGTTCCTGGCCCTGCCGGGGCCCGCGACGCTGGACCCGACGACGATCACCACCGCGCAGGTGCTGGTGCTCGGTGTCGGCACCACGGTGGGCATCATCGCGCAGGCCGCGGTGCTGGTGCCCTACCTGCGCCGGGTCGGGTTCCGCTGGCGGTTCCGGCTGGACCTGCGGAACTCCCGACTGGGCGAGGCGGGCACCCTGGCGCTGTGGGTGCTCGGTTACGTCGCGGTCAGCCAGGTCGGCTACGTGGTGCAGACCCGCATCGCCAACGGCGTCGACGTGGCCGGACACAGCTACGCGGTCTTCACCAACGCCAGCCTGCTCTTCCAGATGCCCTACGGAATCCTGGGTGTGTCCCTGCTGACCGCGCTGATGCCGCGGATGAGTCGGGCCGCGGCCCGTGGGGACACCGGCGGGGTGATCTCGGACCTGTCGCTGGGCAGCCGGCTCTCGGCCGCCGCACTGCTGCCGGTCACCGCTCTGCTGGTCGTACTCGGTCCGGCCCTGGGCACGGTGATCTTCAGTGTGGGGCGAGCCGGCGAGGGCGGTCGCCAGGTGGGCGTGGTGCTGGCCCTGTCGGCGTTCGGTCTGGTGCCGTTCGCGATCACCATGCTGCAACTACGGGTCTTCTACGCGACCAAGGACGCCCGCACCCCGATGGTGATCAACATCGTCATGGTGGTGGTCAAGGTGGTACTCAGTGTGCTGGTGGCGGTGCTGCTCGGGCCCACCCAACTGGTCACCGGACTGGCGGTGGTGACCAGTGTGTCGTACCTCGTGGGCGCCCTGGCCGGTGAGGTCGCCCTGCGTCGCCGGTTCGGGGTGCCCGACACCCCGCGGGTGCTGCGCACGGTCGGCCGACTGACCGCTGCCTCGGTGCTCGCGGTCGGGGTCGGTTTCGCCGCCCAGGCCGTGCTCGCCGCCATGTTCGGGGTGGGAGTGGCCGGTTCCATGGTGGCGCTGCTGGTGTGCACGCTGGTGATGCTGACCGTGGTGCTGATGGCCGCGCTGGCGCTGCGCGTGGAGGAGATCAGTGAGATGGTGGGCATGGTACGGCGGCGAACCACCCGGACATGACAGGTAAACCATCTCGTCCGGTCCGGCGTCGTCATCTGAACGTTCGGTTGTCGACGTGGGTGGGGCTGGTGAAGGCCACAGGGTGGGGACACCCGGGGCAGAACCGGCCCTCGGCCGCGTCTCGGCGGAGATGTGGGGGAGCGGAGGAGTGGTGAGCGCGGACACGGCCAGCCCGTCACGTGATGGTGTGGGGGTCGTTGGAGACCGCTACCGCCTCGTCGAGCGAATCTCGGCGGATGACACGACAGAGTTCTGGCGGGCGCACGACCAGTTGCTCGCACGGCCGGTGGCCCTGACCGTGCACACTCCTGGTGGTGAGGCGGCCCGGGACTTCCTGGCCCAGGCGCACCGACTCAGCACGCTCACCCACCCTGCGGTGGCCCGGGTGTACGACGCGGTGGACGAGGGCCGCCGGGCGTACGTGGTCAGCGAGTGGGTGGAGGGCACCCCACTGTCGGAGGTGCTGACCGAGGAGGCCCTGGAGCCGAACGAGGCGGCCATGCTGGTCAGCCGGGTGGCCGAGGCGGTGACCCAGGCCCACGCGGCCGACCTGGCCTTCGGTGACCTCCATCCTGACCGCATCTTCTTCAGTCGCCGCGGCACCGTGCTGTCGCGGATCCCCACGGGTCGGTGCAGCCCGGCCGACGACATCCGCGGGCTGGGCGCCCTGCTCTACGCCACCCTCACCGGCCAGTGGCCACTCGGCCCGGACGGCGGCCGTACCACGCTTCGGCCGGCCAGCATGGTCGGAGGACGACTCAGCTCCCCTCGACAGGTACGTGCCGGCATCCCGCACGACCTGTCCGCGCTGACCATGCGGGCTCTGGAACCGGACGACCCCCGCGGGATCCGCAGCGCCGAGGCGATCGTCACCGTGCTGGGCGACCGGGTGCGACCCACGAGCTACGAGGAGCCCTACGACCAGCCCTACCAACAGCAGTACCAGGCACCCTACGAGGAGCCCTACCAGGCCCCGCACGACCCGGGCGGGTACACCCGGCCGGCCGAACCCGCCGGTTACCCGCAGTCGCCCCCGCCGGCCCGGCGGTACGACGAGGCCGAGCCGTTCCGGTACGAGCGGTCGGGCGCCTACCAGCGTGGTGGATACGCGGACTACCAGGACTACGACGAACCCGCGCACCGCCGTTCCCGGGCGGTCACCGTCACCGCGATCGCGGTGTGTGTGCTGGCGCTGGCCCTGATCGGTTGGTTGATCGGTTCGGTGGTCAGCCACGTGCCCTCGCAGGGCGGCGGGCGGGCCCAGCAACCACTGGACCTGAGCAACGCGCCGACCCAGCCGTCGGAGTCCACGTCACCGACCGCCCCACCGGTCACCGGCACCACCCTGGCCCCGTCCGGCGCGCAACTGTTCGATCCGCAGGGGGACGGCCAGGACAACCCGAACGACGTGAGCAAGGCCATCGACGGGGACCCGGCCACCGGATGGTCCACCGTCGAGTACCGGCGCAACGCCACGTTCGGCAACCTCAAGACCGGGATGGGCATCATCGTGGACCTGGGTGAACCGGTCGCGGTGCACCAGGTCACCGTCACCACAACCACCCCCGGAGCGGACCTGGAGATCCGAGCCGGCGACCAGCCCGGCGGCCAGGCCGACTCCTACCAGGTGCTGGGAAAGGCCACCAACCTGGGCGGGTCCGCGGTGACGATTCCGGTCACCGGCGACGGTGAGCACCGGTACTGGGTCGTGTGGATCACCAAGCTGGCACCCACCAGCGGCGGGAACTTCCAGGCAGCACTGGCCGAGGTGCAGTTCAGGCAGTAGAACTCATCAGGTAAGAGGTGCGGTTTGTGTACTTCCTTCCTCACCAATCCACGCCAACCCCACCACTGAGCACGGTCAGGTGGTCGGTGGCCGTGGTTATTCTCGCCGCGTGACAGCATCCGGACGCAGCGACGCCGAGTTGCTCGCGGCGCACTCGAGCGGCGATCCAGACGCCTTCGAGGAACTGATCCGGCGACACCGGGACCGACTGTGGGCGATCGCGTTGCGCACGTTGCGGGACCCGGATGAGGCAGCCGACGCGTTACAGGACGCGCTCATCTCGGCGTTCCGGGCGGCCGGCACGTTCCGGGCCGAGGCCGCGGTGACCACCTGGTTACACCGCATCGTGGTGAACGCCTGTCTGGACCGGATGCGTCGCCGGCAGGCACGGCCCACCGTGACACTGCCCGAGCGGAGTGCCAACGAACTGGCCGACGGGCGCGACCGGATGGCTGAACGGGACACCGCGCTGACCGTCGAGGCCGCTCTGGGCACGCTGCCGAACGAACAACGGGCGGCCATCGTACTGGTGGATATCGAGGGATACTCGGTAGCCGACACCGCTCGACTCCTGGGCGTGGCCGAGGGCACGGTGAAGAGCCGGTGTGCCCGCGGCCGGGCCCGGTTGGCGGTGCTGCTGGGTCAGTTGCGGAACCCCCGCGGCGACGGGGACGTCCCAACTCACAGCGGCGTATCCCAGAGTGGTGTTGGGAGGAGGGTCGATGGCGGTTGACGGCCCGCGGTCCCCTGCCCCGGATTCGGCTGGCCACTATGACCTGGACACACTCTGCCTCCTCGACGCCGACGCGTTCGATCCGCAGGTTGCCGAACGGCTGCACGCGCACGTGCGCGGGTGCCCACGGTGCGGCTCGGTACTGACGGCCCTGGGTTGCCTGCGCGCCGAGTTGGCCGCCCTGCCCGCACCGCCGATGCCGGTCGGGGTGGTCAGCCGTCTGGACGCGGCCATCCGAGCCCAGGGTCGAGCCGACCGCTCCGGTCCACCGGTCGCTCCGGCGGTCGTCGACATCGCCTCGGTGAGACGGCGACGACGCCGGACCCGGATGGTCGGATGGGCCGCCGTCGCAGCCCTGCTGGCCGGTGGGATCGGCTTCGGTGTCAACGCGGTGTTCGATTCGGGTGCCACCCCCGGGGGAGACACCGACACGGTGCTCGTCACCACCCTGGCCGGCCCGGGCGCAGTCGCTCCCGAGCGGGACCACCCGGGTGCATCGCAGACCGGTCCGGACGACACACCCGGACCGGTCGGTGCCTCCGTGCACCCCGGCACGCCAGCACAGGCCGGGCTGACCCCGAACCACCAGGACGTTCCCCGCTACACCCGCGGTGACATCAGCGACAGCGTGGCGACCATCCTGGCCCGGGCCGGTTGCGGCGCCGCCGGCTCGTGCCCGTCGGCTGCGGCCGGTGCGATGGCTGAACCGGACCGGTTGGCCCGCTGCACCTCTGCCCTGAACGGCACGGTCGGGATGTCCGGCATGCTGCGCGCGGTGCAGTTCGCCCTGTTCGAGGGCAGCCCGGCATTCGTGTTCGTGTTCGGTGACGATCGTGTCGTGGTGGTCGGCTCGGACTGCGGACAGGCGGCCACACCCGAGGTGTTGTTCCGCGGTCGGTGACCGTGTGCACCGGCAGGACGGTGTCGGGAATGGTCGGCCGCCCGGATTCGTTACGCGAACGCGATATCGCCTCACCCGACGAAGGGTCTACCAGCGTGACGACCGAAGGCGCGGACACCAACGCCGTGCGCGACGTGATCATCATCGGCTCCGGCCCGGCGGGTTACACCGCCGCCCTGTACACCGCACGGGCGAACCTGAGGCCCCTGGTGTTCGAGGGCAGTCAGTACGGCGGCGCCCTGATGACCACCACCGAGGTGGAGAACTTCCCCGGATTCCCGGAGGGAATCATGGGGCCGAACCTGATGGAGAACATGCGGGCGCAGGCTGAACGGTTCGGCGCCGAGCTGGTCCCCGACGACGTGGTCGAGGTCGACCTCACCGGCGAGATCAAGGAGGTGCGCACCAGCGGCACCACCCACCGCGCCCTGGCGGTCATCGTGGCCACCGGGTCCAAGTACCGCTACCTCGGTCTGGAGAACGAGGAACGGCTGCTCGGTCACGGCGTGTCGGCCTGTGCCACCTGTGACGGGTTCTTCTTCCGCGACCAGGACATCGCGGTGGTCGGCGGGGGCGACAGCGCGATGGAGGAGGCAGCCTTCCTGACCAGGTTCGCCCGGTCAGTCACGTTGATCCACCGTCGGGACACCCTGCGCGCGTCAAAGATCATGCAGGACCGGGCCCGTGCCAACGAGAAGATCCGCTTCCTGTTCGACACCGAGGTCGTCGACGTGCTGGGCGAGAAGACGGTCTCCGGGGTGCGGGTCCGCAACCGGGTGACCGGTGCGGAATCCACCCTGGCGGTGAGCGGCCTGTTCGTGGCGATCGGCCACGATCCGCGCAGCGAACTGTTCCGCGGTCAACTGCACTGCGACGACAGCGGCTACATCATGGTCGACGCCCCGTCGACCCGCACCGACCTGCCCGGGGTGTTCGCCTGCGGTGACGTGGTGGACCACAACTACCGCCAGGCAATCACCGCGGCCGGCACCGGCTGCGCGGCAGCCCTGGACGCGGAGCGCTGGCTGGTCTCCCGCGCCCAGTCGGCCAGCGCCGCCGCCGGTGAGGCCGTCCGGGTCTGACCGGTCAGGGCAGGTCGCCGGGACCGCACCAGAGAGCCTGCACCACAGTCCGAGACGAAACCTCCAGCCCAACCGCAAGCCAAGGGAGTCACCATGGGACAGGCAGCCAAGACTGTCACAGACGCAACATTCAACGCAGACGTCATCCAGAGCGACAAGCCTGTCGTGGTGGACTTCTGGGCTGAGTGGTGCGGACCCTGCCGGATGGTCTCACCGGTACTCGAGGAGATCGCCGCCGAGCACGCGGACAAGATCACCGTGGTCAAGTTGAACATCGACGAGAACCCGCGGACCGCACAGGAGTACCAGGTGATGTCCATCCCGACCATGTCGGTCTTCCAGGGTGGTCAGGTGGTCAGGTCGATCGTTGGTGCCAAGCCCAAGGCGGCCCTGCTCCGGGACCTCGCCGACTTCCTCTGAGGCCACCGACACCCGATGCGCGCACCCGGCCGGGCTTCCGTGAGCATGCGGAGCCCGGCCGACTCACCCTTACGGAGCCCTGGCCCTGCGGCAGACGATGTCGGTGGAGGGGGCAGAATGTCAACCGTCAACCGGCGGAACCCCCACCGCCAGTGACAAAGTAGTTGAATCTCCCGCCCCTACCGCCCCCAGGGACCTGTATGCAGGACATTCGCCGAGGCGACCGTGGACCAGCCGTCGCCGAGGTCCGTGCTGTCCTGGCCACGCTGGGGATGCTGCCGGCATCCACCCCACACGACCGGTACGACACCGAGTGTGAACTGGCGGTGCGCGCGTTCCAGCAGCGCCGGGGGCTCAGCGTCGACGGGATCGTCGGTGCGGAGACCTACCGGGCGATCAGCGAGGCGCGCTGGCGGCTGGGGGACCGGGTACTCCAGTACGCGGTCGCGCATCCCATGGTCGGCGACGACGTGGCCACGCTACAGATCCGCCTGTTGGAGATGGGCTACGACGCCGGCCGGGCCGACGGCATGTTCGGTGCCAAGACCGAGACCGCACTACGGGCGTTCCAACGCGACTACGGGCTGAGCCCGGACGGCTCGTTCGGTCCGGCCACGATGCGGGCTCTGCGCCAACTCGGCCGCCGGGTGGTCGGCGGCCGGCCGCAGTTCCTGCGCGAGGCCGTGGCCGTGGCGGTGTCCGGTCCGAACCTGCTGGGCAAACGGGTGGTCATCGACCCCGGTCACGGCGGCCCCGACCGCGGTGTGACGGTGGGCCGGATCTGTGAGGCCGAGTTGGTGTGGGACCTGGCCACCCGGATCGAGGGTCGTCTCGCCGCGTTCGGGGTCACCGTCTACCTCACCCGCGGTCCAGCCAACTGCCCCACCGACCTGGCCAGGGCCCAGTTCGGCAACGCGACCGGGGCCGACCTGCTGCTCTCCCTACACCTGGACGCGCACACCTCACCGTTGGGCAACGGCGTGGCCACCTACCACTTCGGCTCGGGTACCGACGCGGTGGCGGGTTCGACCATCGGCGAGCGGCTGGCCGGGCTGGTACACCGTGAGGTGGTGGCCCGAACCGGACTACGGGACTGCCGCACCCACGGCAAGACCTGGGAACTGCTCCGGATGACCCGGATGCCGGCCGTGCGGTTGGAACTGGGGTACCTCACCAACCCGGATGACCGGGCCAGGCTGACCGACCCGGTCTGCCGTGGCGTCATCGCCGAGGCGGTGCTGGTGGGGGTGCAGCGGTTCTTCCTGCCGGCCGACGTGGACCCGCCGACCGGTACCTTCGTGATGCCCGCGACCGCACCGGCCGAACGGTGACCTCCCCCCGCCGAACCCGCGGTACCCGCGCTGGCACCTGAGGTCGCCTCACACCGGCCGGAGCGCCACATCGGGCGTCATGCTGCCGAGCAACCTCTCCAACGCGTACTCGACGTCCTCACGCCACGACAGGGTGGTCTTCAGTTCCAGCCGCAGCCGGGGGAAACGCTGATGTGGGCGGACGGTCTTGAAGCCGACCGCGAGCAGGAACTCGGCCGGAACCACACAGTGCGGCGACTGCCAGCGCAGGTCCCCGAACGCCTCGATCGCCCGCACCCCCCGCCGGGTCAGGTCCTTGGCCACCCCCTGCACCAGCATCCGACCCAGCCCACCGCCGGCAAACTCCGGGCGCAGGTGCGCGGTCATCAGCAGTACCGCGTCGGCGCTGACCGGGCTGGACGGGAAGGCAACCGAGCGCGGCACGTACGCCGGCGGAGCGAACAGGACATAACCGGCCGCGACTCCGTCAACCTGGACGAGCTTCCCGCAACTGCCCCAGTCCAACAGCACCGATGAGACCCACGCCTCCTTCTCCAGCGCGGTGTCACCGGCCTCCTCGGCACGTTCCCGCTGCACCGGATCGAGTTCCCAGAACACACAGCGGCGGCAGCGCCGGGGCAGGTCGTCGAGGTTGTCCAGGGTGATGTTCACCAGACGACGTGACACCGGCGGGCGCCTCCTGTTCGTGGCGGGGCGACCCCGGTGTCCCCCCGTGACGTGGACCGCCCGCGACACCGACGCGGGCGCTGTACCAGGCCCCCGGCGCTCCGACCCGGCCCCCGGGGTCCCGGTCGATGGTAGGCCGACGAGCCTGGGGGCGGAAGAGGCACGCCCGGTAGACTGCGCTCCTCATCGCGCCCACCCCGGGGAGGCCTCGTGTCCGGGAACAGCCTCGATCGTTACGCCGACCGCTACGCGGTCCGAACCGCGAACCTGACGGCATCCGAGGTACGGGCCCTGTTCGCGGTGGCGAACCGCCCCGAGGTTGTCTCGCTGGCCGGCGGCATGCCCTACACCACCGCCCTGCCACTGGACGCGGTCGGCGAGATGATGGGCGAGCTGATCTGCCGACGGGGCGCCTCGGCACTCCAGTACGGGTCCGGCCAGGGCGACGCCCGGTTGCGCGAACGGATCTGCGACGTGATGGCCCTGGAGGGAGTCACCGCGACCGCCGACGACGTGGTGGTCACGGTGGGATCGCAGCAGGCCCTGGACATCATCAGTCGGGTCTTTCTCGACCCCGGCGACGTGGTGGTCGCGGAGGGACCCTCGTACGTGGGTGCGCTGGGCACGTTCGCCGCCGCCCAGGCCGAGGTGGTACACGTCCCGATGGACCAGGACGGTCTGGTTCCCGCGGCCCTGGCCGAGACCCTGGCCAGGCTGACCGCTGCCGGGCGACCGGTCAAGTTCCTCTACACGATTCCGAACTTCCACAACCCGGCCGGGGTGACGCTCAGCGCGTCCCGGCGCGAGCAGATCCTCGACATCGCCGAGCGGTACGACGTGCTGGTGGTCGAGGACAACCCGTACGGGCTACTCGGCTTCGACCGCGATCCACTGCCGGCGCTGGCCTCACACGACCGGGACCGGGTGATCTACCTGGGTTCGTTCTCCAAGACGTTCTCACCCGGGCTGCGGGTCGGGTGGGTGGCCGCCCCGCACCCGGTTCGGGAGAAGATCATCCTGGTCAGCGAGTCCCAGGTGCTCTGTCCGCCCACCTTCAACCAGATCGCGGTGGCCGAGTACCTGGACACCCAGCCGTGGCTGGAGCAGGTCAAGGTGTTCCGGGAGATCTACCGGCAGCGGCGGGACGCCATGCTGGACTCCCTGGACGCGTTGATGCCGCCCGGATGCACCTGGACCCGTCCAGACGGCGGGTTCTACGTGTGGCTCACCCTGCCCGAGGGCCTGGACGCCAAGGTGATGCAGCCGCGGGCCGTGCAGGGTCGGGTCGCCTACGTTCCTGGCGTTGGTTTCTACGGCAACGGGGAGGGCACCCGTCAGATGCGGTTGTCCTACTGCTTCCCCGAGCCGGACCGGATCCGGGAGGGCGTCCGCCGGCTGGCCGCGGTGGTCGGGCAGGAGATCGACCTGCGCCGCACCTTCCTGCCGGACACCCCGGCGGCCACCGAGCGGTCCTGGCCGACGGACCGCGGTTCCCGCCACGGTGCACACGGGTTCGACCTGGGAACGTTCTGACCGGCCGGTGCGACTGGTGTGGGTGAACGCGTGATCCCGGCCGAGGACCTGCACGTCGCGGTGCTCGCCGGCGGCCTGGCCTTCGAACGCGAGGTGTCGCTGCGGTCCGGGCGGCGGATCGCCGAGGCGGTCCGGGCGTTGGGTACCGAGGCGAGCCTGCTGGACGCCGACGCCGACCTGCTGGCCACCCTGTCCAGGCACCGCCCGGACGCGGCCTTCCTCGCCCTGCATGGCTCCACCGGTGAGGACGGTGCCCTGCGTGGGGTGCTCGACCTGGTCGGCATGCCCTACGTGGGCAGCGACGCGGCGGCCTGCCGGGTGGCCTGGGACAAACCCACCGCGAAGGCACTGGTCCGGGCCGCCGGCCTGGCCACCCCGGACTGGGTGGCTCTGCCGCACTCGACGTTCCGCGAACTGGGCGCCGGCCCGGTGCTGGACGGCATCGTGGCCAGGTTCGGTCTGCCGCTGATGATCAAGCCGGCGCAGGGCGGTTCGGCGCTGGGTGTACAGCGGGTGTACCAGGTGGCCGACCTGCCGGCCGCCATGGTGGGCTGCTTCGCCTACGGCGACACCGTGCTGGTCGAACCGCTGATCGAGGGCGTGGAGGTGGCGCTGAGCGTGGTGGACGACCCGGCCGGACCGCGGGCCCTGCCGGCGGTGGAGATCGTGCCGTCGGGTGGCGTGTTCGACTACGCGGCCCGCTACACCCCGGGCCTGACCACCTACCACGTCCCGGCCAGGTTGGATCCGGAGGTGGCTGTCCGGGCCGCCGAACTGGCCGAGCGGGCGCACGCGGTGCTGGGTCTGCGTGACCTGTCCCGCACCGACGCGATGGTGACCCCGGACGGTCAGGTGTGGTTCCTGGAGGTCAACGTGGCCCCCGGCATGACCGAGACCAGCATGACCCCGATGGCGGTCCAGGCGGCTGGCCTGGGCCTCGGCGAACTGTGCCTGCGACTGGTCCGCAAGGCGGTGGAAAGAGGGCAGCGGTGACCACTGATCGGACCACCTGGGACGGGTTACCGGTCGCCGACGAGCCACCGTTCGGAGCAATGGTGGTGGTCTACCGCAGGTCACCGGACCGGCTGCTGATGCTGCACCGGGCGCACCATGGGCCGGACCACGCCGGTGACTGGGCCTGGACGCCTCCGTCCGGGTCCCGACAACCGGGTGAGGACATCACCGCCTGCGCGCTCCGGGAACTGGCCGAGGAGGCCGGTATCGACGGCGTGGCGCTCACCCCGGTCGAGGTGGGCGACGAACGGTGGAGTCACTTCGCGTGTGAACTGCCCGAGGCTGCCGTGGTCCGGCTGGTCGATCCCGAGCACGACCGGTACGAGTGGCTTCCGGTTGCCCAGGCCCTGGCCCGGGTCAGGCCCGAATTCGTACTCACCTACCTGACCGCAACCTGCACACTGCTGGGCCTGCACTGAACCTCCGCTGACCAACCGGTGCCTGAAGACCAGCCGCCACTGGTTCGTGGGGAGTAGCCGGTGTGCCGGTGGCAGCGTCCACGACTCGACCACAGCCTGTGGATAACTGCGAAAAAACTGTGGACAGCAGCGGGACAGGCTGTGGATAGCCTGACGTTCGCTCCGGCCGTGGATCGTCGATCCCTGGCCGCGCAACCCCGGGCCGGGGCTACGCCCCCGGCGAGGGCCTGGGGTCAAGCATCCAGGTTGGTGGCCTCGCCTGGTGCGGCTGACGAGCCCGGCGACATCAGGTCCACGATGCGCCGCAGGTCGTCGACGGATGCGAACTCGACCACGAGTTTGCCCTTCTTCCGGCCCAGCTCCACCCTCACCCGGGTGTCGAAGGTGTCGGACAGTCGGTCGGCCAGCTCGGTCAGCGCGGGTTCCTCGACCGGACGGGACCGCGGCCCCGAACGCTTCCTGGCGTGCCCTCGTCCGGCCAGGGCGACCAACTCCTCGGTGGCCCGCACCGAGAGCCCCTCGGCCACGATCCGGGTGGCCAACTCGTCCTGGTCGTCGGCGTTGTCGAGGCTCAGCAGGGCGCGGGCGTGCCCGGCGCTGAGCACGCCGACCGCAACCCGTCGCTGCACACTCACCGGCAGGTTCAGCAGCCGGATCGTGTTGGTCACCTGCGACCTGCTCCGACCGATCCGCTGGGCGAGCTCCTCGTGGGTGGTACCGAACTCGTCGAGCAACTGTTGGTAGGCGGCAGCCTCCTCCAGCGGGTTGAGCTGGGTCCGATGGATGTTCTCCAGCAGTGCGTCGCGCAACATCGCGTCGTCGGCGGTGTCCCGGACGATGGCCGGAATGGTGTCCAGGCCGAGTTCGCGGGTGGCGCGCCAGCGACGCTCACCCATCACCAACTCGTACCGGCCGGCGCCCCGGTCCCGCACCACCACCGGCTGGAGCAGCCCGAACTCGCGAATCGAGAGCTTCAGCTCCTCCAGCGACTCCTCGTCAAAGACCTGCCGAGGCTGCTTCGGGTTCGGCGTCACCGCGTCCACCGGGATCTCCCGGAACGACGCGCCAGGCACGGCCGCCGGCCCATCTGTCCACGAGTCGGACCCGTCACCCATGCCGAGAGCGGCATGGCCGGCGCCGGTCCCGGCCGGCTCGGGTGGCATCCCGATCGGTGCGCCGGTCGGGATGAGCGCACCCAGCCCTCTGCCGAGTCCACCACGTCGCGTCGTCACGAATCCGCCTCCGCTGCGTTCCGGTGTGTGAGCTTTCCGGTCATCCATCCCGCCGGACCGGTGCACCGCGTTCGGCGATCTCCCGCGCTGCCTCCAGGTAACTGACAGCACCCCGGGAACCCGGGTCGTAGGTCATCACCGACTGACCATAGCCGGGCGCCTCGGACACCCGGACACTGCGCGGAACCACCGCGTCAAGCACCAGTTCCCCGAAGTGTTGACGGACCTCCTGGGCGACCTGGTCGGCCAGCTTGGTCCGCCCGTCGTACATGGTCAGCAGGATCGTGGAGACCAGGACCCCCGGATTGAGGTGAGCCTGCACCAGTTCGATGTTGCGCAGTAGTTGGCCCAGCCCCTCCAGGGCGTAGTACTCGCACTGGATCGGGATGAGCACCTCGTTCGCGGCAACCAGGGCGTTGACTGTGAGCAGGCCGAGTGAGGGCGGACAGTCGATCAGGATGTAGTCCACCCGGTGCCGCAGGGCCGCCACGGCCATCCGCAGTCGAGCCTCGCGGTGTTCCAGTTCGACCAGTTCGATCTCGGCCCCGGCCAGGTCGATGGTGGCGGGGACGCACCACAGGTTCGGCATCCCCGCTACCGGCGCGGCCGTGTCGGCCAGACCCCGCTCACCGAGTAACACCTCGTAGATGGACGGGACCCCGGCGTGGTGGTCGACCCCGAGCCCGGTGCTCGCGTTCCCCTGCGGGTCGAGATCCAACACCAACACCCGGGATCCATGCAGGGCGAGCGCCACCGCCAGGTTGACACTCGACGTGGTCTTGCCAACCCCGCCCTTCTGGTTGGCCACCGCGATCACCCGACGCTGGGCCGGCCGCGGAAACTCTTCGCCGGACACGTTGAGCACCCGGACCGCACGGGCCGCCTCGCGGGCTATCGGGGTGTCGTAGGTTTCACGTGAAACATCGATGGCCTCAGTGGTTTCACGTGAAACAACGGCACTGTCGAGTACCCGCCTGATCCGACTGTGGCTGGCGTCCCCGACTGTCGTGTCGGTCTCCGCGTCCCCGGTCGGTTCCGTGGTGCCGCCGACGTGTTTACCCACGTCCGTGTTCCTCTCTGCCGAATGCGGTTGGCCGGGCTGGCCAGGCCAGCCCAGAGGGGAGTCCACCCCGCCTTCGTTCTGATCGGGTGGCGATGCAGAGGGTTGCTCCGGCCAGCCGAGTGCGCCTGGTTGGCGTTGCGCGCGCCCTGTCGTCATGGTCACCGCTTTCCCCGTCGCCCTGGTGGGCCGCCTCGACACACCACTATCACCGTCGTAGGGGGTTCCACCATGCCAACGCCGCAACGACGTACCTCGATACGGGTTCCACCCGACCGGGCCACCACGCCGGCGTACCGCTCGACCTCTGTCTGGGCGGAAGCTCCCTTCACCGCGAGCATTCTGCCTCCCGGTCGCAGGAGTGGTAGGCACCATGCCGCCAGTCGGTCGAGTGCGGCAACCGCGCGGGAGGTGACCACGTCGGCCCCGCCCACCGCGGCCACGGTCTCGCGGTCCGGGGCTCGGCCCCGATGTACCGAGACGTTCTCCAGTCGCAGTGTGACGCGACACTCCTCAAGGAACGCGGTCCGCCGGGCCAGTGACTCGACCAGGGTCACCCGTAGGTCCGGGCGAGCCAACGCCAACACCACCCCGGGGAGCCCAGCGCCGCTACCCACGTCAACCACAACCTCGTCCGGGCCGATGAGTTCGGCCAACGCCGCACAGTTGAGTACGTGCCGATCCCACAGTCGCGGCACCTCCCGCGGACCAAGCAGTCCACGGGTCAGACCGTCGGTGGCGAGCAACTCGACATACCGCACAACATCCGCGAACCGCGCTCCGAACACCTTCTCGGCCACTGCCGGAGGTGGCGGTGCCACCGACCCGTCCACCACTGCCTCCCCTCACAGAAACGAGCCCCGCCGAATACCGACGGGGCTCGCTTATGTCGTACCAGCCGTTCTCACCGCTCCGGCGCGATGACGACTCTGCGGTTGGGTTCCTCGCCCTCGGACTCGCTGACCACCCCGTCCACGGTCGCGACGGCGTCGTGCACGATCTTGCGCTCGAACGGATTCATCGGAGCCAGTTCGGAGGGCTCGCCACTGGCCAGCACCTCCCGGCACACCCTGGTGGCCAGATTCGTCAGGTCGGTACGTCGCTGGGCCCGGTATCCGCCCACGTCCAGCATCAGCCGGCTCCGCACCCCGGTCTGCTGCTGGACGGCCAGCCTGGTCAGCTCCTGCAGTGCCTCCAGGGTGGCCCCGTTGGGACCGACCAGCCGGTCCAGCTCACCGCCGACCACGGCCACCACGGCACGGTCACCCTCGACGTCCAGATCGATGTCACCGTCGTAGTCGACGATGTCCAGTAGTCGTTCCAGGTAGTCGCCGGCGATGTCGCCCTCGCGAACCAACAGTGCCTCCAGCGACGACACGTCATCTGGCGGCCGGGACAACTCCTTCGACACGGCCGTGCCGGCCGCCTCGGGTGCGGCGCTGGCCGGCCGCGTGGTGCTCTCGCTCACGATGACTCTCCCGGGCAGGCCCCCGGGCGGGGGCTGGTTGTGGCTGAACGTAGTCTCTCAGCGCCGCTTCCGCTTCGGACGCTGGCTGGGCGGACGCTTGCCTGGCTGTGGCCGAGACGCCCCGCCGGAT
>DATCWR010000090.1:0-6336 GCA_036566245.1 Mycobacteriales bacterium | reverse complement strand
GGGCGACCGCCGACACCAACTCCGAGACCGCCACCGAGACCGGGCCACCGGAAGGTCGACCGGTCGCCCGTACAACGCACCCGACCCACCGGCTCGGCACCAGCACTTCGCGAGGCCGGCCGGAACCGGCCGACGCCACCGCCCTTCGCTGGGCGGCACGGTCGCTGGCCATCCTGGCGGTGCTCGTGCTGCTGGTCCGTCGACGTCGCCGCCGCGCTCGCGCCAACCGGTAACGGTCGGCTGCCGGCGGTCTGGCGGGTGCCGGCGACGGGTCAGCGTCGGGTGATGCGGCGAAGGTGGTCCCGGATCGGTCCGACGGCCAGGTCGACCGGGGTGTGGCCGGCGTCGTTGAGTGCGCGGGTGTCGGCTCCGGCGGCCAGTAACAGTTCTGCCGACCGCGGGTCGGCGTTCTGCGCCGCGCAGTGCAACGGTGTCCAGCCGCCCTGTTGACGCGCGTCGACCTGGGCGCCAGCGTCCAGCAGGACCCGGACCACCTCGGGATGGCGCCCGGACACCGCACTGTGTAAGGGCGTCACCGCGGTGGAGTTCTGCGCCCGTTCGTCCACGTCCGCACCGGCGGTCAACAGCCGCTGGGCAGCGGCCGGCCGACCGAAGAACGCGGCCAGGTGTAACGCCGTGTACCCGTCGGCGTTGCGCGCGAACGCCAGTCTGATGTCGTTGTCCAGCAGTGCGCCCAGCCGGTCGGTCTCTCCCAGCGCGGCCGTCTCGAACACGTCGAGTTCGCGCTTGGCGTGGGCGAGCACCTTGGCCAGTGCGGGCTGTCCGACGTACAACGCCCACAGCACCACGGTGATCCCGTCATCGTTGCGGGCCTGCGCGCAGCGTCGGTCCGAGCGCAGCAGGTCGCTCACGGCGTCCGTGTCACCCGCGGCCACGGCCTGGAACACGTCGGTCATACCAGGATTCTGCCTGCTGTACACGCCGCGTGTTTGTGATGTTGCGGAATGCTTATCACCTTGTCCGGGCCAACCCGGCCAGCCAGGGTGAACAACCCTGGTTCGTCCGGTAATGACCAGCCGGTGGTAGCCCGACAGGTGATGGCCCGCAGGGGAGAGATTCCGAATCGGGCGTAGTGCGCAATATAGGTGCAACACGGCCGGCCTGAGGTTGCGAGTTGTGACGGTTGGGACACCCGGAGGGGTAAACCGGTCGCCATTCCCGGTAATCTGAAGGGCGCCCCCGGGGCCGACGTCGTCCCTGGTCTCACACCGAAACCACCGACGACGGGAAGGCCCCCATGGATTTTTCTGCCATGCCCGGACCGCAGGGCCTCTACGACCCGCTGCGCGAACACGACGCCTGCGGCGTGGCGTTCGTGGTCGACGCCCACGGCCGTAGGTCACACCAGATCGTGCGACAGGGCCTGGCCGCGCTGAACAACATGGAACACCGCGGCGCGGCCGGCTGTGAACCCAGTTCGGGCGACGGGGCGGGCATCCTGGTGCAGATGCCCGACGCGTTCCTGCGCTCGGCCGTGGACTTCGCACTACCCGAACCAGACCCGGACGGGGCGGCCGGCTACGCCTGTGGCATCGCGTTCCTGCCGGCCGAGGACCAGCGACGGGCCGAGGTGGTTGCCCTGATCGAACGTGTCGCGGCCGAGGAGGGACTGACCGTGTTGGGGTGGCGGGACCTGCCCGTCGACCCCACCGCGGTGGGGCCGACAGCCCGGTCGGTCATGCCCCGGTTCGCACAGGTCTTCCTGGCCGGTGCCAGCGGACTGACACTGGAACGCAGGGCCTTCTGTGTGCGCCGGCGGTCCGAACGCGAGTCGGCGGCCTCGGGTGTGGGCCTGTACTTCCCATCCCTGTCCGGGCGCACCATCGTCTACAAGGGAATGTTGACCACCGACCAACTCGCCACCTTCTTCCCGGACCTGACCGACCCGACCTTCGACTCCGCGCTCGCGCTGGTACACAGCAGGTTCAGCACCAACACCTTCCCGTCCTGGCCGCTGGCACACCCCTACCGGTACGTCGCGCACAACGGCGAGATCAACACCGTGCGTGGGAACCGCAACTGGATGCGGGCCCGCGAGGCGATGCTGTCCAGCGCGGTGCTGGCCACCTCCGGTGGGCACGGTGGCCCCGAGGACCTGGACCGGTTGTTTCCGGTGTGCACCGGGCAGGCCAGCGACTCGGCGTCCTTCGACGAGGTCCTCGAACTGTTGCATCTGGCCGGCCGGTCGCTGCCACACGCGGTGCTGATGATGATTCCCGAGGCATGGGAGAACCACGCCGAGATGGATCCGGCGCGGCGCGCCTTCTACCGGTACCACGCCACACTGATGGAGCCGTGGGACGGCCCGGCCTGTGTGGCCTTCACCGACGGCACCGTGATCGGCGCGGTGTTGGACCGCAACGGGCTTCGGCCGGCCCGGTGGTGGCGTACCGACGAGGACCTGGTGGTGCTGGCCAGCGAGGTCGGTGTTCTCGACATCCCGGCCGACCGGGTGGTGGCCAAGGGCAGGTTGCAGCCGGGTCGGATGTTCCTGGTCGACACCGGGCGGGGGCGGATCGTCGACGACGACGAGATCAAGGCCGAACTGGCCGGCGAGCATCCCTACGGTCAGTGGTTGTCCGACGGGTTGGTGCACCTGACCGACCTGCCCGAGCCACCCGATCCACCCGATCGGACCGCCGGCGCGGCCCTGGCCCGTCAGCAGCGCGCCTTCGGCTACACCGAGGAGGAACTGCGGGTCATCCTGGCGCCGATGGGCGCCGCCGGGGTCGAACCGATCGGGTCGATGGGCAGCGACACGCCGGTGGCGGTGCTGTCGGAACGCCCGCGGTTGCTCTACGACTACTTCAGCCAACTGTTCGCCCAGGTGACCAACCCGCCGTTGGATGCCATCAGAGAGGAACTGGTCACCTCGCTGGGCACCACGCTCGGCCCGGAGGGCAACCTGCTGGACCCGACCCCGGAGTCCTGTCGGCAGATCGTGTTGCCCTACCCGGTTCTGGACCACGCGGAGTTGGGCCGGATCTCCGCTCTGGACGGTGAGCCGTCCGGCTTCGCCTCGGTGACCATTCCCTGCCTGTTCGACATACCGGTGGGAACCGGCACGGCCCGACTGCCGGACGGCGTCGCCGACCCCGCCCTGGGCGAGTCGCTGCGACAGGCGCTGGACCGGGTGCGTGCCGAGGCGTCCCGGGCGATCGCCGCCGGTGCCCGGGTGCTCGTGCTCTCCGACCGGGGCACCGACCGGAACCGGGCGGCGATCCCCTCGTTGTTGGCCACCGCGGCCGTGCACCACCACCTGGTGCGGGAGAGGACCCGCACCAGGGTCGGTCTGGTCGTGGAGTCCGCGGACTGCCGCGAGGTGCACCACGTGGCGCTGCTGCTCGGCTACGGTGCCACCGCGGTCAGTCCATACCTGGCCTACGACACCGTGCGGGACCTGGCCCGCAGCGGGGTGATCACCGGCATCACTCCCGACCAGGCCGAACGGAACTACATCCACGCGCTGGGCAAGGGCGTCCTCAAGGTGATGTCCAAGATGGGTATCAGCACGGTCGCCTCCTACACCGGCGCACAGGTCTTCGAGGCGTTCGGCCTGGCCGGCGACGTGGTGGCCGAGTACTTCACCGGCACGACCAGCCGGATCGAGGGGGTCGGTCTGTCGGTGCTGGCTGGCGAGGTGCTGTCCCGGCACCGGCTGGCTCACCCGGACAACCCGGCCGACCGGGCGCACCGTGGCCTGGAGGTGGGCGGGGACTACCAGTGGCGGCGCGAGGGCGAGGTGCACCTGTTCAACCCGGAGACGGTGTTCCTGTTGCAACACTCCACCCGGTCCCGCCGGTACGAGATCTTCCGGCGGTACACCTCCACCGTGGACGAACTGGCCCGTCAGGCCGCGACACTGCGCGGCCTGTTCGAACTCCGCCAGGGGGTGCGGCCACCGGTACCGATCGAGCAGGTCGAACCGGTCAGCTCCATCGTGCGCAGGTTCAGCACCGGTGCGATGTCCTACGGTTCCATCTCGGCCGAGGCGCACCAGACCCTGGCGATCGCGATGAACCGGCTCGGTGCCAGGTCGAACACCGGCGAGGGCGGCGAGGATGCCGACCGGTTCGTTCCTGACGCCAACGGCGACCTGCGCCGCAGCGCCATCAAGCAGGTCGCCAGTGGACGGTTCGGGGTGACCAGCGAGTACCTGGTCAACGCCGATGACCTACAGATCAAGATGGCCCAGGGGGCCAAGCCCGGCGAGGGCGGCCAACTGCCGGCGCACAAGGTCTATCCGTGGATCGCCCGAACCCGACACTCCACCCCGGGCGTCGGTCTGATCTCACCACCACCGCACCATGACATCTACTCCATCGAGGACCTGGCCCAGCTCATCCACGACCTGAAGAACGCCAACTCCCGGGCGCGGGTGCACGTCAAACTCGTCGCCGAGGTCGGGGTGGGCACGGTCGCGGCCGGGGTGGCCAAGGCGCACGCCGACGTGGTGTTGATCTCCGGTCACGACGGCGGCACCGGCGCGTCCCCGCTGACCAGCCTCAAGCACGCTGGTGCGCCCTGGGAGCTCGGCCTGGCCGAAACCCAACAGACCCTCCTGCTCAACGGGTTGCGCGACCGGATCGTGGTGCAGTGCGACGGCCAACTCAAGACCGGCCGGGACGTGATCGTGGCGGCCCTGCTCGGTGCCGAGGAGTTCGGCTTCGCCACCGCCCCGCTGGTGGTGTCCGGCTGCGTGATGATGCGGGTGTGTCACCTGGACACCTGTCCGGTCGGGGTGGCCACCCAGAATCCCGAACTGCGTGCCCGGTTCTCCGGCCGACCGGAGTTCGTGGTCAACTTCTTCGAGTTCCTTGCCCAGGAGGTGCGTGAGCATCTCGCCGCGTTGGGCTTCCGCAGTCTGCGGGAGGCGGTGGGCCACGCCGAACTCCTCGACGTGCGCGGGGCGGTGGCGCACTGGAAGGCCGCCGGGCTCGACCTGGCCCCGCTGCTGGCGGTGCCCGAACTTCCCGACGGCGCGGCCCGGCACCAGGTGGTGGCACAGGACCACGGTCTGGACCAGGCGCTGGACAACACCCTGATCGCGTTGTGTGAGGGGGCACTGCTCGACGGCACACCGGTCAAACTCGACCTGCCGATACGGAACGTCAACCGCACGGTCGGCACCATGCTCGGGTCGCGGGTGACCGCGCGCTTCGGCGGGACCGGCCTGCCCGACGACACCATCGAGGTGACCCTGCGCGGTTCGGCCGGGCAGTCGCTGGGCGCGTTCCTGCCCCGGGGAATCACGCTGCGTCTGCACGGCGACGCCAACGACTACCTGGGCAAGGGCCTGTCCGGAGGCCGGATCATCGCCCGCCCGGACGAACGGGCGCCCTTCGCCGCACAGCACAACGTGCTGGCCGGCAACGTGATCGGTTACGGGGCCACCGCCGGCGAACTGTTCCTGCGCGGCACGGTGGGGGAACGGTTCTGCGTGCGTAACTCCGGTGCCACCGCGGTGGTGGAGGGGGTGGGTGACCACGCCTGCGAGTACATGACCGGTGGCCGGGTGGTGATCCTGGGGCCGACCGGGCGCAACCTGGCCGCGGGCATGTCCGGGGGTACCGCCTACGTGTGGAACCTCAACCCGTTGCGGGTCAACGGCGACCTGGTGGACGTGGAGGAGGTGCCCGAGGCCGACGAACCGTGGCTGCGCGAGACCGTGCGCAGGCACCTGCTGGAAACCGGGTCGACGGTGGCCGAGGAACTGCTGGCGAACTGGGACCGCCGCATCGGCGAGTTCCGCCGGATCATGCCCCGCGACTACCGGCGGGTGTTGGAGGCGACCATGCGGGCCGAACGAGACGGCCGCGACGTGGCCGAGGCGATCATGGAGGCGGCACGTGGCTGACCCGACCGGATTCCTCAGGCACCGCCGGGAACTGCCGCCGCGCCGGCCGGTTCCGGTGCGCATCCAGGACTGGCGCGAGGTGTACGAGGGCAAGCAGAGTTTCGACGCGCAGAAGGTGAGCACCCAGGCCGGTCGGTGCATGGACTGCGGTGTTCCGTTCTGCCACAACGGGTGCCCGCTGGGCAACCTCATTCCGGAGTGGAACGACCTGGTCCGCCGGGACGACTGGCGCGCCGCGGCCGACCGGTTGCACGCCACCAACAACTTCCCGGAGTTCACCGGCCGGATCTGCCCGGCGCCGTGTGAGAGTGCCTGCGTGCTGGGCATCGGTTCCGATCCGGTGACCATCAAACAGATCGAGGTGGAGATCATCGACCGGGCCTGGGCGGAGGGTTGGGTGGTTCCCCAGATCCCGGCCCGGCGCACCGGCCGGCGGATCGCGGTGGTCGGCTCTGGCC
>DATCWR010000069.1:0-9446 GCA_036566245.1 Mycobacteriales bacterium | reverse complement strand
GGCGTGCCGGCGATGCCGCCGCCCAAGGTGCCCGCCGGCACGCCCGAGCGAATCAGCCCGTCGTGGCCGTGATGCCCTTGGCCTTCAGGGCGTCCACGGTCTTGGCCTGGGCATCGACCATCGCGCCGTGGAGGGTGCCGTGGCCGCCGACGGCCGCGGCGAAGCCGTCATTGATGAACGTGTCGGTGTCGGTCATGTCTGGACCCCACTGGAAACTGGGGTCGACCTGCCCGGCAGCCTTCGCGAAGATGTCGAAGATGTGCTGGTCACCGTAGAACGGCACGCCCTGGCTCAACGCTGGCAGTTGCAGACCCTGCACGGAGGCCGGGTAACTGCCGCCAAGCTGGTTGAGCATGCGCACCGCCTGCGGGTCGCTGCCCAGCCAGGTAATGAACTTCGCCGCCTCCAACGGGTGCTTGCTACCGGCGAAGACGGCATTGGACGAGCCGCCCCAGTTACCAGCCGCCGGCTGCGAGGGGTCCCACTGCGGCAGCGGGGCGACCGCCCATTTGCCCGCGGTCGACTTTGCGTTGTCGCGGATAAGGCTGTAGCCCCAGGCCGCCCCGATCTCGGTGACGATCTGCCCGGTGTCCCACGCCTTGTACAGTGCGGGCGAGAACGACGCGATGTTGGTCGTGACGAGCTTCTGGTCGATCATCCGCTGCCAGTAGTCGGCGACCTTCCGCTCCGCCGGGCTGGCGAGCCGGACGGTGACGGCGTTCCCGTCGGTGTGGAACGGACGGGCACCGTTCTGCCACAGCAGGCCCTGGAACCAGGCAGCGTCCTGCCCGATGTGCATGATCTTCGCCTTCGGGTCGGCCACCACCAGCAGCTTCGCGTCCTGGTAGTACTCGTCCCATGTGGATGGAACCGGGATGTGGTACCGGGTGAAGATGTCCTTGCGGTAGTACATCGCCATCGGGCCGGTGTCCTGCGGCACCGCGTAGACCGCACCGGACTCACCGAAGGTTCCCTGCGACCACGTCCACGGTACGAACGCGCTCTCGGCCCTGGCGATACCGGCGCACGAGGCGAGGTTGGTCAGCGCGTTCTGGAGCCGGTAGCTGCCCAGCGAGTCATACTCGATCATGCCGATGTCGGGAGTGGTGTGCGCCTTGATGGCGTTGTTGTAGTTCTGGTACGTGCCCATCGGTCCGGACACGACTTCCTTGACCTTGACCTGGATGTCGGGGTTCTGGGCGTTCCACACATCGACGATCTTGTCGATCCCTGGTTCCCAACTCCAGAAGGTCAGGGTCACCTTTCCGCCGCTGGGCTGGCAGCCCTGGGCACTCGACCGGTCCGACGCTCCGGACCCACCGCCGGACCCACCGCCGGAACCGCTGCAGGCGGCGGCCACCAGCAGCGGCAGCACGCCCAGCGCGACGACCCGTAATGCCTGACGGACAGACGTGCGGTAGCTGTTCATGACCGCTCCAGCTCACTCTGGTCCGTTTCTGGGAGCGCTCCCAGAGAGTAGGCGGCCAGTCTCATTTGGCAACGAAGTGCTGTCAAGAGTTTTCGCCATGCGGGCTGCCCACCCTTGACACCCGATACCTGGGAGCGCTCCCATATTTGGGCGGGATACCGCGGCCACAGCCGTCCACCCCGTTCGCCGCCGCCCTGTTCGGAGTTCCCATCTCGCAGGGAGGACCGCTCATGCGCACACCACGCCTGCCGGGCACACGATCCCGGCGACGGCCGTTCGCATTCGCGGGCGCCGTGGCACTGGCCGCGGCACTCGTGTCGTTGATGGCGTCGGCGCCCGCCACCGCGGACGCACCGGCGCCCGACCCCGGCTGGACCCTTGACTTCAGCGACAATTTCAACGGACCGGCGAACTCCGGCCTGTCCACGGCCAACTGGCTCTACGACCTCGGCACCGGCTACCCGGGCGGGGCGGCGAACTGGGGCACCGGCGAGGTCGAGACGATGACCAACAGCACCAACAACGTCTTCACCGACGGTGCCGGCCACCTGGTGATCCGGCCGATCCGCGCGGCCAACGGATCGTGGACGTCGGGCCGGGTGGAGACCCAGCGCACCGACTTCCAGGCACCCCTCGGCGGGATAATGCGCGTCCAGGCGTCCATCCAGCAGCCCAATGTCAGCGGTGCGGCAGCAGCCGGCTACTGGCCGGCGTTCTGGATGATGGGCGCGGCGGCGCGGCCGGTGGGCGCCACGAACTGGCCTGGCATCGGCGAGATCGACCTGATGGAGGACATCAACGGGCTCAGCTCGGAGTTCGCAACCCTCCACTGTGGAGTATCTCCGGGCGGGCCGTGCAACGAGACCACCGGCATCGGCAGCGGACAGCACGCCTGCGCCGGGTGCCAGACCGGCTTCCACACCTACACGATGGAGTACGACCGCAGCGTCAGCCCCGAGCAGGTCCGCTGGTTCCTCGACGGGGTCAACTTCTTCACCGTCAACCAGAACCAGGTCGACGCCACCACCTGGAACAACGCGCTGCACCACGGGTTCTTCGTCATCCTCGACGTGGCCATGGGCGGCGGCTTCCCGGCCGCGTTCGGCGGCGGGCCGACCGGCGCGACCGCGTCCGGGGTGCCGATGCTGGTCGACTACGTCGCGGTGTACCACCGGGACGCCGGAGATACCGGTGGCACCACGCCGCCGCCGTCGGGTCGCGACGCGTACTCGACGATCCAGGCCGAGAGCTTTGACCAGCAGTCAGGCGTGCAGGCCGAGGCGACCACCGACACCGGCGGCGGGCAGGACATCGGGTTCATCGCCAACGGCGACTGGGCGCTCTACCGGGGAGTGGACTTCGGCTCCACACCGGCCCACCAGTTCGTCGCCCGGGTCGCCTCCGGCGCCGGGGGTGGGATCAGCGGCCTGGTCGAGGTGCGCATCGACAGCAGATCCAACCCACCGGTCGGCAGCTTCGCCATCGCCAACACCGGGGGGTGGCAGTCCTGGCGGACGGTGCCGGCGAACATCACCGGAGTGACCGGGGTGCACGACGTGTTCCTGACGTTCACCAGCGGCCAGCCATCCGACTTCGTCAACGTCAACTGGTTCACCTTCGGCCACTGACCCCGACCACGTGCCGGCCGCACCACCCCCGGGTGCGGCCGGCACGCCCCTCCGCCCTCACCCGCCGCGCCGCCCGTGCGCTGACCGCTGTCCGGAGGGCTGGTGGGCCCGGGAACCGCTCGTCGTAAGTCCCGGGCTGCTGGCTGGCGGGCCGCTCACCCCCGCCGCCACCGGAGGTTCAGGAGTAGCCGAACGTGTCGTGCGGCAGGTAGGGCCGCCTCCAGTGCGTCCACTCGGACTCCGACAGAGCCAGGTCCAGTCGCCCGCCCGCGCGGCGTACTCGCCTTGGCGAACTGCCAGGTGCGCATCAGGGACGCGCCGGCCCAGGTCGCCGCAGCTCATCATGCCCAGACCGATCCGTGAGACCTTCAGACCGGACGAGCCCAGACGGGTGTAGTGCTCGGGACTCCTTTCAGCGGGAGATGTGGGACTGCTGGTGGATGGCGACGGCGACGATCACCAGGGCAACGCCGGTCAGGTCGCGGACGGTCGGCCGCTGAGCCAGCACGACCAGCCCGACGACGGTCGCCGAGGCCGGCAGGATGCTCAGCATCAGCGCGAACGTGGACCTGTGTAGCCGCGCCATGGCGAGCTGGTCGGACACGTACGGGATGACCGACGAGCACACCCCGACCGCGGCGCCGGCCAGCAGCCACACGGGGTGGGTGAACGCCGGTGCGGCCCGCAGCAGGCCGGCCGGCAGGGCCGCGACCGCGGCGACCAGCATGGCCGCGCCAAGCTGGTCCACGCCGCTCCATCGGGAACCGCCAGACTGGCCGGCATTGGCGATGCGGTGGCCGAGCGTCACGTACAGCATGAACAGCGCGCAGTTGGCGAAGGCGAACACGAAGCCGAGCGGCTCGCTGGCCAGCCGGATGTCGGTGAGGGTGAACACCCCTGCCACGGCCAGGCCCAGCGCCAGCGCGTTGCGCCCGGTCCGGAGGCCGGCCGCGGCCAGCACGATGGCGCCGAGAAACTCGATCGCCCCCACTGTCGACAGGGGAAGCCGGGCCACCGCCAGGTAGAACACGGTGTTCATCGCGGCCAGCACCACGCCGAGTCCCAGCAGGACGCGACGCTGCTCCGCCGCCAGGCGTGCCACCAGCCGCCACGGACGCCGCGCCACGGCGAACACCACCGCGGCGCTGGCGATCCGCAGCCAGGCGACCCCGACCGCGTCGACCCGACTGAACAGCAGCACGGCGAACGCCGGGCCGAGGTAGTGGAAGACCGCACTCACGGTGAGGTACGCGGCGGCCGGCGCGCGGCTCGGCGGACCGGACGCCCTCGGAGCCGTCCCGGGAGTGACTTCTCGGACCTCGTTCATACCGAGTATCTTGCAAGGCGGGGTACCGAGTGTGAATGGCAAAGTGAAGGAGGCAATACCAAGTTGCCTGGAAAATACAGCTCAACGAGCCGGGATTCCTTCGACCGGCTCGATGACGTAAACCTCCGCCTGCTCTCCGAACTGCATGACAAACCCCGGATGTCGATGTCCGAACTCGCCCGGCGGGTGGGCATGTCCGCTCCGGCGGTCACGGAACGCGTGGCCCGACTGGAGGCGGGCGGCGTGATCGCCGGGTACCGGATGGACGTCGACCCCGCCGCGCTGGGCATGCCGGTCACCGCCCTGGTACGGGTTCGGCCCGGCCCTGGCCTGTTGCCCAAGGTCTCCGCGACCGCCCAGGAGACCCCGCAGGTGGTCGAGTGTCACCGGATCACGGGCGAGGACTGCTTCTTCCTCAAGGTGCACGCGCCGTCCATCCCCGAACTCGAGGACATCCTGGACCGGTTCCTCCTGTTCGGCCAGACCACCACGTCGATCGTGGTCTCCACCCCGGTCCCGCCCCGGCCGCTGCCCCTGCCCGACCCGGGTCAGGCCGTGCCGTCTGTTGGGTGACTGGACGCACGGGATCTCGAGCCTTTCGGCTGGCCGGAGGAAGGTCCCGGCCCGGGTCAGGGTGTGCCGGCAGACTGGATGGATGACAGTCCTGACTGCCGTCAACGGTGCGGTCCAGGTGTCGGGAAGTCCACGCTGTGCGGCGCGCTGGACCGGTGGCTCACCGACTCCGGGCCGCGCGTCGACCACTTCCGCGAGTGCCTTGTTTGTTCTCGCCTTCTCGGGCACCCGGTGCCAGCCGGGTTCTACTTTCGGTTGCCCGTCGATTTCGGTTACCGGATTCACTTTTGGGGGTGCAGATGGTGGTGGGGTCGAGTTGGACCTGTGGGTATGGAAAGCCTGACCCGTTCGATTCTTCGCCACCCCGACAACGGTGCTGGCATGGAATCCGATGGCGGGTTTCCTCCACGCAGTACGTGCGTCGAGGGAAGTGAGACTGGCCGGGTGGCCGAGCCGTCCCACTTCCCTCGACACGTTTCGTCAGGTCGGACTGGTCAGGTCACCGGGTGACGCAGGGGTTGCCGCCGGGGTGGGCGGCGGTGCCGTGCACGCCCGCGGTGGACTCGGCCACCACCACGTCAGTCAGCGCGGTGTGCAACCACACCGCCCGCCGGGTCACCGAATCCCCCGAGACCGTCGTGCTGTTCAGGTGCAGGGTGCCGATGGCCAGTGGAATGTCCACCGGCCCGGATCCGACCGTCATCGGCACCCCGTTGATGGTCAGTCCGGCCACCGACGAGGAACCGGTGAACCGGGGTACCAGCCCGCCAGGGGTGGACACGCACCCGGCGGTGGCCTGGGACGTCACCGTGTTCAGTTCGATCGACACCAGCGTGGCCGAGATGGTCACCGTGGACACCGTGGCGTTCGACGTCGCCACGTCACCGGCCGCCGGATCAGTGCCGGCCAGCAGGTCGGGCGTCTGGTCGGTCGACACGTCGAGGCCGTCGGCGGTGACAGCGAGCAGCCCGGCGTCCAGCCCGGCATGGGCCAGGATCTGATGGTCCGCAACGCACGGTGCGTCCGGGCCGTTGCCCAGCACCGGTTCGACCCCGCCCACGTCCAGCCCGCTGGCCCGACACGAGAACACCCCGTCCCGGTCGTCGTCCAGGATGGTCCCCACACCCTGGCCGTCGGTGACGGCCGCGCCCACCGCCGCCGACAGCTCGACCGCGAACTGCTCGTCCAGCTCGTCGACGGTGTCACCGTTGACGTCCACGGTCACCGTCGCGTCGGTCTGCCCCGGCGCGAACATCACCGTTCCGGAGGCCGCGGCGTGGTCCGCCGGCGCAACGGTGGTGGCGTCAACGGTGGCGAAGGGCACGGTCACCGTGGCCGGCGACGGTTCGGACAGGGACACCGCGAAGGTGGCCGGCACGGTGCCGGTGTCCCCCTCGGCGACCATCACGTCGTCGAGGGACAACCCCGGCACGTGCACCGTGTTCACCACGACCAGGCCGAACGACTGCCCGCCGATCTGGAAGTCCACGGTGCAGGTGAAGATGCCCGCGGTGGCGTCCGGCGCCACGTGGATGGTCTCGACCAGGTTCGCGTCGAAGGTGGTTGACACTTCCGGATCACAACTGGCCACCGGCGTCACGGTCCCCGGCATGGTGGACACGACCTTGCCGATGTTCTGGCTCTGGCCCGGGCCGAGGGTGACGGTGACACCGGTACGGTCAGCTGTGACGTCGGCGTGCGCCACCGGTTGTCCGGCCAGCCCGACGACGAGTGCGGCCGGTAACGCGGCCAACCCGAGGGCACGTAACCGCGTCCAGGCACATGACGGTGACATCACAACTCCCCTGTGTGGCGCCGGTGGACCCGGCGCGGTACCGGAGCACCGGGGACCCCGGATACCCAGGGCGACCAGGCACGCTTCGCAGGCTGTCCGGGTCACCTGTGCGACCACTTCAGCCTTCCAGTTCCGAACGATACAAACCAACCTGAACCATCGGATCTGCTCGAGGATCGACTGCTTAGCTCGCGACGGACCTCAACCAAACATGGTTCGAGGGAAGTGAGGCGAGTCCTGAGCACCGCGCGCCCCACTTCCCTCGACACGGTGTGTTGTGGCCAGGTCCGGGTCAGGGGCCTGGCCGGGATCGGGTCACGTCACGGTGCGGTGCACGGGTTGCCGCCCGGGTGCGCGCTGGTGCCGTGCACGTCGGCGGTGGACTCGGCCACCACCACGTCGGTCAGCGCGGTGTGCAGCCACACCGCCCGCTGGGTCACCGAGTCCGCCGTCGTGGTGGTGCTGTTCAGGTGCAGGGTGCCGATGACCAACGGAATGTCCAACGGCCCGGATCCGACCGTGACCGGCACTCCGTTGATGGTCAGCCCGGCCACCGACGAGTACCCGGTGAGCTTCGGTGCCGGCCCGGACGGGGTGGACACACACTCGGCACCCGCCCGCGAGGTGATCACCTTCAGCTTGATCGACACCAGCGTCGCCGAGATCGTCACCGAGGACACGGTGGCGTTCGACGTCGCCGCGTCCCCGGCCGCCGGATCGGTGGAGGCCAGCGAGTCCGGGGTCTGGTCGGTGCTCGCGTCCAGCCCGTCGGCGGTGACGGCGAGCAGCCCGGCGTTCAGACCGGCCTGCACCACTGTCCGGTGGTCGTCGCGACAGGGAAGGTTCGGATCGTTGGCCACCGCCGGTTCGACCCCGCCCACGTCCAACGCGCTGGCCCGACAGGAGAACACCCCGTCCCGGTCGTCGTCCAGGATGGTGCCGACACCGTGCCCGTCGGTGATCGCGGCCCCGACGGCACCGGTCAGGTCAACCGCGAACTGCTCGTCCAGCTCGTCGACGGTGTCACCGTTGACGTCCACGGTCACCGTCGCGTCGGTCTGCCCCGGCGCGAACGTCACCGTTCCGGAGGCCGCGGCATAGTCCGCTGGCGCGGTGGCCGAGCCGTTCGCGGTGGCGAAGTGCACGGTCACCGATGCGGTGGACGGTTCGGACAGGGACACCGCGAAGGTGGCCGGCACGGTGCCGGTGTCCCCCTCGGCGACCGTGACGTCGTTGATGGACAGCCCCGGCACGTGCACGGTGTTGTGTTCCACCGATCCCACCGAGTGCCCGTCGATCTGGAAGTCCACCGTGCAGGTCAGGACGCCCGCACCGGCGTTCGGCGCCACCTGGATGGTTTCCACGAAGGTCGCGTCGGAACCGCCGGGGACCGTCCGGTTGGCGGCGTCGAAGCTCACCGACAACCCGGGGTCGCAACTGGCCACCGGCGTCACGGTCACCGGAATCGCCCTGATGCCGTCCAGGATCGCCTGGGCGACCTGGTCGGCGCCGACCCCGTCCAGGAAGACCCCGCCGGTGGCGTCGGTGATGGCGGTGGCCTGACCAGAGGAGTCCAGCCCGCCGGATCCCACGTTCACCGCGACCGCCCGGATACCGGCGGCCTGCAACGCGGCGATGGTGTCGGCCAGGGTGTGGCCGCCACTCGGGTCGTGCGACGGAGCGTCGCCGAACCAGGCGATGATCGGGGTGTCGCCGTCGCGGAAGGCGACCGCCCCCGTGGACAGTCGGAACAGTGCGTTGAGGTAGTCCTCCGGGATGTCGCCGCCGCCGTTGGCCGACCAGGCGTTGATGCCGTTCTGCACGGCGGTCGGGTCGCCGGTCAGCCCCTGGTTGACCCGGAACGCGGCCGCCCCGTCGAAGGTGACATCCCGGTACTCGGCCACCGCGAACTGCGCGGTCGGTTGTGCGGCCTGCACGTCGGCGACCACCGACGCCGCATTGGCCCGCACGTTCCCGATCGGGGCGGCCATGCTGCCGGTGGTGTCGGCGAGCAGCACGATATCTGGGTTGGGTGGCACGACCGGGGTGTGCACGACCTTGTTCACCGTGCTGCTCTGGCCCGGCCCGAGGGTCAGGGTGACGCTGGTCGGATCAACTCCGGTGGCCGCGTGGGCGGCCGGCAGACCGACCGTCCCGACGGCCAGTATGGCCGGCAGCGCGGCCAGTGTGATGGCACGTAACCGTGCCCGGACACGTGACGATGACATGGGAGCCCCCCTGTGTCGCGAAAACCGGCACCACCGGGTCGCGGGACACACGAGAGGGGGCGAGGAACCGCGATGCCCGGGAAGCTGTCCGGGTCACCTCGTGGTGACCGGACCAGCCTCCGGGACCGGAAGGTCGGAATCAACGGATGGGCGACAACCCTGCCCGAAAGGGAACCAGCGCGGTGGACGCCGACTATTCGCCCTATTCGGCCTGGGGGGCCAACGCGTCCAGGACCTGCTCGGCGCGGGCAATCGACTCGGCCGGGTCGACGTCGGGGGAACCGATCCGCGGGTCGAAGTTCAGGTCCACGAAGACCTCGCTCACCCCCTGGCCGGCCAGCACGTCCAGGTCGGCGCGGATCTCCTCCAGCGAGCCGGTGAGCGGGCGCCGGTCGGCAGCACCGGCCGGGCGCACCCGCACCGAACCGCGGCAGACGAACCGCAACGCCGCGGGATCCCGACCGGC
>DATCWR010000059.1:0-3221 GCA_036566245.1 Mycobacteriales bacterium | reverse complement strand
CGTCGGCGCCCGACGGCGCGGGCCTGCTCGTCGGCGCCCGCGACGCGCTGGCCCGGGCCCGTTCGGTGGACATCGAACTCGATGCACTGGCCGGTGCCCAGATCAGCGTGGACCTGCGGTTGACCGCCGACCTGCGCGCGGACGGCACGGTGATCCCCTCACCGCTGGCGACCTACCAGGTGCGTCGGGTGGGGAACACCTGTTGGGTGCGTGGCCTACCCGGGCACGGCGTGGCGGCCTGGGTACGCACCTGCACGATTCCGGCCGCTGACGGCGTACCAGCCATCGACCTGGCCGCACTGACCGACTGGCGGGTGATGGTCGCCCCGCTGCCGGACCCGACCGGCGCGCACACCGCCGACCAGCCCGAACGGTCGGGCCTCGCCGGTGCGGAGGTCTGGCCGGTCACCGCGGCCGACGGTTCGGTGGTCTACCTACCGACCGACCCGACCGCCGCCGACGCCGGTGGACTGCCGGTGCGGATCCACAGCGCACATCCCCGGCCCGGGGGTGTCAACGACGTGGAGTACTCCGGGTGGAACGACCAGGTGTCCATCAGCCCGCCGTGAGTATCGGTTGTCACCGCAGTCGGCGGGGTTCGATCCGGCTCTCGAGGGCCGCGCCGTCCGGCCCGCGTCGGACGTGGTAGGCGTGGGCGTCGGCGCGGTCGGCCACCGCCTCGACCAGTTCGGTGCCCCGGTAGAGCAGGCCGACTCCGTTGTCGGTGGCGTAACCGGCCGGCAGGGTCCCGTCGGCGACCAGGCGGTGGTAGAGCGGTCGACGTTGTTCCTCGGCGTCATAGTGCACCCCGTTGGAGTACGGCAGCAGTGCCAGCCCGTTGGTCATCGGCCGAAGGTCCGGGCCGAACGAGTCGGTCGTGCCACCGACGTGCCAGCACAGCGACCCGGCAGACACCCCACCGAGCACCACCCCGGCCTGCCAGCACTCGCGCAGGATCTCGTCCAGTCGGTGTGTCCGCCACACGGCCAGCAGGTTCGCCACACTGCCGCCGCCGACCCAGATCACGTCCTGGTTAAGCAGGTGTTCCCGGATGTCGGCGATGTTGGGCATGGCGAACAGGGCAAGGTGGCTGGTTCGCACGTCGCTGCCGGCGAATGCACCGTAGAACCCACTGATGTAGGTCACCGCGTCCCCGGTGGCCGTTCCGACGAAACACAGCCGGGGCCGATCGGGCCGGCCGGCCAACTCGAAGGCGTAGTCGAAGATCGGGCCGGGGCTCCAGTCCGTGGGGTTGCGGTTCCGACCGTCGAAGCCGATGGAGGTGGCCAGGATCGTGGGCGAGTCTGCGGTCATACCCCGATCCTGTCAGGACCTCGGCCGGGCAGGCCCGCGGTTTTCGCGGTCAGTCGGTTCGGCCGGTGGCGTACCGCAGGGCGTCCGCCACGGTCGGATGGGTGAAGGTGAAGCCGGCCTGTTCGAGCACCCGTGGCACCACCCGTTGGCCGACCAACACACCCTCGTCGGCGAAGCCGCCGAGTACCACGCGTAGCACGAACCCTGGCACCGGCACAGGCGCGGGTCGGTGCAGCACCCGGGCCAGGGCCCGGGTGAACTCGGTATTGGTCACCGGCTCCGGTCCGGCCAGGTTGACCGGCCCGGTGATCGCCTCGTTGACCAGCAGGAACCGGATCGCCCGTACCTGGTCGACCATCGAGATCCACGGCCAGAACTGTCGGCCCGAACCCAGTCTGCCGCCCAGTCCCAACCGGTACAGCGGCACCAGCCGGCCCAGTAGCCCACCCTGGCGCGCCAACACCAGACCGGTCCGTAGGTGGGCGACCCGGACACCGGCCCGTTCGGCCGGCTCGGTTGCGGCCTCCCATGCGTGGCACAGCGAGGCCAGGAAGCCGACGCCGGGCTGGGCGCTCTCGTCCACCACCTGGTCGCCGGTGTTGCCGTACCAACCCACCGCCGAGGACGAGAGCAGCATCCGGGGTCGCGGTTCGGCCGCTGCCATCCCCCTACTCAGGGTGGCCGTGCTGCCCACCCTGCTCCGTTCGAGGGTCCGTCGGTAGGCACTGGTCCAGCGTCGGTCGCCGACACCGGCCCCGGAAAGGTTGATCACCGCGTCGGCTCCGGACAGTGCGGACGGATCCAACCGGTCCGCGTACGGATCCCACTCGACCTCGTCGGCCGCGCGCGGCGCGTGACGCACCAGGCGAACCACCGAGTGCCCGTCGGCTCGAAGCGCGGGAACCAGCGCCGAACCGATCAGTCCCGAGGCGCCGCTGACGACGATCCGCATGGGAGGATCCTCCCGGTTCGCGGTGGGTGACGCCAGTCGGCCCGGGTGGTGCCATCCGGCCGGTGGACCCACCCGGGCGAACCAGCGGACCAGACCGGCCCGTGGTGCAACCCACCTGCCGGGTCGGGAATCTCCACACGCGCCCGACCCGGCAGGTGAACGTCACGCCAGCCCGAGGTCTCCCTCGAACGCGCCGGCTTCCAGACGCTCCTTGACCGTGGTCAGGAAACGGGCCGCGTCTGCGCCGTCGACCAGGCGGTGGTCGTAGGTCAGAGCCAGGTACACCATGGAACGGATCGCCACGATCTCGCCCAGGTCAGGGTCGTCCACGACCACCGGCCGCCGGACCACCGCACCGGTGCCCAGGATGGCGACCTGCGGCTGGTTGATGATCGGCGTGTCGAACAGCGCTCCGCGACTACCGGTGTTGGTCAACGTGAAGGTACCGCCACCGAGTTCATCTGGGCTGACCCGGTTTGCCCGGGTGCGCTCTGCGAGGTCGGCGATCTTGCGTGCCATCCCACCCAGGTTCAGGTCACCGGCGTCGTGGATGACCGGGACCAACAGGCCCCGCTCGGTGTCCACCGCGATACCCAGGTGCTCGGCGTCGTGGTAGGTGATGGTGCCGGCCTCGGTGTTGATGGAGCCGTTGACCTTGGGGTGCTGCTTGAGCGCCTCCACGGCGGCGATCGCAAAGAACGGCAGGAAGGACAGCTTCACCCCCTCCCGGGCCTGGAAGTCGGCCTTGGCCTGGTTCCGCAGGCGCGCGATCCGGGTCACGTCCACCTCGACCACGGTGGTCAGTTGGGCGCTGTCGCGAAGCGACTCGAGCATCCGCTGGGCGATCACCGTACGAAGCCGGGACATCTTCTCGGTCCGACCACGCAGGTCGGCGGCGAAGGCAGCCGGAGCTGCCGGCGCGGCGGGTGCGGCCGGAGCGGCGGGCGCGGGCCTG
>DATCWR010000041.1:0-27265 GCA_036566245.1 Mycobacteriales bacterium | reverse complement strand
GCCAGGCTGGCCGGTCTCGGGACTGCTCCCGGGATCGGGATTCGGGCCCGGAGGTGTGGTCATGAGCTTCCTTTCCATCCCGTCAGCGGGGAAGGGGGTCGTGGATGGCGCACCTGGGTACGCGAACCTCTCGCGTTCGACGCGGCCCCGCTCCCAGTCGTTCCCGGCCCGGAGGACAGTTTCCACCGACAACCGGTGCGCTGCACACGACAACGGCTCAACACAAGATCAGAAGCTACAGGCCGGACACTTCATAGTTTTACCCGCTATGCCGTTGCTGGCCATCCGCCAGGGCCTACCCGTCCGTGAACAGGTACTGCCTCTCGGGGAAAACACCACCGTGTCGTTCGGTTCAGGCCAGGACTCCTATGATGTGGGGACATCTGATGATGTCGGCGTCCGGTACAACGCTGATCGCACCGACACCACCGCGGTGTCAGCCCGATCCCGGCGCCGACCGTGGCCAGGCGAGGGCGGGCGAGGGCACACCATGCCAGCGGATCACCACACAGACCACCGTCGGGAGCACCACCATGCGGTGTCGGTCCGGTGGACCGGCAACACCGGTGAGGGCACCGCCAGCTTCCGGGGATACCGGCGCGCCAACGAGATCAGCGCCGCCGGTAGGCCCGCGATCGCCGGAGACTCGGACCCGGCCTTCCTCGGCGAGGGCATCGGCTACAGCCCCGAGGAGTTGCTGGTCGCCGCGCTGTCGCAGTGCCACATGTTGGCCTACCTGCACATGTGCGCCGACTCCGGTGTGGTGGTGCACTCCTACACCGACGACGCGACCGGAACGATGGTGCAGACCGGCGCCAGTGGACGGTTCACCGAGGTCGTGTTGCACCCGGTGGTCACCGTGGCGGACCGGTCCATGGTGGACAAGGCCCTGGCCATGCACGACAGCCTGCACGACGCCTGCTTCGTGGGCGCCTCGGTCAACTTTCCGGTGCGCTGCGAGCCGTCGGTCAGCGTCGCCTGACGACCCCGACTCCGGCACGCACGGGACCTCCACCCGCCGGTGCCCAGCCCCGACAGGCCCGACAGGCCGACGGGGCTCAGCCGGGGCTCAGCCCAGGCTGGGCAGCACCGCCGGTTCGACCGCGCCGAACCGGCGGTCCCGGTGCGCGTAGGACTCGCAGGCCGCCCACAGGTGGCGGCGGTCGAAGTCGGGCCACAGGGTGTCCACGAACAGTAGTTCGGCGTAGGACGCCTGCCAGAGCAGGAAGTTGCTGGTGCGCTGTTCACCCGAGGATCGGATGAACAGATCAACATCCGGCATGTCCGGGACGTACAAATACCGGTGGATCGTCCGTTCGGTGATCTTGTCCGGCCGCAGTCGACCAGCCTGCACGTCGGCCGCCATCGCCGCCATCGCGTCGGCGATCTCCCACCGGCCGCCATAGTTCACGCACATGACCAGGTTGATCACGTCGTTGTCGCGGGTCCGTTCCTCGGCCTCCTGCAACCGCCGGACCACGTTGCGCCACAGCCGCGGCTGACGACCGGACCAACGAACCCGCACACCCAGGGCGTCCATGTCGTCCAGCCGGCGCCGGAAGACACCCTCGACGAACCGCATCAGGAACCGCACCTCGTCGGGTGAGCGCCGCCAGTTCTCGGTGGAGAACGCATACGCCGAGAGCCACTTCACGCCCAGTTCGATCGCGCCCTCCACACAGTCGAACAGCGCGTCCTCACCGGCCTCGTGTCCCTTTGTCCGGGGCAGTCCCCGAGCCTTGGCCCAGCGGCCGTTGCCATCCATGACCACCGCGACGTGCCGAGGCACCAGATCAGTGGGCAGATCCGGCGGGAGCGCCCCGGAGGGGTGCGGTCGGGGCCGCAGGTATGCGGTACGCCTGGTCTGTTCCGACCGTCTCACCGTGACTCCCGGGATGTCGACTCCGCCGGTACGGAGCCCGTTCCCTCCGACTCTACGGCCGGGCGGCCCACCCCGCCGGACAGACCCTCGGCCGGGGCCGGGCGGTCCCGCTCGACCAGCGGAAGCGAACGCAGCCCACGTTCGAGGTGCCACTGTAGGTGTGCCGCGAGCAGACCACTGGCCTCCCGCCGGACCGCCGGCACGCTGGCGTCGGCGACATCCCACTCACCGGCCAACAGCGCCTGGAGCAGGTCGAACGTCGCCGGCGCGGGACGCGCCGACCCGGGCGGGCGGCAGTTGACACACACCGCTCCTCCGACCGGCACCGAGAACGCCCGGTGCGGGCCGGGCGCGGCGCACTGGGCGCACTCGGTCAGCGCCGGCTGCCAACCGGCGACCGCCATCGAGCGGACCAGGAACGCGTCGAGCACCAGTCGCGGTTCGTGTTCGCCGGCCGCCAGCGTGCGCAGTGCCCCGACCACGAGCAGGTACAGCCGCAGCGCCGGTTCCCCCTCCGCACCGGTGAGCCGCTCGGCAGCCTCCAACACCGCGCTGCCGGCGGTGTACCGGGCGTAGTCCGACACGATGTCCGCACCGTAGGCGGTGATGCTGTCGGCCTGGGTGACGATGTCGAGCGTGCGCCCGGTCCACAGTTGCACATCGACGTGACTGAACGGTTCCAGTCGGGCACCGAACTTCGAGGTGGTGCGCCGCACCCCCTTGGCCACCGCCCGTACCCGGCCGTACCTGCGGGTGAGCAGGGTGACGATGCGGTCGGCCTCCCCGAGTTTGTGCAGGCGAAGCACCACGGCATCGTCCCGGTACAGACCCACCGCGCCATCCTGCCACCCCGGTCCCCCGGTCAGGCTGGGCCGGTACGACGGACGGCAGGAGCGGCCATCCAACCGGGTGGACGATTTCGGGGCAGGTCCGATATCGCACGCCATCGGAAGGTCCGCCTTCTGAAACGTGACCTAATGGTGGCTGAAATGCTGTTGGTCGAGGCATCGGGATCGCGTAGGCACAGTGGCGTGCTGGTGAAGCCCCTCCCTCCGCAGGACGTGGGAGGCCCGGATGTGGCCTCGTGCCACCGTGTGCTGTGCTGGGCACTGGCCTACGACCTACCCGGGGATCCCGCTCCGGCCGTGCAGGACACCGCGGCGTTGCTGGGGCCCCGGTGGCCGGGCGAGCGTGCCGCCCTGTGGGTCGCCGAGGAGCACGGGGCCATCATCGGCCTGGCCCGGCTGTACCTGTCCGACCGGGAGAACACCCATCTCGGCGAGTTCTGTCTGGACGTCCACCCGGCCTACCGACGGCGCGGCGCGGGCACCCGACTGCTCCGTGAGGCGGTCCGGATGATGCTCGCCGAGGGCCGCCGCGGTCTGGTGGCCGAGGTGGCCGACGGCACCGAGGGAGTGTGGTTCGTCAACGCCCGTGGACTGCGGGCCGGTTCCCGGGAAGCCCGGTCCCTGCTCGACCTGGTGTCGGTGGACGCCCGGAGACTGGACACGTTGGCCGAGGAGGAACACGCCTCCTACCGACTCGCCGCCTGGGTCGACTCCGCGCCCGACGACCTGTTGCCCTCCTTCGGCCTGGCCAGGCGAACCAGCCGGGACGCCCCGACGGGGTCTCTGGAGATGTGCCCACCGGAATGGGACGCGGCGCTGGTACGAGAGTACGAGCAGGCCACCATGCGGGCCGGTCGGGAGTCTCGGGTGGTGGCCGCGCTGCACGAGCCGACCGGACAGGTGGTCGGGTTGACCGAGGTCGCCATCTCCCGATGGACACCCAGGCGGGCACTCCAACGGCAGACCGTGGTGGTTCCGGCACACCGGGGACATGGCCTGACCCTGTGGATGAAGGCGGAGATGCTGCGCTGGTTGCGCGCCGAGCGCGGTGATGTCACCGAGATCGCGACCTTCACCGCCGAGCAGGACTTCCAGATGCGGCAGATCGACGAGGGACTCAGCTACAAACTGGACCGGTGGTGGTCCCGTTGCCATGCCGACATACCCACCCTGGCTCGCCGGCTGGGCATCCCGACCTGACCTTCGCGGTGGCGTCCGCGCTGACGCGGTGGGTGGCCAGATAATTCGGTGGTGGTCGGCGGGAGTGGACGGGTATCCACGAACAATGCGTATCGACCCGATCGATCCGGAGGCCGCCGACGCGGCCGAACTGGACGACTGGCACGACTTCTGTCGCCGCACCGACCTGTTCGACCTTCCTGAGGACCCGGCACCACCACGGGCGGTGACGGTCGGGGAACTGTTCGACCACAGCGACCGGCGGGTGACCTGGTTCGCCCGCTCCGATGGTGAACTGGTCGGCGGCGGCACGCTGACGCTGACCCGCCACGAGAACCCACACTTCGCCGAGTTCCACGCCCGGGTCCGGCCGGACCTCCGGCGGACCGGGATCGGTCGGGCGCTGTTCGACCGGGCCAGGAACACCGCGGTCACCGAGGGACGGACCAGCATGACGGTCTGGGTCCAGACCGACAGTCCGGGGGCGGGGTTCGCCGAGGCGATGGGGTTCCGGCCCGCCCTGACCGAGATCCGCCGGGTGCTCCGCACGGTGGATGTCGACCCTGGCGCAGTGGCCGGGTGGGCCGGTGGGGCTGCGGCCCGCTCGGACGGGTTCGACCTGGTGTGCTGGGTGGACCACTGCCCCGAAGATCTGCTGGAGCCGTATGCCAAGGCCAAGGAGGGCATGAACGACGCGCCGATGGGTGAGGTCGACTGGCATCCGGTCACCCTGACCGGCGAACGGGTCCGTACCGCCGAGGACGCATCGATCCGCAGTGGCTGGCGCCGGTACGCGATGGTGGTGCGCGAGCGGTCCAGCGGGACGGTGGCCGGGATGACCGACGTGTTCGTCAGCCCGGACTCGCCACGGGCCAACCAGGGTGAGACCACGGTGTTGGGGTCCTACCGGGGACGCGGGTTCGGTCTGTGGCTCAAGGCCGCCATGGTGCGCTGGCTCACCGACGTCGAACCCTCGGTCACCGAGTACGAGACCTACAACGCCGCGGAGAACAGGTACATGATCGCGGTGAACGAGCGGCTGGGCTACCGACAGGTCGACGCCTGGCAGGCATGGAAACTCACCATCGGGTAACGCCGACCCGGACGCGCACCCCTCCGGGTGGGCGCACGTCGACGGGGCGGACCGGTCGGGTGGTGCTCCCGGTCAACCACCTCAGTCACCAAACGGTCACAGATGGACCTGTGGGGCCATTGCCCAGGACTTGGTGTGTACTGGCGTGGCGGCCGAGGTTAGGCTTGCCTAATGCTGCGGTTGACTGGCGTCGAGAAGACCTTCCCGGTCAGCGGGAGCCGGGTCCGGGCGCTGCGGGGCGTCGACCTCGAGATCGCGTCTGGCGGGCTGACCGCGATCCTGGGCGCGTCGGGATGCGGAAAGAGCACCCTGCTGCGGGTGGTCGCCGGGTTCGAACGTCCCGAGCGTGGTGAGGTGACCCTGGACAGCCACACGTTGGTCGGCCCGGGGGTCTTCGTCCGCCCGGAGCGCCGGGGAATCGGCATCGTCCCGCAGGACGGCGCGCTGTTCCCGCACGTCGACGTGGCCGGCAACGTCGGTTTCGGACTGAGGTCCCGTACCCACCCCGACCTTCGGCTCGGCACCCGGCGGCGCCGGGCTCGGGCCGAACGGGTCAGCGAACTGCTGGAGATGGTCGGCCTGGCCGGGTACGAGCGGCGCCGCCCGGACGAGTTGTCCGGGGGCCAGCAGCAGCGGGTGGCCCTGGCCCGCGCCCTGGCGCCCAGTCCCGGCGTCGTGCTGCTGGACGAACCGTTCTCGGCCATCGACGCGGCGCTGCGGTCTGAGTTGGGGATGGAGGTCCGCGACCTGCTTCGGCGGTTGCACACGACCGCCGTGCTGGTCACCCACGACCAGCAGGAGGCGCTGTCGCTGGCCGACGCGGTCGCGGTGATGCGGGACGGAAGGGTCGTGCAGGTGGGATCGCCGGCCGACGTCTACGACCACCCGGTTGACGCCTTCACCGCGGACTTCGTCGGTGACGCGGTCATCCTCGACGGTCGGGTCGTCGCACACGACCACGGCATCTGTACCGTGGACTGCCCACTGGGGCAGGTCACCGCGTCAACCAGCGAACTCCACCAACCCGGCACACGGTGTGCGGTGTTGGTCCGGCCCGAGAACCTGGCCCTCGGCGAGGGCACCGTCCCGGCCCGGGTGAGGACCACCGGCTACTTCGGACACGAACTGCTGGTCACCCTGCGCCTTGGTCCCGACGGCGACGGCCCGGAGGTGCGGTTGCGGACGACCAACACGAAGATCCCAGAACCCGACTCTCCGACATTCGTTCGAATTCTGGGGCCGGCGCACATCCTTCCGGAGGTATAGGTTAGCCTTACCTAAGTCTCCTGCGAGGATCCACGGACGTCGACGGGAGCAGCCACCGACCCTGCGCGCGATCGCGGTGGCCACGCTGACCGAGGCTCGAGAGGAAGAACGTATGACCACGCGCACGAACCGAGGCGTCTCCTGGGTGAGAAAGGCGGTCACGGTCGGCGCCGCCGCGGCGACCGTCGCGGCCCTGGCGTCCTGCTCCAACGCCACCGAGAACTCCGACCAGAACAGCGCCTCCAGCAGTGAGGCCACCACCCTCACCGTGTACGCCGGTCAACACGAGGAGACCGTCAAGGCACTGGCCGACGGGTTCACCGCCAAGACCGGGATCAAGGTGGTGATCCGCGCCGGCGAGGACGCCGAGTTGGTGAACCAGATCCTCGAGGAGGGTGACGCCTCCCCAGCCGACCTGTACCTGAGTGAGGAACCCGGCCCGATCGGCCAGCTCGACGCCAAGGGCCTGCTGTCCACGGTCGATGCCAACACCCTGACCCAGGTCGACGCCAACCTGGTACCGGGCACCAAGAACTGGGTGCCCTACGCGGCGCGGGCCAGGGTCATGTTCTACAACCCCACGAAGATCAGCGAGGACCAGCTGCCCGACAGCATCATGGATCTGGCCGACCCGAAGTGGAAGGGCCAGTTCGCCTACGCCCCCTCCGGTGCGTTCGCCGGCACGGTCAGCTACCTGATCTCCACGATCGGCGAGGACGACACGCTCACCTGGCTCAAGGCCATCAAGGACAACGGTGTCAACGAACAGAAGAACGGCAAGGTGCGTGACACCGTCGAGGCCGGCCAGCACGCGTTCGGTCTGTCCAACCACTACTACTGGTGGATTCTGGCCGGTCAGAAGGGTGGCGAGGACAAGCTGACCTCCAAGGTGCACTTCATGGACCAGCCCGACGCCGGTTCGCTGGTGCTGGCCTCTGGTGCCGGAATCCTCAAGTCGAGCAAGCACCAGGACGAGGGGCAGCAGTTCCTGTCCTGGTTGACCTCGGCCGACGGCGGTCAGAAGGTCGTCGCCGGTGACGAGGACGCGCAGTTCCCGGTGGGCACCGGGGTGACCAGCCAGGTTGGGCTGCCACCGCTCTCAGACCTGCACCCGCCCAAGGCCGACCAGGGTGTGTTCTCCAACCTCACCAAGGCCAGGGAACTGATCGTCCAGGCGGGAATCGCCTGATCCACCAATGTCGATAGCGACCGGGTACGCCCCGCCGCCTGCCCCTGGTTCACGCCGGGCAGGCGGCGGTCGGCGGTTGTCGTGGAGGTCGGGCCACGGGTTGGCCCGACCTCGCGCGTCCGTTCTGGTCGCTGTCGCGGCCGGGCTGGTCGCGGTGGTGTCGCTCAGCCCGGTCGCCTACCTGGTACTGCGGGAGGGCTTCAGCTTCCCGCTGCTCGTGCACGAACTGTCCACTCCGGCCACCCTGCCACTGCTGTGGAACACCCTGGCGCTGCTGGTCACGGTGTGCGCGTTCTGCCTGCTGCTCGGCGTCGGGCTGGCCGTGCTGGTGGTGCGTACCGATCTGCCCTGCCGTCCGTTGTGGATCGTGATGTTCACCATGCCGCTTGCTGTCCCGGGCTTCGTCAGCTCGTACACCTGGGTGGCGGCCAGTTTCCGGTTCTTCCCCGAGTCGACGGCGTTGTCCAGCCTGGGCGGCGCCACCCTGGTGTTGGGGCTCGGGCTGTTCCCGTACGTGTTCCTGCCCACCGTGGCGGCGCTGCGGGAGGTGGACGCCGCACAGGAGGAGGTCGCCCGTTCGCTCGGGCGGTCCAGCCTGCGGGCGTTCCTGACCGTGACGCTTCCCCAGCTTCGGGTGGCGGCCTCCGCGGGCACCCTGATCATCGCGTTGCACGTACTGGCCGAGTTCGGTGGCCTGCAACTGTTGAACTACCAGACGTTGACCACCGCCATCGTGCAGCGCATCAAGGTGCTGGGCGCACCGGAGTCGGCCCGGGCCCTGTCGATCGTGCTGGTCGTCGCCTCGGTGCTGTTGCTGTTCGCCGAACGCCTGATGCGGGGCCGTCGCGGGCGGACCCGGGTCGGCCGTGGGGTGACCAGGGTTCCGGTGGCCTGGCGGCTGGGCTGGAGCAGACCGGTCTGGCTCGCCGTCGCCACCACGGTCTCGGTCCTGGCCCTGGGCGTGCCCGGGTACGTCTCGGCCATCGGGATCAGCGACGCGCTGACCGGGTCGCGGTTGTCCGACGCGGTCGACTGGGCACTGCTGGGCCAGGCCGCGGTGACCAGCACGAAACTCGCGGTCGCCGCGGGCGTCGCGGCGACCCTGGTCGCGCTGCCGGTGAGCTGGCTGACCGCCCGATACCCGGGAACGTTCTCCACCCTGACCGAACGGGCGGTCTGGATAGCCCACTCGCTGCCCGGGGTGGTTCTCGCCCTGGCCCTGGTCTACCTGGCGGTGCACTGGTTCCACCCGCTGTACCAGACGTCGACCATGCTGGTGGTCGCGTACGTGATCATGTTCCTGCCGTTGGCGGTGGCCGCCCAGCACGTCGGCCTGCGCGCGGCCACCCGCGAGTACGACGACGTGGCCCACTCGCTCGGCCACGGGCCGCTGCGAACGTTGCGCCGGGTCACCCTGCCGTTGGCGTTCCCCGGCATCGCCGCCGGGGCGTTGTTCGTGCTCTTGGACGTGGAGAAGGAACTGACCACCACGCTGCTGATGGAACCCACCGGCACGGTCACCCTGACCACCGCGCTGTGGGCCACCACCAACGGCGAGGCACTGGACTACACCGCCGCCGCCCCCTACGGCGTCGCACTGATCCTGATCGGCATCCTGCCCGCCTACCTGCTCGCCCGCCGTACCCTGCGCGCCCTACGCTGACCCGGCCTGACTGACGCTCAGCGGGCCGTGGTGGTGACCCGGTCAACCTCGCCGCCGGGTGGGCCGGGGATCCAGCGAGGCATGGTCGGCTCGTCCTCGGGAACCAGCGCGACCTCGGTACCCGAGGCGACGCTGATGATCAGCCGGGCCTCGGCCAGGCTGTCCACGTCGGCCACCCAGTGCGTGTCGTACCGGACCTTCAGTCCGCTCTGGCCCGGTCGGTATCCCTGGGCCACGGCGTTGTCCGGGGTGATCCGCACCACCTCGAACGAGGCCAGGTCGTCGTAGTCGGTCCACACCTGGTACTGCGGGGCCAGGTACTCGTGGCCGTACAGGTCGGCGGCCGTGTCGTCGTAGCAGCGCAGCGCCACCCACATGATGCGGCACAGCACGTCGTCGAGGGGTTCGCCCGGGCTGTGATAGACAGGCGGGCAGCGGGGGTCGTGGACGTCTCGCATCTGCGGATCGCTCCCTTCTTCGGTGAGGTGGCCGGGGCGGTCCTGGGCTCGCAACGCAGACCCGCCCCGGCCTACTTTCTGACCGACGCAGACTGACACGCAACTTGGGTGCCTTACAAGATTGTCAGACACGGAAACACTCGATCGTGTGATTGTGCACAACGGTCAACACCGACAGCATGGTGAAATGGCCACGCGGAAAGAGTCGACGCTGCGCGCACAGTGGTTGGGCGCACAACTGAAGGAACTTCGTACCGCCGCCGGTATGACCCTGGATGAGGCTGGTGAGTACCTACAGCGCAATCCGGGCACGGTCAGCCGGTTCGAGTCGGCGGAGTATCCGATCCGCCGTGGCGACCTGTTGGCGTTGCTCGACCTCTACGGCGTGTCCCAGGGTCGGGAACGCAAGGACCTGATGCGCCTGGCCGAGGACGTCTGGCAGAAGGGTTGGTGGGACGGCTACGCCGACGTGGTGGACCAGCGGTTCATCGACTATCCCTGGTTGGAGACGCGGGCTGAGCGGATCTGCGTCTACAGCGCCATGCTGGTACCAGGGCAGATGCAGACCCGCGACTACGCCGAGGCGGTGATCCGCAATGCGGCTGAGCCGGGCACTAGCGAGGAACAGATTGATCGATGGATCACCTTCCGGACTCAACGGCAGCGGGTGCTTGATGACGCAGGCGCTACCCAACTCTCCGTGGTGCTTGATGAGTCAACGCTTCACCGCCAGATCGGAGGCTCGACGATCTTCCATAACCAACTCAGACATCTTGTGCAGGTATCCCAACGGCCGAACATCGAGGTCCGGGTACTGCCGTTCAGTGTCGGCACTCATCCCGGGCTTGATGGCACGTTCGACCTGTTCCGGATGCCCGCACCGTATCCCGATGTGGCGCTGGTCGACTCGCTGGCCGGCAACGTGTTCGTGGAATCACCCGGTTCCGAACGGTTCGTTCGGGCGTACGATCGGCTCGTCGCGATGTCCGCCAGTCCGAAGCAGTCGGTCAAACTGATCTCGGCGGCCATGGAGGAGTAGTCGTGAGCCCCTCGGACGAGTTAACCGGAGTCACCTGGCACATCAGTAGCTACAGCAACTCCAACGGCGGGAACTGCGTGGAGGCGGGAGCGTTGGTGGACGGGTCCGGGCGGGTCGCGGTCCGACACAGTAGGCACCGCCAGGGCCCGGTACTGGTCTACACCCGTACCGAGTGGACCACCTTCCTCACCACCATCAAACACGGCCGGTTCGACCGATGACCGGCTCACCACTCCTCGACCACCTCGTCGTTGCGGGCGAGGCCGAGCCACCCACCGCCGACCCCTCCAGGCTGACGACGCTGCCACCGATGGAACCCGACGGCACGGATGCGGCAGCCGAACTCGCCGCAGCGCGCGAGCAGGAGCGGTGGTAGCCAGCCGGACGCCGGATCGTGGGCGGTCCACGAAACCGATCTCGGCCGCCATGAAGGAGTAGCCGTGGACCCCTCGGACGAGTTCGCCAAAGTCGTCTGGCATGTCAGTTCCTACAGCGACTCCAACGACGGGAACTGCGTGGAGGCGGGGGCGTTGGTGGACGGGTCCGGGTGGGTCGCGGTCCGACACAGCAGACACCGCCAGGGCCCGGTACTGGTCTACACCCGCACCGGGTGGACCACCCTTCCTCGCCGCCATCAAACACGGCCACCTAGACCGGTGACGCACTGGCCGAAGGCGCAGGGCACCCTGCCGGGCCGGCATAATGGAGGCGTGGCTCCAGAACGCAGGTTGTACGCGGACAACCGCCCGTACACGGTGCCGGACACCCTTGAGGAGTTGACCGGACCGACGAGCGGCCGGGTCACCCTGCCCACACACCTGGACTGGTCCGAACAACGCACCTACAACCTGGACGAACCAGCTGAACTGGGCCTGATGTACGAGCGAGTGATCCGTGAGTCCGTGGCTGCCGATGACCTGCGCCGCTACCTGGACGCCGGCACCCTGCGCCGGATCTGGCGGCGGCTGTTCCTGCCCCGTCAGGTACATCAGGCATGGGAGGACCGCTTCCCCGAACTGCGCCCAGACATCCCGGCACCACGGTCAGGCGGCTGGGCATGGACCCGTTTCACCAGCGACTGACCAGGGTCGCGTTGGCTGCCGCCGGACAGTACGGCTTCTGCCTGGCCGGTGGTTACGCGGTCGCCGCGCACGGATTTGTGAACCGCCGGTCCGAGGATGTGGACCTGTTCACCACGATGGCGGCCGAACGCGATTTCCCGGCTGCCGTCGAGGCGGTGGTCCTGGCGCTGAAGAACGACGGTCTGGACGCGACCATCACCCTGAATGCAGGCACCTTCGCCCGGGTGGAGGTGTCCGACCTCGCCACAGGCGAGAAGACCAAACTGGAACTGGGAGTGGACTGGCGGGCGCACCCGCCGACCCGGTTGGAGATCGGCCCGGTGCTACACCCCGACGACGCGGTGGCCAACAAGATGTGCGCACTGTTCGGCCGGGCAGAGATGCGCGACTACATCGACGTGGACGGGGTGCTGTCCTCCGGCCGGTACCGGCTGGACGAGTTGCTGCGGTTGGCCGCGGACCACGACCCCGGCTTCGACGCCACCATGTTCGCCGAGGCACTGGCCGCCGCGCGCCGGCTGGCCGACTCGGCCTTCGTACCCTACGGGCTGACCGAGGCCGAGGCCGCCGCGCTACGGGAGCGACTGGTCGGCTGGTCCGCCAGGATCATCGCGGGCGGCGATCCCCCATCTCGCCGCGGAGAAGGTGCTTGATTCGCAACGACAGGTCGGCACCTGCTCGTCCAGGATGTTCTCAACCAGTTGCGCAACCCGGCGCGGTCAGCGCTGATCACGCGCTGACCCTACGTCCGCTCCGGACGGTCGGTTCAGAAGCCCAGACGGCGGAGTTGGCGGGGGTCGCGTTGCCAGTCGCGGGCCACCTTGACGTGCAGGTCCAGGTAGACCCGGCTGCCCAGCAACGCCTCGATCTGGTGGCGGGCCACCGTGCCGACCTGCTTCATCCGCTCCCCCCGGCTGCCCAGCACGATCGCCTTCTGGCTGGGCCGCTCCACGTAGACGGTGGCGTGGATGTCCACCAGGTCGGTGCGGCCGTCGCGCGGGGCCATCTCCTCCACGGTCACCGCGATGGAGTGCGGCAACTCCTCGCGCACCCCCTCCAGGGCGGCCTCCCGGATCAGTTCGGCGACCAGGGTCTCCTCGGGTTCGTCCGTCAGTTCGCCCTCTGGGTAGAGCGGCCGCCCCTCGGGCAGGGTGGACACCAGTACGTCGGCCAACACCCCGACCTGGAACCCGTCCACCGCCGACACCGGCACCATGTCTGCGAAGGTGGTCAGGTCACTGAGCGCGACCAACTGTTCGGCGACGCGTTCCCTGGACACCAGGTCGGTCTTGGTGACCACACCGATGATCGGCGTACGGCGCCCCATTTCAGATAGTTCGCGGGCGATGTACCGATCCCCCGGTCCGATCTTCTCGTCGGCCGGCACACACAGACCCACCACGTCAACCTCGGCCCAGGTGGCCCGAACCAGGTCGTTGAGGCGTTCCCCGAGCAGGGTGCGGGGCTTGTGCAACCCCGGGGTGTCGACCACCACGAGTTGGGCGTCCGGGCGGTGCAGGATGCCACGCACGGCGTGCCGGGTGGTCTGCGGTCGCGTGCTTGTGATAGCGATCTTGGTACCCACCAACGCGTTGATCAGGGTGGACTTGCCGGCGTTGGGCCGGCCCACGAAGCATGCGAAGCCGCTGCGAAAGGTCACCGCGGCATTCTCCCCCATGCCCGACCGGCCCTGATCACATGGAGCAACTCCAAATCTTGACTAGTTCCAGATAGGCTGCCATGATCACGGCCATGTCTCGCACCGATCCCGCCGCCGACCGGTTGGCCGCGGCCGGACTTCGGGTGACCGCACCCAGGGTCGCCGTACTCGACGCCATCGCCCCGGGTGAACACCTCGATGCCGACACCGTCGCACGTCGGGTCCGCGACCGCATCGGCAGCGTGTCCACCCAGGCGGTGTACGACGTTCTCCGAGCGTTGACCACCGCCGGCATGTTGCGCCGGATCGAACCGGCCGGCAGCCCGGCACGCTACGAGAACCGTGTCGCCGACAACCATCATCACCTGGTGTGCCGGTCCTGTGGCATGGTCACCGACGTGGACTGCGCGACCGGCGCCACCCCCTGTCTGACGCCCTCCGACCTGGCCGGCTTCGTGGTCGACGAGGCGGAGGTCACGTTCTGGGGACTCTGCCGCCGCTGTTCTGACGGCAGAGGACCGAAGCAGGATTCCTGAACCGCACAGAAGGGAAGAACACATGACCGATCGCCCACCGGTTAGTACGACCGACTCGGGTATCCCGGCGGCCAGTAACGACCACTCGCTGTCTGTCGGGCCGAACGGACCCCTGCTGATGCAGGACCACTACCTGGCCCAGAAGATGGCGCAGTTCAACCGCGAACGTATTCCCGAGCGGGTTCTGCACGCCAAGGGCGGCGGCGCCTTCGGTTACTTCGAGGCTACCGAGGACGTGAGCCAGTTCACCAAGGCGAAGGTGTTCGCCAAGGGTACCCGTTCCAGGATCCTGATCCGCGTCTCCACGGTCGCTGGCGAGTCGGGCTCAGCCGACACGGTACGCGACCCGCGCGGGTTCGCCATCAAGTTCTACACCGAGGACGGGAACTACGACCTGGTCGGCAACAACACGCCGATCTTCTTCATCCGGGACCCGCAGAAGTTCTCCGACCTCATCCACTCACAGAAGCGCCGTGCGGACACCCACCTGCATGACCACAACATGCAGTGGGACTTCTGGACGCTCTGCCCGGAAAGCGCCCACCAGGTCACCTTCCTGATGACCGACCGGGGTACCCCGCGCACCTGGCGGCACATGAACGCCTACGGCAGCCACACGTTCATGTGGATCAACGCCGCGGGTGAGAGGTTCTGGGTCAAGTACCACTTCAAGACCGAGCAGGGGATCGAGAACTTTACCGACTCCGAGGCCAAGGCGATGACGGCCGAGGACCCGGACTTCCACATCCGTGACCTGTACCAGACCATCGCCAGCGGTCAGGAGGTCGGCTGGCGACTGGAAATGCAGATCATGCCGTTCGAGGATGCCGCCAACTACCGGTTCAACCCGTTCGACCTGACCAAGGTCTGGCCGCACGCGGACTACCCGCCGATCACCGTCGGCCGGATGGTGCTGAACGAGAACGCGGAGAACTACTTCACCCAGATCGAGCAGGCGTCGTTCGAACCGGCCAACATGGTGCCGGGAATCGGCCCGAGCCCGGACAAGGTGTTGCAGGGGCGGATCTTGTCCTACCCGGACGCGCACCGGTACCGCATCGGCACGAACTACCTGCACCTGCCGGTGAACCAGCCGAAGAACGAGGTCCACTCCTACAACGTGGACGGCGCCATGCGGTACTCCAACCCGAAGGAGCCGCTGTACTCGCCGAACTCCTACGGCGGCCCGGTGGCCGACCCCTCCCGGTACGAGCACGACGGGTACGAGATCACCGGCGAGATCATGCGCAGCGCGTACCGGCTGCACGCCGAGGACGACGACTACGGTCAGGCCGCCACGCTGTACCGCGAGGTGCTCTCGCCGACCGACCGGGACCACCTGGTGAGCAACATTGTCGGGCACGTGAAGCAGGGCGTGACCCCGGAGATGGTGGAGCGGGTCATCCAGTACTGGCGCAACGTCGAACCCGACCTGGGTGCCCGGGTGGCCAAGGCGCTGGGCAACGACGCCGCCTGAGACCGTACGGCGCGGTTCTGGCAGTACGAACTGCCCGCGGAGGGACATCCTCCGCGGGCAGTTCCTTTTCAAGAATGAAAGACACCCACAAATGCCAGTCCCCGGGGCGGCTCCGACCCCGACGCGAAGCGTCCGGTCGAACCCTGGCAACGCACGCTTTGGGCCGATTGCCGGCGACGACCGAATGACGTTCACGTGGATTTAACTACGACCTGCCGATTAACGCTTTTTGTCGCCCGTGGATTCACACTTCCGGGGTAGACGTTCACCCTTGACAGTAACAGCGCGGAAAGCGACGGTATCCCTCGCCACCGGATGGTACGGCGGCTCGGCATTTCAGTTACTTCCACGGAAGGAAATGGCAGGAATGACCATCCGATCTTCACTTCGAGCGCTTCTCACGGTCCTCGCGCTGCTCGGTACGAGCGCACTCGTCGGCGTTGTTGCCGTCCCCGGTGCCAGCGCCGACAACACGGCAACACACGCCACCACCACACCGCGCATACCGGGCGTCTACTACCAGATCCAGGCCCGGCACAGCGGCAGGTGCCTGGACGTGCAGGGCGCATCCACCGCCGACGTCGCCCCGGTGATCCAGTTCCACTGCATCATCCGCCACAGCAACCAGCAGTGGGACCTCACCCGAAACAGTTACGGCTACTACCAGATTCGGGTTCGGCACAGCGGTAAGTGCCTGGACGTCGAGGGAGCCTCCCGGGCGGACGGGGCCAGGGCCATCCAGTACCGCTGCCACGGTGGAGCCAACCAGCAGTGGCGAGTGACCAGGTACAGCGACGGCTACTACCAGATCCAGGCCCGGCACAGCGGTAAGTGCCTGGACGTCGAGGGAGCCTCCCGGGCGGACGGGGCCAGGATCATCCAGTACCGCTGCCACGGTGGAGCCAACCAGCAGTTCCAGTTCCTCGGTGACTTCGCATAACTCGGAACAGGGCAACAGGGGCGAACCAACCCCTGTGCACCGAACCGGCGGGCCGTCTCGCGACCGGGGCGGCCCGCCGGCACGACCGTCATCCAGGTGAGAGCAGCCTGCCTGACATCCGCCGAGGTGGCGTGCCTCTCTCACACAGATAGCCCTCGGTAAAATCACGCTCCCGCGCCGCCGGACCGTTCTTGACAGCGAACGGGCCGAGAAACAGGCTGACGTCGTCCACAAAAGACAGAGAACCATTCTCTGGGAACTCTTCCCACACACTCTCCACCCGAAGGAGTGAAGACCGTGACGACTCGAACCCGCCTTGGTGCACTACTCACCACGGTGTCCGTCATCGGCGCCAGCGCGGTACTCGGACTGGCTGGTGCCTCGGCGGCGACCGCGGCACCAACGCGATCCGGCGACTCGGTGGCTCCACTGACCGCACCGGTGCGGGCCCCGGCCTACTACGAGATACTGATCCGGCACAGCGGAAAGTGCGTCGACGTCCAGGGTGCGTCCAGGGCCAACTCCGCACGGGTCATCCAGTACACCTGCCACCGGGGCGCCAACCAGGAATGGCGACTGGTGCACACCTCCGGCAACTACTACGAACTGGTCGTCCGGCACAGCGGCAAGTGTCTCGACGTCCGGGGTGCGTCGCGGGCCAACTCGACACCACTCATCCAGTACACCTGCCACCGGGGCGCCAACCAGCAGTTCGGCTTCGTCGCCGTTCCCTGACAACCGCACCCGACATGCCCTGACCTGGGCGGCGTTGACCTCGGTCAGCGCCGCCCAGACCGTTGTACCGATCGTCCGGGCGGCCCAGCCGGCCCGACTTCTCGTGGAACCTCGCCGCCACTCCCCACACCGATACTGCCGATGATTTCACGTGGAATCTTCCGGCGGTTCGGGGAGACAGCCGAGGCGTTGGGTCGAACCAGGACCTGGTGTGGTCACTGGTTCAGGGTGGCTACCAGTTCTCCGTCCGGACGGACCAGGAACACCGGTGCCGCCGGCGCGAGGTCGCGCACCGCGGCCACCCCGGCCTGGTCCACTGCCCGGTCCACCCCGTTCTCGCCGGTGACCACCGCCGCAGCCTCCAACCCGGGCGCACCACTGGACACCGCCATGGCCACCGCGACCTGCAACGCGGTCAGGGTCAACGAGGGCAACGCCACGCTTGCCGCCGCGTAGGTCCGCCCGTCGGTGTCCCGTACCGCCGCCCCCTGCGCCGCACCGACACGGGCCCGCGACGCGCGAGCCAACGTGACGATCTTCGCGTTCTCCGGATCAAGAGTATGTGCGGTCGGCTCAGCCACTCTGCCCCTCCACCGTCTCACCTGACTCATCTTCGTCGGCGGCCTCGGTGACACGCCGCACCAGCACGCTGTCCACCCGGTTGCGCCGACCACCGGCACTCTCCGCGGTCAACAGCAGCCCGGCGACCACCGCCTGCGCACCCGGAATCGGCACCCGCCCGAGTGCCTGGGCGAGCAGGCCGCCCACGGTCTCCACGTCCCCGTCCGACACCTCCACGTCGAAGGTGTCGGCCAGATCCTCCACCGACAGCCGGGAGGTCACCCGGGCGGTGTCCGGGTCCAGCCACTCCACCGGGGGTCGTTCCACGTCGTACTCGTCGGTGATCTCCCCGACGATCTCCTCCAGGATGTCCTCGATGGTGACCAGCCCGGCGGTGCCACCGTACTCGTCGATGACGATGGCCATGTGGATCCGCCGCCCCTGCATCTCGTGCAGCAACTCGTCGACCGGCTTGGACTCGGGCACGAAGGTGGCCGGCCGCATGACCTCCTCCACCCTGGTCCCGCGGCCGTTGTCGTTGGGATCCTGGGCCCGGCGGGCCAGGTCCTTGAGGTAGACCACCCCGACCACGTCGTCGACGTTCTCTCCGATCACCGGGATACGGGAGAAGCCGCTGCGCAACGCCAGTGCCAACGCCTGGCGAACCGACTTGGTCCCCTCGATCCACACCACCTCGGTGCGGGGCACCATCACCTCGCGCACGATGGTGTCGCCGAGTTCGAACACCGAGTGGATCATGTTGCGCTCGCCGTGCTCGACCACGCCACGCGCCTCGGCCAGGTCGACCAGTTCCCGCAGTTCGACCTCGGTGGCGAACGGGCCCTCCCGGAAACCGCGACCCGGTGTGATGGCGTTACCGATCAGGATCAGCAGCGAGGCCAGCGGCCCCAGCACCCGACCCAGTGCCCAGACCACACCGGCGGTGCGCAGGCCGACGTCGTAGGGGTGTTGTCGACCCAGCGTTCTCGGCCCAACCCCGACCAGGACATAACTGACCACCGTCATCACCGCGACCGCGATGACCACCGCGGGCCAGCCCATACCGAGCATGTTGACCAGCACCACCGCGACCAGCACGGTGGCCAGCAACTCGGCGACCACCCGCAACAGCAGGGTCAGGTTGGTGTATCGGGGCAGGTCCGCCGCGATTCCGGCCAACCTGGTCGCACCACGGGCCTGCTGCCGGCGATACTCCTCCACCCGAGCCCGGGAGATACGGGCCAGCGCGGACTCCACCGCGGCGAAGAACCCGGCGATCGGTACGAGGGCGGCGGCCAGTACGAGCAGGGCCACGTCCGTCGAGGTCACGACCGGGCGTCTGGGGCGGTCCGACCGGCGCGCCAGGAGTCGAGGAGCCGAGCCTGGAGGCCGAACATCTCGCGTTCCTGCTCCGGGTCGGCATGGTCGTAACCGAGCAGGTGCAGCACCCCGTGCGTGCACAGCAGATGCAGTTCGTCCTCCGCGCTGTGGCCGGCGGTGACCGCCTGTTCGGCGGCAACCCGCGGGCACAACACCACGTCACCGAGTACGGCCGGGCCCGGTTCGGAGTCGTCCGGGCCCCGTGACACGTCGTACTCGTCCATCGGGAAGGCCAGCACGTCGGTCGGCCCGGGCTCGTCCATCCACTGTTCGTGCAGCGACGCCATCGTGGCCAGGTCGACCAACAGGATCGACAGTTCGGCGAGGGGGTTCACGCCCATCTCGTCGAGGACGTGCCGGGCCAACACCGCCAGGGTGTGTTCGTCGATCTGGTCGCCGGACTCGTTCGAGATCTCGATGCTCATGTGATTACCGGTCTCCTGCCGGTCGCCTACCGGGCCTGCCGGGATCGCTGGCCCCGGGCACGCCGCTCGGCCCGGTTACCGTTGTTGGGAAGCTGCTCGGCGTCCCAGCGGGCATAGGCGTCGACGATGTCACCGACCAACCGGTGTCGTACCACGTCGCTGCTGGTCAGCGTGGAGAAGTGCACGTCCTCCAGCCCGTCCAGGATCTCCTGGACCACCTTCAGACCGCTGCGCTGCCCACCCGGTAGGTCAACCTGGGTGACGTCACCGGTGACCACGATCCGGGAACCGAACCCGAGCCGGGTCAGGAACATCTTCATCTGCTCGGGGGTGGTGTTCTGCGCCTCGTCGAGGATGATGAACGCGTCGTTGAGGGTGCGGCCACGCATGTACGCCAGTGGCGCCACCTCGATGGTGCCGCTCTGGGTCAGCCTCGGGATGGTGTCCGGGTCGATCATGTCGTGCAGCGCGTCGTAGAGCGGCCGCAGGTAGGGGTCGATCTTCTCGTAGAGGGTGCCGGGCAGGAAGCCCAAGCGCTCGCCAGCCTCCACCGCTGGTCTGGTGAGGATGATGCGATTGACCTGTTTTGATTGCAATGCCTGAACGGCCTTTGCCATCGCCAGGTAGGTCTTGCCGGTCCCTGCCGGGCCGATCCCGAACACGATGGTGTGCTGGTCGATCGCGTCCACGTACCGCTTCTGGTTCAGCGTCTTGGGCCGGATCGTGCGCCCCCGTCGGGACAGGATGTTCAGGCTCAGCACCTCGGCCGGTCGTTCCGACGCGCCGCTACGCAGCATGGTCACGGTCCGGGTGACCGCATCGGGGGTGAGCACCTGGTTGGCCCGGACCAGTTCGAGCAACTCCTCGAACAGCCGCACCGCCATGGCGTTGTCCGTCGGGGTCCCGGTCACGGTGATCTCGTTGCCGCGGACGTGGATGTCGCTGGCCAGCGAGCCCTCGATGATGCGAAGCAACTCGTCCCGGGAGCCGAGCAGGCTGACCATGGGCTGCTCACTGGGCACGACGATCTTCGTCTGGACCCGCGACGCTGACGTGTGTGCTGTGCCGGCCGAACCGGTGGTGGTTGTCTGATGCACGGGCCGGGGCGCCCTGCCTTCTTCGTCTGGACGGTCAGAACAGGTCCGATCCTACCCGTGCGGCGGGTTCGAGACGACCTGGTGCTCGATCACGGCGGCCCCTACCGCCCCGGCCAACCAACCGGACAACCTGCCCGAATCCTACCGGACCACCCCAGAAATGGGCACAAACCACGTTCAGGCAACAGCTAACCTGGCATCGGTCCCCCGGCCATGCCGGCCAGCCAGGTCCCGCCGAGCACGTGCAGGTGGGTGTGCAGCACCGTCTGTCCCGAGTCCGGTCCCAGGTTGAAGACCAACCGGTAGCCCGAGTCGGCGATCCCCTCGTCCGTGGCGACCTGTTCGCCCACCGTCACCAGCTCGGCGAGCAAACCTGGGTCGGACGCGGCCAGGGTCACCGCGTCGGTGTGATGCTCACGCGGAACCACCAGGACGTGTGTGGGGGCGTGTGGGGCGATATCGCGGAACGCGTACACCCGATCGGTCGATCGAACCTCGGTCGAGGGAACGTCGCCCGCTACGATCCTGCAGAACAGGCAGTCGGCCATGGGGCGATCGTAGGGGTACACGGGCGGAATGGTCTGCGAACTCGAGCAACCGGTGCACGGCGCGGCCCTCGGGGTCGGTCCGGGCGGCCCGGTGTCGGGTCGCCCGGCGGAAAGCCACTCGGCAGCAGGCCACCTGGCAACGAGCCGCTCCGGTGGTAAACCACTTCGGCTGCCACGGCGTCCTCCAGTCCGTGGTTGGCACCCTGGCCCTGCATGAGGCGGGCTCGGTACCGGTGTTGAGGCGTCGCGGCGAGGAACTCGACGCCGACGAGGCGCTGACCGCGCTCTACACGGCCCACTACCGCAAGCTGGTCCGTATCGCCGCGCTGCTGCTCGACGACCTCGGGACGAGCGAGGAGGTGGTCCAGGACGCCTACGTGAAGATGCACGGGGCATGGCACCGGATCCGGGACCCGCAGGCGGCCGAGGCATACCTCAGGATCACCGTGACGAACCTGGCGCGTTCACGGATGCGCCGACGCCAGGTCGCCCAGAAGCACGCGCCCAAGCCGATGCCCGACGCGCCCTCGGCCGAACACGGCGCCCTGGAGTCACTGGACCGTGACCGGGTGATCGAGGCGCTGCGGAGCCTGCCACCGCGGCAACGTGAGTGCCTGGTGTTGCGCTACTACGCCGACCTGTCCGAGGCGCAGATCGCCGAGTCGATGAAGATCAGCCCCGGCGCGGTGAAGAGCCATGCCTCGCGCGGGATGGCCGCACTGCGCGCCCGGCTGGGGGGACGACCGTGAACGACCGGGAGCGTCGCGAGTTGGAGGATCTGCTCCGCCGTGCGTTCACCGACGCGGCCGAGCAGATCCATCCCGCCGGAGACGGACTGCAACGCGTTCGGGAACGGGTCGCCCACCGACGCCGCGGTCAGGCCTGGGTGCGTCCCGGCCTGGCGGTGGCGGCGGCCACCGTGCTGGTCGCCCTTGCCGCGGCGGTGCCGCTGTACACGCACGGCGTCGGTTTCGGTGACCGCGACGCGGCCCTGACCTCCACCGCGGCCGGGCAACGCTCCGAGAACGCGCCCGCCCCGGCCGACTCGCGGTCAGCATCGCCCACCGAGCCGACCGTGCTGAGTGCCCCGAGCAGCCCGGGCGATCCTGACAAGGGGGCGACCGACCCCACGGCGGCCAGCACCGAGTCGGTTCTTCCCGACATGACCACGGTGTGGCCGTACGGCAGCCGCCGAGAGGGCACCCTGCGGGCGGACCAGGACGTGACCGCCCGGATCCGACCCCAGCTACGCGACCCGCGCCAGACCGCGGTGGAGTTCATCCGGTCGTTCGTCGGCACCACCGACACGTTGGTGGCCGCCGGGGACGCCCCGTTGGCCGCCGGGATCGGGGTCACCGTGTCCCGGAAGTCCGGTGACGGCAGCGAGGAACCTGTGTCTTTGGTCTACCTGGTACGGGTCCGGCCCGGCGACGACGCGCCGTACGTCGTGGTGGACGCGAGCGAACCGACGAACCGCAACCATCCGGTCTCGATGACGGTTCGGCCCGGAGCGCTGGACGGCACCTCCGCGATGACGGTGACCGGCACCGTGGTGCGGCCGGAACTCTCCCCGTCGGTTGCCTCGATCAAGGTGGAACTGCGCGAGCCGGGTCAGGACCAGACGCTGGCCTCGCAGCAACCCGCGCTGCCTACCGAGCCTGACCAGGACCAGCCACAACAGTGGACCGCCACCCTCACCCCGATCCGGCCACTGTCCACCTCGACCGGCACGGTCGCGGCATGGGCGGTGGACAGACAGAACCACCTGCTCGGTTTCGTGGCGGCCCCCGCCTCCTGACCTGCTGCCGCACCGGGCCACCGCCTCTCCGGGGGGCGGGACAGGCGTCCGGTCGGCCTCAGCGCCACCGGTTGGTGCGCACCGCCAGCACGGACAGTGCGGCCGGCCCGGCGGTGGAGGTACGCAACACGGTTGGTCCGAGCCGGGCCAACCGTGCGCCCGAGGCCCGAAACGCGGTCAGTTCTCCCTCGGTCAGCCCTCCCTCCGGGCCCACCACCAGCACGATGTCTCCGGAGTCGGTCAGCGGCACGTCGGCCAACGGAACCCGCGCCCCGGGATCCAACACCACGGCTGCGGCCGACCCGGCGATCAGCGCACACACCTGCCGGGTGCTGTGCAGCTCGGCGACCTCCGGGACCCACGCCCGGCGGCTCTGCTTGGCCGCCTCGCGGGCGGTTGACCGCCAGCGGGTCAGCGCCCGGGCACCACGCTCGCCACGCCAGCGCGCCACCGCGCGGTCGGAGGACCACGGCACGACCCGGTCCACACCGACCTCGGTGAGCAGTTCCACGGCCAACTCGCCCCGCTCCCCCTTGGGCAGAGCCTGGACGACCACGAACCGGGGGTCGGGCGGGGCCAGCCTGCTGCGCCGCAGCACGGTCAGGGCCAACCGATCGTGGTCGGCCTCCACCACCGCGCACTCGGCCACCCCGCCGGTGCCGTCTGACAGGTGGACCTGCTCACCTGGCCGGATCCGGCGCACGGTGGCGGCGTGCCGTCCTTCCGGGCCATCCAGGACGGCCCGGTCGGACTCGGGCAGTTCGTCGACGAGGAAGACCGGCGCGCTCACCGTCACCGTCCGTTGAAGGCGTCACGCATCCTGGAGAACAGACCACCGCCGCCGCTCTTGCCGGAGTCCGGGCGTTCCTCCCCGCGCATCCGGGCCAGTTCACGCAGCAGACGCTCCTGGTCGGCGTCCATCCTGGTCGGTGTCTTCACCTCCACGTGTACCAGCAGGTCGCCGCGGCCGACGCCCCGTAGCTGGGGCACGCCCCGGGCGCGCAGGGTCAGCACGGTGCCCGGCTGGGTGCCCGGTCGGATGTCGACCTGCTCCTCGCCGTCCAACGTGGTCAGTTTCAGTGACGTGCCCAGCGCCGCCGCGGTCATCGGCAACGACACCCGACAGTGCAGGTCGTCGCCCTGGCGGCTGAAGATGTCGTGCGGAAGTTCGCTGATCTCCACGTACAGGTCACCAGCCGGTCCACCGCCGGGGCCCACCTCGCCCTGTCCGGACAGGCGGATCCGCATGCCGTCCTCGACGCCGGGCGGAATCTTCACCGAGATGGTGCGGCGGGCCCGAACCCGCCCCTCACCACCACACTCAGCGCACTTGTAGGCGATCGACTCACCGGCCCCCATGCAGGACGGACAGGTGCGGGTGGTCATGACCTGTCCGAGGAAGGACCGCTGCACGGTCTGCACCTCGCCGCGTCCACCACAGGTCTCGCACGACTGTGGATGGGTGCCTGGTGCCGTGCCGGCGCCCTCACAGGTGTCACACACCACCGCGGTGTCCACCGTGATGTCCTTGGTCGCCCCGAACGCCGCCTCGGCCAGTTCGAGTTCGAGCCGGATCAACGCGTCGGCACCCTGGCGCACCCGACTGCGCGGGCCACGCGACCCGCCGGAGCCGCCGAAGAACGCGTCCATGATGTCGCCGAGCCCACCGAATCCGGTGAACGGCGCGCCTCCCGGGGACAGCGGATCGCCACCCAGGTCGACTATCTGGCGCTTCTCCGGGTCGGAGAGCACCTCGTAGGCCCGGGTGACGTCCTTGAACCGCTCCTGGGCCTCCGGGTCGGGGTTCAGGTCCGGATGTAGGTTGCGGGCCAGCTTGCGGTACGCGCGCTTGATCTCATCCGGTGTCGCGTCCCGGGCAACGCCGAGAACGCCGTAGTAGTCAGTCGCCACGGATCCCTAGCTTCCTGCCAACAACTGGCCGACGTAGCGCGCGACGGCGCTTACCGCGGTGATGGTGCTCGGGTAGTCCATCCGGGTCGGGCCCAGCACACCCAGTCCCCCCAGCGCCGTGTCGCCAGACCCGTATCCGATCGACACCACGGACGTCGACCGCAGTGCCTCGAAGGTGTTCTCGTCGCCGATCCGCACCCGTACCCTGCTCGGGCTGTGCACCTCGCCGAGCAACCGGAGCAGCACAACCTGCTCCTCGAGTGCCTCGAGCACCGGGCGGATGGTGTTCGGGAAGTCCAGTGCGCTGCGGGTGAGGTTGGCGGTGCCGCCGAGGACGACACGTTCCTCCGGATGTTCGACCAGGGTCTCCAACAGGATGCCGGTCAGCATGGCCACGACCGGCCGCAACCTGGGCGGCACGGTGTCGGGCAGGTCCGACACGATCTCGGGTGCCTCGGCCAGTCGCTGGTCCCGAAGTCGGGCGTTGAGTGTGGCGCGCAACTCGCTCACCACGTCCTCACTGACCTCGTCGGGCATCTCCACGACGCGCTGCTCGACCCGCCCCGCGTCGGTGATGAGAACCAGCATCAGCCGGGCCGGAGTCAGTCGCACGACCTCCAGGTGACACACCGTACTGCGCGACAGGGACGGGTACTGCACCACCGCGACCTGGTGTGTCAACTGGGCCAGCAGTCGCACGGTCCGCCGCAGCACGTCGTCCAGGTCGACCGCGCCCTCCAGGAACGCGTGGATGGCCCGCCGCTCGGCGCCCGACAGCGGGCGGAGTTGGGCCAGCCGGTCGACGAACAGGCGGTAGCCCTTGGTGGTGGGGATGCGGCCCGCGCTGGTGTGTGGCTGGATGATGTAGCCGGCGTCTTCCAGGGCTGCCATGTCGTTACGGATGGTTGCCGGTGACACGCCGAGGTGATGCCGCTCGGCGAGCGCCTTACTACCCACCGGCTCGTTCGACGAGATGAAGTCCTCGACGATGGCCCGCAGAACCTCGAGCTTGCGTTCCTCGAGGGGCATGGGTCACCTCCTGGCACTCGTCCTGTGTGAGTGCCAGTGTACGTCGGGCCGGTTCCCCCATGTCTCTCAAGGTTCCTGAAGTCACCGCTATGCCCACAAAAGCCAGGGCGAGCCAGGCCAGACCCGCGACCACATGGTTAGGCTCTGGTTGGCGGTGGTGTCGAGCACCACCGTCTCCGGGTAACCGGCGACGAGGGAGACACGTGATCTTCAAGGAGGTCCGCGACGGGCGACCGTACCCCGACCACAGGTTCTCCACGAGCGACTGGGCGAGGATACCGCCACGCCAGGTACGGCTCGACGAACTGGTGACGACCAAGCGCGAACTGGCCCTGGACAAGCTTCTCGACGAGGACTCGACCTTCTACGGCGACCTGTTCCCGCACGCCGTGCAGTGGAGGGGCGACCTGTACCTGGAGGACGGCCTGCACCGGGCGCTGCGCGCCGCCCTGCACCAGCGCAACGTGCTGCACGTGCGGGTTCTCAACCTGGACGAGAACCGACCCGCGCGGCCTGACGCCTGACCGCGACACCGCGACGGCACCGACACCGTCCGGGACCGGGCCGCTGGCCGTCCGGGCTGGTCAGGGGAAGTTGTCGGCGGCGCGTATCCGATGCGCCCCTCGGTAGTTGACATGGGTACGGCGTCGGCTGCGAGGGGCGGGAGTGGTGATGGGCAGAGAGCCGGACCCCCGGTTCCTGTACCTGGTCGAGGACCACGGCGGGATGCTGCTGCGGGCCGCCCGACTGCTGTGCGGCGACTGGGCCCGCGCCGAGGACCTACTCCAGCAGACCCTGGCCCGAGCCCTCATCCGATGGGACCGTCGGCGACCGGACCTCGAGGTGGTACTCGGGGTGCAGCGGGAGTTGGTCGCCACCTACCTGGACGAACTACCGGAACTGGACCAGACCGCGGACAACCTGCGGCCGGCCGTGCCCACCGGCCCACTGCTGTGCGCGCTCAGAGAACTCGAACCGATGGTGCGGGCCACCGTGGTCGGTCGCTACTACCTGGAGCTGAGCGACCGGGACATCGCAGAGCTGATCAGCGTCGAGCCCGGACGCGCCCGGCATGTCGGAATCCGTACCCTGGCCTGGCTGGACCGCCGAACCCGGTTCGCCGGCGTGGGTCCGGGGTGACCACGGGGTCGGGGCGAAACCGTGCACCTGGATGACACGACGTTCCGTGACCTGGTGGACGCCGAGCTGGGAGACGCGCCGCCGGCGCCGGCGGACCGGTTGGAGTGGGTGGTACGCGCGGCCCGGTCCAACGGGCCGCCGGGCCGCACCGGCAGGCTGCCTCGCGGCGGATACCTCGCCGTCGCGGTGTTCGTGCTGTCCGCCATCCTGCTGACCGGTCTGGTGGTGTCCGCCCGGATCAGTTCGGGTCAACCGGCCGTCCGAGACTCTGGAGACTCCGGTCAGGCCGTCGTGCCCGACACCGCCACACCACCCGGTGGCGGCACGCC
>DATCWR010000020.1:0-8208 GCA_036566245.1 Mycobacteriales bacterium | reverse complement strand
CGCCAGCCAGTTCGTCGGGGCGGCCGGGAGCAGCCGCCGCGGCGAGCAGGTCGGCGAGCGCGTCCGGACCGACCGACGCGCCGCCGGTGTCACCACGGAGCAGTCGCTCGGCGGTGATCCGGTCGATACCGCGATCCCGGTGTGTGCTCATCCTGTACTCCCCAGCGTCGAAGACGTCGATGACGTCACACCGCCCGACCCGATCCCGCCCCCCTGGCCCTCGGACCGAACCGCCGACCGGTCCTGCGGCCCTGCCGGTGGGTGGTCCGCCGCCGGTGCCGGCAGGTTCGCCGCCAGCCTGCGCAGGCCACGGTAGGCGGCGGTACGCACCGCCCCGGGACGCTTACCCAGGACCTCTGCCGCGGTTCTGGCATCCAGTCCCATCACGACCCGCAACAGCACCGCCTCGGCCTGGTCGCGCGGCAGTGCGGCGATCATGGCCAGCGCCTGGTCGGTGGCCACCGCCTCCAGCGCTGATCCCGCCGTGTCGCTGTCGGCCGGGACCGCGACCAGAGGATCCATCCCCTCGGTACGCGGCCGACGCCGCTGGCGGCGCAGGTGGTCCACGGCGCGATGTCGACCGATCGTGGCCGCCCACCCTCGGAACCCGTCCGCGTCACCGTGGAAACGGCCGAGGTCCCGGACGATCTGCAACCACGTCTCGGAGGCCACGTCCTCGGCGTCGTCACCGACAAGTACCCGCAGGTACCGGAGCAGACCGGGCTGCACCATCCGGTAGATCACCCGGAATGCCTCGTCGTCACCGTCCTGGGCCGCGCGTACGGCGACCGAGAGTTTCTCCTCGTCCGGGGCGGGTGGGGGCGACGTGCCGCCGGAACCACCACTGTCCCGTCCGTCCCGCTTGGATCTGAACCTCGCCGATTTCCGCACGGCGGCATGATGTCGCATCAGCGGCCAGTCGGACAGATCTCCCCCGAACTGGTGAGGGGTTCCAGGTCGGCTGCGGGTGCTCCCTCGTGGCGTTCGAGAGTCAACTGGTCCGTCCCGACCGGGATGCGGTCTCTACACCCGGACCCGGCGGGGGCGGGGCTGGCACCGTGGACAGGAGTAGCTCGACCGGTTCATGAAGGCGTCGCGACGGACCGGGGTGCCACACCGCGGGCACGGCTGGTCCCGGCGCCCGTACACCGCCAACGACCGGTCGAAGTAGCCACTTTCCCCGTTGACGTTCACGTACAGGCTGTCGAACGAGGTACCGCCGTCGTCCAACGCCTCGGTCAGCACCTCTCGTACCGCGGTCAGCAGGGTGCTCACCGCGGGGCGGGTGAGCGTCTCGGTCGGTCGGGCCCAGTGCACCCTGGCCCGCCACAGTGCCTCGTCGGCGTAGATGTTGCCCACCCCGGAAACCAGCGTCTGGTCAAGCAGTGCCCGTTTGATACCGGTATGTCGGCGACGCAGTGCGTCAGCGAAGGCGGTGTCGTCGAACAGCGGGTCCAGTGGATCCCGCGCGATGTGCCGAACCGGGGCGGGTAGTTCGGCGCCACCCGGATCCACCGCCAACCCACCGAAGGTTCGCTGGTCGACAAACCTCAACTCGCCGTCGCCGTCAGCGAAGGACACCCTGACCCGCAGGTGCGTCTCGTCGGGCGCCTCCGCTGGACGTACCAACAACTGGCCACTCATACCCAGGTGGCCGACCACCGCGTCACCGTTGTCCAGGGGCAGCCACAGGTACTTCCCCCGCCGGCGGGCCCCGGTCACCGTCCGTCCGGTCAGACTGGCGGCGAAGTCGGCCGGCCCGGCGGTGTGCCGGCGCACCGCCCGGGGATGGCGCACCTCGACCCGGGCAACGGTCCGACCCACGACCCACCGCTCCAGGCCGCGTCGGACAACCTCCACCTCGGGCAGTTCAGGCACCGCCGGAAACCTCCTTGGCCAGATCGAGCAGCGCGTCACGCGCGTGGTCGGGGATGAGGTCGGGATCCAGTACACCCGGTGACACCCGATGCGCTGCCGCCGGAATCCGCAGCACCGCCCGGCACCGTCCCGGCAGCGGCCCGTCGGTCACCACACCGCCCCCCTCGTCCTCACCGGCGAGTACCACCACGGCCGTACGGGCCAGTTCGGTCCCCGGTCCGCCTCCCAGCCAGTCCAGCGCCGCAGCAGCCGACTCCACCCCCGTGTCGGTGTCCGGGGCGAGCAGCAACACGGCGCCGGCGATGGTCAGCGACCGGTCCAACACCTCCCGGGACGGAGCAGGGCCGCAGTGCGCCAACAGCAGACCGAACCGTTCCGGCCAGGTGGCGACCAACCCGTCGGCACCGGTCGGCTGGTATGTCAGCCGTGGAGCGACCGGGACCAACGCACCCGGCGGCGGCTGGTGCAGACCGAAGCGGGCCGCCAGTCCGGTGCCGGGGGGCGCCGGGTCGATGTCGAGCAGCAGCACGTCGGCCGGCTGCACCGACACGAGCGCCAACGCCAGACCGGCCGCCATGGTCGAGGTGTCCACGCCGCTGACCGCGGGCAGCAGCACCGCACAGCGATGCCGTCGGGTGGCCGTGGCGAACGGGATCGCGGGGTCGAAGATGACGGTGCGCGCGGGATCGGACGGGTCCACCGGGTCGGAGGGCGGTCGAACGCCCGGCTCCGGGTCCATCACCACTCCTGCTCGGTCGCGGTCACACCGTGGTTTGCCGTGGGTTCACCCGTCGGCGGGCTGCCCGCTGCCAGCGACGAGTGCGAAAACACCCGGTGACACAGTATTGTCCACACCTGCGGACCTTCGGTGGACACGCACCGGATCCAACATGACACGAGGCCAGGCCGGGAACGGTCAGCCACGGGTACCGACTCGGCCACGGGCACCGACGGAGGCCGTGGCAGGTCGGTTCCAGGCTTCCCGTCCGACGATCGGGCTCAGCCGTGCTCGGTGCGCTCCTTGAGGATCTTCCAGGCGGCCTCCGCGGCCATCTGTTCGGCCTGCTTCTTGCTCCGCCCAACCCCGCTGCCCAGCACCTCACCGGCGACCCGCACGATCGCGGTGAAGTGCTTCTCGTGGTCCGGGCCCTCCTCGCTGACCGAGTACTCCGGTACCCCCAGTGCGGTCGCCGCGGTGAGTTCCTGGAGGCTGGTCTTCCAGTCCAGGCCGGCTCCCCGCTGTGCCGCGTCGGCCATCACCGGGTCGAACAACCGGTGCACCACCTTGCCCGCGGTGTCCAGACCGTGGTCCAGATACACCGCACCGAGCACCGCCTCCAGGGTGTCGGCCAGGATGCTGGCCTTGTCCCGGCCGCGGGTCACCTCCTCGCCGCGCCCCAGCCGCAGGTGTGCGCCCAATCCGCCCGGGCCGAGGGTACGGGCCACGTCGGCGAGCGCACGCATGTTGACCACCGAGGCGCGCAGCTTGGCCAGTTGACCCTCGGGCAGGTCAGGATGCCGCTGGAAGAGTGCGTCGGTGACCACCAGGCCGAGCACGGCGTCACCGAGAAACTCCAACCGCTCGTTGGTGGGCAACCCTCCGTGTTCGTAGGCGTAGGACCGGTGGGTCAGCGCCCGTTCGAGCAGGCGGGGCTCCAGTGACACGCCGAGAGCAGCCAGCAGCGGCGCGGTGCTGGACAACGGTCCCGTCACGTGTTCATTCCTTCCGGCCATCACGCCACGTATCTGCCCACTGGACGAGTGTGACGGACGAGATCACAGAAGGGTGTGTGGGCACGGATGTTCGGGCGTGCCGTGGGCTTCGTCAGTACCGGCACGCCCGAACGTCGGGACCGAACCGAACTCAGGGTTCCAGCACCTGCGCGCCGTCGTACTGGCCACAGGCGGGGCAGGCGGTGTGCGGCAGCTTCAACTCGCGGCAGGCGCGGTTGCCACACGGCGCGAGCGTCGGCGCCGTGGTCTTCCACTGGGACCGGCGCGAACGCGTGTTGCTCCGCGACTTCCTCCGCTTGGGAACGGCCACGTCTACTTCTCCTGACTGTCGGTCACGTCGGGCGCCTCGGTGGCGTCGCCGACACCTGTGTCGCCGAGCCGCTCGGCGAGAGCGGCCCAGCGTGGGTCAATCTGTTGGTGCGTGTGGTCCGGCGGAAGGTCGGCCAACCGCTCGCCGCAGGTGACGCACAGGCCACGGCAGTCCTCCTGGCACACCGGAGTCAGCGGCAGTTCGAGAACCGTCGCGTCCCGCACCACCGGCTCCAGGTCGACCAGGTCGTCCACGAGTCGGCTGACCTCGCCCTCGGAGGTGGTGTCGCCGGTGGTGCTGCCCGGATAGGCGTACAGCTCCTGCACGGTGACGACCAACTCGTCGGTGACCGGTTCGAGGCAGCGCGCGCACTCCCCCACCACCGGCGCGGTGACGGTGCCGGAGACCAACACACCCTCCGTCACCGACTCGAGACGCAGATCGAGGTCGAGCGGCGCCCCCTCGGGCACCCCGATCATCTCCAGGCCAAGTCCGGCAGGCGCCGGGGCGGTGAACCTGACGGCACGCATCGACCCGGGACGTCGGCCCAGCTCGCGGGTGTCCAGTACGAGCGGGTCGCGCGGGTCGAGGCGTGGACGCGGTGTCGTGTGCTCAGGCATGCGGAACAGGTCCAGAGGTGAGACCGGTGGTCAAGACTAGCGGAGTGGGACGGGCGCCGTCGATGTCGGCTCCGTCGTCGGTTCGGAGGTCGGTCACAGGCCACTCACGGGTCTCTTGTCGGTCACTCCACGTGACAGCCGAACGGGACGATCTCGCGGACCGGCGTCCGGGTGGTCCGACCCGGCCTCGGCGGGCGGCACCCGTCCGCGCAGTGACTGTCGTCCCTTCTCCACCGTACGCAGGGTACGGGTCAACGTGTCGGCAAGTCCGGACAGCCGCGCCGAGACGTACTCGTCAGCCTCGGCCCGAAGCTGCTCGGCCTGTTCCCGGGACTCGGCCAGCAGGGTGCGTGCCTGCTCACCCGACTCGGTGGTCAGTCGTCGGGCCTCCTCGCGGGCCTCGACGACCAGTTGACGGGCCTGCTCCTCGGCGGCCTGGTGCACCTCGGTCTCGGCGACCAGACGATCGTGTTCGGCCCGGGCGTCCGCGACGATGCGTTCGGCCTCCTGCTGGGCCGCGGCGAGCATGCCGGCGACCTCGGCCCGGGCCTGGGCCAGTGCCCGTTCCCGGGCCGCCTCGGCCTTCTCCGCGGCGCGCTCGACCCGGTCCCGGGCGCGGGCCAGCAGTTCGTCCTGGGCCGAGATGACCGCCTGCGCGTCGTCGAGTTCGGCCGGCAGCGAGCCGTGGATGTCGTCCAGCAGGTCCAGGACATGGTCGCGGGGCACCACACACGACGCCGACAACGGCACCGCCCGGGCGTTCTCCACCAGTCCGACCAGCTCGCGCAGCGCCTCGAAGACCCGGAACACCTCGGCCTGCCGGTCAACCCCACCGGTCATCGGCGTTCGGCCAGCCTGGCGGTGAGCCGCTCCTGGACGTGGGGTGGCACCAGGTTGTGCACGTCACCGCCGTAGGTGGCCACCTCCTTGACCAGGCTCGAGGACAGGAAGCTGTACAGCGGGTTGGTGGCGATGAACATCGTCTCCACGTCGGCGAGGCCGAAGTTCATCTGCGCCATCTGTAGTTCGTAGTCGAAATCACTGACCGCCCGCAGCCCCTTGACCACCACCGGGATGTCGTGGCTCTGGCAGTAGTGCACCAGCAGGCCGTGGAACGAGTCGACCCGAACGTTGGGATAGTCGGCGGTGACCTCGGTGAGCATGTCCATGCGTTCCTCGACGGTGAACAGGCTGGACTTGTTCTTGTTCACCAGCACCGCCACGACGACCTCGTCGTACAGCCGGGCGGCACGGCCGACGATGTCCAGATGACCGTTGGTCACCGGATCGAACGACCCAGGGCACACCGCGCGTCTCACAGCCGGCGACCGTACCAAAGCGTCCCCTCTCCATACCGACGGTTCTTGACCGGTTCGATGGAATCCGGCCAGTTCGGCCCAGCGCCACGGCTCGAGCGCTCGACCACCACCACCTCCCCGGGCGCCAGCCAGCCGTGTGCCACCAACGAGGCCAGCAGCGCGTCCAGGTCGGCGTCGGCCAGCGAGTAGGGCGGATCGGCGAACACCAGGTCATAGCCGGCCCCGGATGGTCCCTCGGCAAGTACCCGGCCGGCGGCCACCTGGGTCACCCGGGCACCGGCCAACCCGAGCGCACGCGCGTTGTCGGCCACGGTCCGGGCCGCCCGTGGATCGGACTCCACCAACAGGGCGTGCTCGGCGCCCCGCGACAACGCCTCCAGTCCCACCGCACCGGAACCGGCGAACAGGTCCAGGACCCGGGCACCGGTCAGGTCCAGCAACGTGGCCAGGGTGGCGAACAACGCCTCCCGGGTACGGTCGGTCGTCGGTCGGGTGGCACGGCCCGGTGGTACCGCGATCTGCCGACCGCCCACCGAGCCTCCGACGATGCGGGTCACCGCGCCATCATTCCAGTCAGGGCCCACCGCCAGGACCCCCGGCAACGTGTCCTCGGTCACCGGGACGAGGTCAGGGTTCCACCCTCGGTCATGGCGGAGGGGGCGATCCGCCGGACATCCCCGCCACGTCAACCGGGCTCAGACCTTCTCCAGGTACTCGGCCTGCTGGTCGGACAGCAACGCGGCAACCTCGGCGGCGAGAGCCGGATGCCCGACCAGGTCGGGGTCGGACCGCACCAGGTCGGTGGCCTCCTCGCGGGCAGCGGCGATGAGTGGTTCGTCACGGAGCAGGGAAAGCATCCGCAACTGCGAACGGCGGCCGGACTGCGCCGCGCCGAGTACGTCACCCTCGCGGCGCTGTTCCAGGTCGACCCGGGCCAGTTCGAACCCGTCGGCGGTGGCCGCCACCGAGTCCAACCGGGCCCGCGCCGGCGAACCCTCGGGCAGATCGGTGACCAGCAGGCACAGTCCCGGGGCGTGGCCCCGGCCGATCCGGCCACGCAGTTGGTGTAGTTGGGAGACGCCGAACCGGTCGGCGTCCAGCACCACCATCACCGTCGCGTTGGGCACGTCCACCCCAACCTCGACCACGGTGGTGGCGACCAGCACGTCCAGGTCACCGGCGGCGAAGCGGCGCATGGTCTGCTCCTTGTCCTCGGCCGGCAACCGACCGTGCAGTGCGGCCACCCGCAGTCCGGCCAGCGGGCCCGCCACCAGTTCGGCGAACACGTCCAGCACGGCCAGCGGGGCACGACGCCCGTCGGCCTCGGCCGCCCCGCCCACCCCGCCGCCGTCCTCGTCGGGTTCGGTGACCTCGCCAATCCGGGGACAGACCACATAACCCTGGTGGCCGGCCGCGACCTCCTCCCGCAGCCGCTGCCAGGCACGGTCCAGCCAGTGCGGTTTCTCGACGGCCGGCACCACCAACGTGGACACCGGCGAACGGCCGGCCGGCAGTTCACGCAGTGCGAGGGTCTCCAGGTCGCCGTACACGGTCATCGCGACCGTGCGTGGGATCGGTGTCGCGGTCATCACCAGGACGTGGGGCGGCGCCGTGGCCCTGCCGCGCAGTGCGTCGCGCTGCTCCACCCCGAACCGGTGTTGCTCGTCAACCACCACCAGGCCCAGGTCGGCGAAGTCCACCCCCTGCTGGATCAGCGCATGGGTACCCACCGCGATCCCGGCCCGGCCGGAGGCGATCTGGGCCAACGTGTCGCGTCGTTCCCTGGCCCCCAGCGAGCCGGTGAGCAGGGCAACCCGGGTCGCGCCGGCTTCGGCATCCAACTCGCCGGCCTGACCCAGCGGCCCCAGCAGCGCCCGCAACGACCTGGCGTGCTGGGCGGCGAGCACCTCGGTCGGGGCGAGCATGGCCGCCTGCCCGCCCGCGTCGATCACCTGGAGCATCGCCCGCAACGCGCACACCGTCTTGCCCGAACCCACCTCGCCCTGCAACAGCCGGTGCATCGGGTGTGCCCGGCCGAGTTCGGCCTCGATCACCGCGCCGACCTCGCGCTGCCCGGCGGTGAGGGTGAAGGGCAGTCGCGCGTCGAAGGCGGCGAGCAGTCCATCCGGCCGGGCTGGACGCGGCACCGCCGGCCGGGCCGCCGCGGTCAGTCGCCGCTGTGCGAGGGTGACCTGGAGGGTCATGGCCTCGTCCCACTTCAACCGGGTCCGGGCCGCGGCGAGCGCCTGTCGACTCGGTGGTCGGTGCACGTCCCGCAACGCGGTGCCCAGTTCGACCAGTCCGCGGCGTGTCCGCACCGACTCGGGCAGCGGGTCGATCGGCTCGT
>DATCWR010000017.1:0-4498 GCA_036566245.1 Mycobacteriales bacterium | reverse complement strand
CAGGCCGACCGGGTCGAGAGCCGCACCGCCGTCCGACCGCCCGGGCAGGTACGGCCGGGCCCGGCGCAGCGCGTCGCGGACCGCGGCCACCTTACGCATCCAGCCGGCATCGTCCACACCGGTTCCCCGCCCGGTCACCCTTGCCGGTTCGACACCGGTGAGCGCGGCCACCAACACGGCACAGGGCGTGGTGTTGCCGATGCCCATGTCACCGGGTACCAACAGGTCCGCGCCGGCGTCCACCTCCTCGTCGGCGATCCGGGTCCCGGCCAGCAGGGCCGCCCCGGCCTGTTCCCGGGTGAGCGCGTCCTGCTGGTCGATCCGGCCGCTGCTCCGGCAGATCTTGTACCCGCGCACCTGCTCGGGGGTGTCCGCGTCGACCGCCATGTCCACCACCCGGACGGTGGCCCCGGCCAGTCGGGCCAGCACGTTCACCGCCGCGCCGCCGGCCAGGAAGTTCGCGACCATCTGGCCGGTCACCTCCGGCGGGTAGGCCGACACTCCGGCCCGGGCGATCCCGTGGTCACCGGCGAAGACGACCACCCGGGCTCGCTCGAAGTTCCTCGGCGGACACGCCCCCTGCGCGGCAGCCACCCACACCGACAACTCCTCCAGCCGGCCCAGGGCGCCGGTCGGTTTGGTCAGTCGAGCCTGGCGTGCCCGGGCCGCCTCGGCGGTGGCCGTGTTCGGCAGGCCGATCCCGGCCACCAGACCGGCGAGTTCTGCCTGATCCACACTGTTCCTTTCTGAGGGTTCGTCGCAACGGTGCGTGGTCTCAACGCACCCTGAGTGGGATGCCGCAGGTCAGCAGCACCACCCGGTCGCTGTGTGCGGCGAGCCGGGCGTTGAGTCGGCCGAGTTCGTCGCGGAACAGTCGGCCCGACGCGGTCGCGGGCACCACGCCCGAACCGACCTCGTTGGTCACCGCCACCACCCTGGCCCGGGTCTGCCGCCATGCCGTGACCAGGTCGTCGGCGCGGGCCCGCAACACCCGCACCGCATCCGGATCGTCCCAGGCGCCGGTGTCGTCCAGCGTTCGGGTCAGCCAGTTACCGATGTCGTCGACCAGCACCGCCCCGTCGGCGTCCCGCAGCACCGCCGCCACCCCGACCGTCTCCACGGTGCGCCACCGGGCCGGCCTACGGGCCCGGTGGGCGGCCAGTCGAACCTGCCAGTCCGCGTCGTCGGGGTAGTTCCGCGCGGTTGCCAGGTAGGTCACCGTGGGTTCGTCGCGCAGTGCCTGTTCGGCCCACGCCGACTTGCCCGACCGGGCACCGCCGGTCACCAGGGTGCGTCGGACCCGGCCACCGAAGCGCCTCACCGCGCCGACTCGAACGTCACGGCCGCATCGAAGGCGGCCCGCCGGGCCGCCCGGCGCAACGCCAGCAACACGGCGGGGCCGGCGAACAGCACCAACGCGGCGTTGAGCACGGCCCGGGGGATGTCGTAGCCCAGGGAGGTGGCCAGAGTGAACAGCACCAACCGGTGCAGGTTGTCCGGAACCGATGCGTCCGGGGCGAACCCGATGCCGCTGCCGCCGACGAAGGTGGCGAACGGCCAGAACCACAGGTTGAGCAGCAGGCCGTAGAGCAGTGACGCCACCGCGGTGTACCCGGCGAGCAGGACCAACTCCGCCCGGCCCCTGGGCCGGGACGGCAGGCAGCCAGCCCCGAGGCCGGCCCACGCCGCCCCCAGCATCTGGAACGGCAGCCACGGCCCGACCCCGGCGGTCAACAGGGCCGAGGCGAAGTAGGTCAGCGCACCCAGGACGAACCCGAAGCCCGGCCCCAACACCCGGGCCGCCAGCACGATCAGGAACAGCGTGGGTTCCAGCCCGGCCACGCTGGGGCCCAGTGGGCGAAGCGCGCCACCGATGGCGGCCAGCACCCCGAGCAGGGCCACCGCCTTGGCATCGATGCCCCCCTCGGCCAGTTCGGCCAGCACCACCGCGAGCAACAGCGGCAGCAGTCCGACGAACAGCCAGGGTGCGTCGTGGGCGTGTTCCAGGCCGGCCCGCGGGCTGACCAGCAGTGGCCAGCCGAACCCGGCCAGGCCCACCACGCTGGCCAGACAGAGGGCGAGCGCGGCACGGGGCCGAAGTGGCACGACGGCGAGTCGGGACCTCATCCGGCCAACGCCTCCCCGACCTCCGAGACGGTCAACCATCCGGCCGGCGAGAGCACCTTGGCCACCTGCGGCGCGAAGGCGGGCGAGTGGGTGACCACCTGCCTGCTGGGCCCGTCGGCGACCAGGTCACCGTCGGCCAACACCACCGTCCGGTCGGCCACCTCCGCCACCAACTCCACGTCGTGGGTGGCCAACAACACGCCGTGCCCGTCGGCCGCCAGCCCGGACAGGATCCGGCCGAGGCGTGCCTTGGCGGTGTAGTCCAGCCCTCTGGTGGGTTCGTCGAGCAGGATCAACGGCGGTCGGCCGGCCAGCACGATGGCCAGGGCCAGTGCGAGCCGCTGCCCCTCGGACAGGTCGCGGGGATGGGTGTTTCCGGCCACCCCGGGTGCCAGTTCGGCGAACAGGGTCCGGGTGGTGCCCTCCGGTACCGTGGCGTCCCGGTCGGCCTGCGTGCACTCGGCCGCCACCGTGTCGGCGTAGAGCAGGTCAGCCGGCTGCTGTGGCACCAGGCCCACCTCGTGCACCAACCGACGGGCCGCACGACCGTACGGTGGTTGGCCGCCCACCTCGACGTGGCCCGACCGAGGCCGGTGCAGCCCGACCAGGCAGGACAGCAGGGTGGACTTGCCCGCCCCGTTGCGCCCCATCAGTGCCACCACCTCGCCGGCCCGGAGGGTCAGGTCGACGCCCCGCAGGGCCGGCACGGACCCGTGGAAGGCCACCAGACCCCGGGCCGCGGCCAGGACTCGCCCCGCCGACCGGATGGACGCCGTCGGGGTCCGACCGGACAACCGTTCGCGTAGGCCGCCGGCAGCCCGGCGTGCGTCCCGGATCGACAGCGGTAGTGGATCCCAGCCGGCCAACCGGCCCAGCCCCACCACCGGCGGGTACACCGGCGCGGTGGCCATCATCCGGGCCGGTTCACCCACCTGTACCGGTTGACCGTCGCCAGGTACGTGCACGATCCGGTCGGCGTACTGCACGACCCGTTCCAGGCGGTGCTCGGCCAGGAGCACGGTCAACCCGAGGTCGTGCACCAGGCGCTGTACGGCGGCCAGCACCTCCTCGGCGGCGGGCGGATCCAGTGCGCTGGTCGGTTCGTCCAGCACGAGCACCCGGGGATGGGCGGTGAGCACCGAGCCGATCGCCACCCGCTGTTTCTGTCCGGCTGAGAGCGTCCCCAGTGGGCGGTCGCGCAATCCGGCCAACCCGAGCAGGTCGAGCACGTCCTCCACCCGGCGGCGCATCACCTGGGGAGCCAGTCCGAGCGACTCCATGGTGTAGGCCAGTTCGTCCTCCACCAGGTCGGTCACGAAGCCGGCGTCGGGATCCTGCCCGACCATGCCGACCAGGTCGGCGAGTTCCCGTGGTGGGTGGTCGCGGGTGTCCCGACCGGCCACCGTCACCCGGCCGGTCAGTCGTCCACCGGTGAAGTGGGGGACCAGTCCGTTCACCGCACGCAGCAGGGTGGACTTGCCGCTTCCGGTCCGTCCCACCACCAGGCACAACTCGCCCTCGGCAACGTGTAGCGAGACCTCACGCAGCACCGGCCGGGTGTCGAACGTCACCGTCACCCGATCGAAGTCGATCATGCCGGCACCACCCCGGCGTCGGTGCCACGGCGGGAGGGTGGGCCGCCCGGGCCCGGCACCGGGGGCGCCACGAATGCCGGCAGCACAGCCAGCAGGATCGCGACGGCGGTCGTGAGTGGCAGTGGCGGAACGGCCAGCGGCGCGGCCTGCGGGTTCAGCGCCGGGTTGCCGGTGGCCAGCAGGAACACCACGCCGACCGTGATACCGGACCCGGCCACCAGCCACTCGGGCAACGCCCACGGATCGGGCCGGTACCTGGTGCGGCGCACCCGCCGGCCACCCACAGCCAACCCGAACCCGGCGAGCAGAACACCCAGACCGAGCAGAGGCAGCCCGACCACGCCGGGGGAGCTGTTGTCCAGTAGCCCGTACACGCCGGCGACAACACCGGCGAGTCCACCGAGGGTGAGCGCTCCGGTGAGCCGGCGGGTCCCGGTCGACTGTCCGGCCCTGCGCCCGTACCCGCGTGAGTCCATCGAGGCGGCCAGTTCCACAGAACGTTCGAGGGCGCCACCCAGCACCGGACTGACCAGTCCCTGAAGGCCGCGCAGGCCGCGGTCCGGCCGGCCCCGCAGCCGTCGCGCCGCGGTCACCCGTCGGATCGAGACGACCGCCTGGGGTGCGAAGGACAGGGCCACCACCATCGCAACGCCCACCTCGTACAGCGCGCCCGGTACGGCCGCGAGCAGTCGGGACGGATTGGCCAGCGCGTTCGCCGCACCGATACAGGCCAGCAGAGTGGCCAGTTGCAGTCCAGCGCAGCCGGCGCTCACCAC
>DATCWR010000012.1:0-3573 GCA_036566245.1 Mycobacteriales bacterium | reverse complement strand
TCGCCTCCCGGCTGTCCGGGGTGACCGGCAGCCCGGTCACCGTCGGCGCGAGCCGGGCGCCGGCCCAGGACCTGGCCCACCTGCCCGGCGCGTACCAGGAGGCGGCCCGCTGCCTGGAGGTACTGCTCACCCTGGACCGGGACGGTGAGGCGGCCAGCCTGGCCGAACTGGGCATCTACGGCGTGCTGTTGGCCCGATCCGGGCGCGAGGAGTACGAGCGGTTCGTCCGGCGGGTGATCGGACCGGTGCTCGACCACGACGCACAGCGGGGCACCGACCTGGTGGGCACCCTGTTCACCTACTTCCAGTGCGACGGCAATCTCACCCGCACCGCGGCGGCGATGTACCTGCACGTCAACACGCTCTACCAACGCCTGGACCGGGTCGGTCACCTGCTCGGCCAACGCTGGCGGCGCGGTGACGACGCGCTCCAGGTGCACCTGGCCGTCAAGCTGCACAGCATCCTGACCCAGCCCGACCCTCCCTGGCACCAGCCCCGAGACTCACCCGACCGTGGTGCTGGTCACTCGTCAGGGTGACGTTGCGGAACCGGGGCGGGTTCTGTCGGCTGTCCGGGCTAACTTCGCACGGTGCGCATCCTCCACACCTCCGACTGGCATCTGGGTCGGTCGTTCCACCGGGAGAACCTGCTCGGTGCCCAGGCCGCGTTCGTCGACCACCTGGTCGAGGTGGTTCGCGCCGAGCGGGTCGACCTGCTCGTGCTGTCCGGTGACGTGTACGACCGGGCGCTGCCGCCGGTGGACGCGGTGGCCCTGTGTGACGAGTCACTGCGCCGGCTGCGGGACACCGGCGCCCGGGTGGTGGTGATCAGCGGCAACCACGACTCGGCCCGTCGGCTCGGATTCGGTTCGGCCCTGCTGGACACCGCCGGGGTGTACCTGCGCACCGACCCGGCCGGGGTGGGCGAACCGGTGCGGTTGGCCGACCAGCACGGCCCGGTGGCCGTGTACGGCATCCCCTATCTGGAACCGGACGTGGTGCGCGGCCCGTGGGGGTTGACCGAACGCGGCCACCCGGCCGCGGTGGGCGCGGCCATGGACCGGGTCCGCGCCGACCTGGCCGCCCAGCCGGCCGGGACCCGGTCGGTGGTGCTCTCCCACGCGTTCGTGACCGGCGGTGAGTCGGTGGTCGGCGACGAGTCCAGCGACAGTGAACGGGACATCAGCGTGGGTGGCGCGGCACACGTGCCGACCCGGATCTACCACGGCGTCGACTATGTCGCACTGGGCCATCTGCACGGGCGACGGGAACTGACCGACACCGTCCGCTACTCCGGTTCCCCGCTGGCCTACAGCTTCTCCGAGGAACCCCACGTCAAGGGGTGTTGGTTGGTCGAGCTGGGACCGTCCGGGGTGGACTCGGTGCGGTTCGTGCCCGCCCCGGTCCCGCGCCGGGTGGCCCGGATCCGTGGCCGCCTCGACCACCTGTTGACCGCGCCGGAGTGGGACCCGTTCACCGGGTGCTGGTTACAGGTGACCCTGACCGACCCGGTCCGACCGCGCGAGGCGATGGACCGGCTCCGGTCCCGGTTCCCGCACACCCTCACCCTGGCCTTCGAGCCGGACGGCGGCCAGGTACCCGACGGTCGCACCTGGACGGAACGAACCCGGCACCGGGGCGCCACCCAGATCGCGTTGGACTTCGTCGCCGAGGTGCGGGGCGAACCAGCCGACGCCGAGGAGAGCGCTGTGCTGCGGGCCGCACTGGAGCACGCCCAGCGGGCCGAGGCGGGGACCTGATGCGACTGCACCACCTGGAGTTGACCGCGTTCGGCTCCTTCCGGGACACCCAGCACATCGACTTCGACGCGCTGTCGGGCGCGGGCCTGTTCCTGGTGGTCGGCGCAACCGGTGCGGGCAAATCCACGATCCTGGACGCGGTGACCTTCGCGCTGTACGGGGCTGCCGCCGGGGACCGGGGACGCCGGGGCCTGCGCAGCGACCACGCCCCCGCCGGGGTGGCGCCGCAGGTCGTGCTGGAGGTGACCATCCGGGGTCGCCGACTGCGGATCACCCGGTCACCGGAGTGGACCCGACCCAAGCAGCGCGGCCAGGGCACGGTGACCGCGCACCCGACCGTGCTGCTGGAGGAGGGCGACGGGCAGGGCGGGTGGACCGCGCTGACCACCCGGTTGGACGAGGCCGGTCACCTGGTCACCGGGTTGCTGGGCATGTCCCGCGAACAGTTCTGCCAGGTCGCCCTGCTGCCACAGAACGCGTTCGCCCGGTTCCTCCAGGCCGACTCGGACGAGCGCCGCTCGGTGTTGGAACGGCTGTTCGCGGCCCGTCTGTTCACCACCGCCGAGGCGTGGCTGGCCGAACACCGCACCAGGTTGGGCCGGGAACGGGACCAGGCCCGCCGGGCGGTCACCGCGGTGGCCGACCGGATCGCCGAGGTGGCCGAGGTCGGGGCGGTCGGCGAGGTCACGCAGAACGAGCAGGTCGGCCCGGACGACCCGGTCGACGCGGACGACGCGGACGACCTGGTGCGGTGGGCGGCAGAACTGCACACCCACGCCCAGGTCCGACTGGCCGAGGTGACCGAGACCCTGGCCCACGCCACCACCGGGTTGGCCGAACGGCAGAAGGCCGTGGAACAGGCCACCCGACTGGCCGAACGTCAGCAGCGGTACGCCGACCACCAGCGCCGCGCCGCCGAACTGGCCGAGGCCGCGCCCGAACACGCGCTGCTGGCCGCCGAACTGGACGGGGCCCGTCGGGCCGACCGGGTGATCGGGCTGCTCGACGCCGCCGACCGGCACACCGCCGCGTACCTGGCGGCCGAACAGCGGTTCGGCACCGCGTGGGCCACGGCCACCGCCGCCCGCCTCGTACCGGCCGGACCGGCAGCCACCGGGGGAACACCGTCCGATCCGGACACCGATGCTCTGGTTGCGGCGGAACGGTCCCGGCGGGACGAGGCCAGCCGGTTGGAGGTGTTGCTGGCCGACGTGGGTCGGCTGGCCGACCTGGGCACCGAACTGGACCAACTCAGTGCCGAGTCAGACAAGCTGCGGGCCGAGTCGGACGCCGTGCACGACGAGTTGGCCGGGTTCGCGGACCGTGACCAGACGCTGGCCGAGCAACTACGGCAGGTCAGTACCCTGGCCGCCGGCCTGCCCGGTGCGCAGGCGGCGGTGCAGGCGGCCCAGGACCTGCTGCGCGCGGTGCGACGGCGTGCCCAGGTGCGCGCACAACTGGACAACGCGGAGGCGGGGCTGGCCGAGGCGGCCACCGCCGCGCTGGACCAACGTGAACACTGGCTTGCCGTGCGCGAGGCGCGGTTGGCCGGAATGGCCGCCGAACTGGCCGGCACGCTGGCCGACGGTGACCCCTGCCCGGTGTGCGGGGCGACCGAACACCCCTCGCCGACCGTCGCGGACACGGACGTGCCCACCCGCGTGGACGAACTGGTGGCCCAACGCGGTTACGACGCCGCCCGCGCCCACCAGGACCGGGTTCGCGCCGAGGTGGAGCACCTGCGCGGGGAGCTGACCGCGCTGGCCGGTTCCACCGACCAGGTCGACCAGGCCGAGGCGGCTGCGGCCCTGGC
>DATCWR010000011.1:0-6824 GCA_036566245.1 Mycobacteriales bacterium | reverse complement strand
GGCCAGCCCGGACGCGGCCCGGCGCATCAGCACACACTCCGGCACCGTGGCCATCAGCCGGGCCTCGGCCGCCCGCACCTCGGCCACCGGCCACACACCGGTCACCATGCGTCCGCCTGAACCCGGGCCGGCACGGTCACTCCACGGTGACCGACTTGGCCAGGTTGCGCGGCTTGTCGACGTCGTACCCGCGGGCCTGCGCCACCTCGGCGGCGAACACCTGGAGCGGCACGGTCTGTACCAACGGTGCGAGCAGGGTGGGGGTCGACGGCAGGTACACGAGGTGGTGGGCGAACGGCCGCACCGTCTCATCGCCGTCCTCGGCCAGCACGATGGTGCGCGCCCCACGGGCCCGCACCTCCTGGATGTTGGACAGCAGTTTCTCGTGCAACACGCCGCGCCCACGGGGGGACGGCATCACCACCACCACCGGCAGGTCCGGCTCGACCAGCGCGATCGGACCGTGCTTGAGTTCCCCGGCGGAGAATCCCTCGGCGTGCATGTAGGCCAGTTCCTTGAGCTTGAGCGCGCCCTCGAGCGCGACCGGGTAGCCGACATGACGGCCCAGGAACAGCACGGTCCTGGCATCGGCCACCTGTCGGGCCAGGTCACGCATCGGCTCCACCGTGGCCAGCGTCTCCCGGATCAGGGCCGGCATGGCAGCCAGCGCCTCGAACTCCCGGGCCACCTCGTCCTCGTACTTCTTGCCCTGCACCTGGGCCAGCGACAACCCCACCAGGTAGGCCGCGGTGATCTGGGTGAGGAAGGTCTTGGTCGCGGCCACCCCCACCTCCGGGCCGGCCCGGGTGTAGAGCACCGCGTCGGACTCGCGCGGAATCTGCGCGCCGTTGGTGTTACAGATCGCCAGCACCCGGGCCTTCTGCGCGCGGGCGTGGCGCACCGCCTGGAGGGTGTCGGCGGTCTCCCCGCTCTGGGAGATGGCCACCACCAGCGTGTCCCGGTCCAGCACCGGGTCGCGGTAACGGAACTCCGAGGCCAGTTCCACCTCGACCGGGATGCGGGTCCAGTGTTCGATGGCGTACTTGGCGATCAACCCGGAGTGGTAGGCCGAGCCACAGGCCACCACGAACACCTTGTCGACGTCGCGGAGTTCCTGGGCGTCCAGACGCTCCTCGTCCAGCACGACCAGACCGTCGACCAGGTGACCACGCAGGGTGTCGGCGACGGCGTGTGGCTGCTCCTCGATCTCCTTGAGCATGAAGTAGGGGTGACCCCCCTTCTCCGCGGCACGCAGGTCCCAGTCCACGTGGAACGTGGTACCCGCCACCGGCAGACCGGCCAGGTCGGTCAGGGTGTACCCGTCCCGGCGCAGTTCCACCACCTGGTCCTGACCCAACTCGACCGCGTCCCGGGTGTGCGCGATGAAGGCGGCCACGTCACTGGCCAGGAACATCTCCCCGGTACCCACGCCCAGGACCAACGGCGAACTACGCCGGGCGCCGACCAGCCGACCCGGGCAGTCACGATGGGTGGCGACCAGGGTGTAGGAACCACGCAACTGGCGGCAGACCACCCGCATCGCCTCGGCCAGGTCACCCGGATGGTCGGCGTAGGCCTCCTCGAGCAGGTGTGCGACCGCCTCACTGTCGGTCTCGCTGACCAGTTCGTGGCCGCGGCTGTGCAACCCCGCCCGTAGAGCGGCGAAGTTCTCGATGATCCCGTTGTGGATGACCGCGACGGCGCCGGTGCAGTCGGTGTGCGGGTGGGCGTTCCGGTCGTTGGGTGCGCCGTGGGTGGCCCACCGGGTGTGCCCCATTCCGGTGGTACCGGGAAGGAGAGCCCGTTCGAGGTCTTTGTCAAGATTGGTGATTCGGCCGGCTCGACGCCGGACACTCAGGGTCCCGGAGTCATCCAGGATGGCGACCCCGGCGGAGTCGTAGCCGCGGTACTCCAGTCGCCGCAGCCCGTCCACGACGATGTCCAACGCCGGTCGGTCACCCACGTAACCCACAATGCCGCACACACAGGGCAGCCTATCGGGCTAACCGGGCAACCGCCGGGGCGGCGGAGATGTCAGGCGTTCCGCACCGCGGCGGCCAACCGTCGTGCCATGGACTGGGCCGCCTGTTCGGTCGGCGCCTCCACCATGACCCGGATGATCTGCTCGGTCCCCGAGGCACGAAGCAACACCCGGCCGCTACCACCCAACTCCCGCTCGGCCGCAGCCACCGCGGCGACCACCTCGGAGCACCCGGCCACCCGCGACTTGTCCGGTACCCGCACGCTCAGCAGAACCTGTGGCAGCCGGTGAACCACCGCGGCCAACTCGGCCAACGGGACGCCGGTGGCCACGACCCGACCCAGCACCTGCAACGCGGTGAGCAGACCGTCGCCGGTGGTGGCGTGGTCGGCGAACACCACGTGCCCGCTCTGTTCGCCACCCAACGCCAGGTTGTGCGCGTGCAACGCCTCCAGTACGTGCCGGTCCCCCACCGGGGTGGTCAACACCCGGATCCCGTGCCCACGCATGGCATGGTGCAGACCGAGGTTGCTCATCACGGTGGCGACCAGGGTGTCCTCGCGCAGTTTCCCGACCTCACGCAGGGCCAGCGCGCAGACCGCCAGAATCGCGTCACCGTCGACCACGTCGCCGCGGGCGGTCACCGCCAGGCAGCGGTCGGCGTCCCCGTCATGGGCGATGCCCACGTCGGCGCCGGTCTGCCGCACCGCCTCCACCAGCCCGTCCAGGTGGGTGGAGCCGACACCGTCGTTGATGTTGAGCCCGTCCGGCGTCGCCCCGATCGCGACCACCTCCGCGCCGGCTCGGCGGTACACCTGCGGGGCGATCGCCGACGCGGCCCCGTGCGCGCAGTCCACCACCACCCGCAGGCCGGCCAGTGGGTGGGAGAGCGTGCCCAACAGGTGGGTGGTGTACCGCTCGGCCGCGTCGGACAGGTCCCGGGTGCGACCGATAGCCGCACCGGTCGGCCGACCCGGATGCTCGTCGGCGAGCACGGCCTGCTCGATCGCTTCCTCGACCTCGTCGGGAAGCTTGTGTCCACCCCGGGCGAACAGCTTGATGCCGTTGTCGGGCATCGGATTGTGACTGGCCGACAACACCACACCCAGGTCGGCCTCGAGTTGCCCGGTCAGGTGTGCCACGGCCGGTGTGGGCAACACTCCGACCCGAAACACGTCCACACCGGCGCTGGTCAGCCCGGCCACCACGGCGGCCTCGAGCATCTCGCCGCTGGCCCGAGGATCTCGGCCGACCAACGCCACCGGCCGACGAGACGAGTCGCACCCGGCGAGAACACGGGCCGCGGCAACCGAGACCGCGAGAGCCAACTCGGGAGTCAGATCGCCGTTCGCCAGACCGCGCACGCCGTCGGTGCCGAAGAGCTTACCCATCGCAGCCTCCCAGGGCGTCCGGACACTGGCCGGCAAGCAACTGCCGGCCAGGTGGGTGGCCTCCGGTGGGTCAGCGCTTCGAGTACTGCGGGGCCTTACGAGCCTTCTTCAGGCCGTACTTCTTCCGCTCCTTGACCCGCGCGTCACGGGTCAGGAAACCGGCCTTCTTCAGAGCCGGACGATTCTCGGGCTCGATCTCGATGAGAGCCCGGGCGATGGCCAGTCGCAGTGCGCCGGCCTGACCGGTGACACCGCCACCGCGCAGGTTGCCGATCACGTCGTACTGGTCAACCCGATCCAGGGTGACCAGCGGCTCCCGAACGAGCTGCTGGTGAACCTTGTTCGGGAAGTACCTGTCCAGCGGGCGGCCGTTGAGGGTGAACGTGCCCGTGCCGGGGACGACGCGAACTCGAACCACGGCCTCCTTACGGCGACCGACGGTCTGCACGGGCCGGCCGGTGTCGGTGCCGAGCACCGGGGCGGACGCGGTGGTGGCGATGCTCACGCCTGGGCTCTCCTACGTATCGTTCTGCTGGTTACTGGGCGATCTGGGTGATCTGGGTGATCTCGAACGGCGCCGGCTTCTGCGCCGCGTGCGGGTGGTCCGGGCCGGCGTAGACCTTCAACTTCGACAGCATCTTGCGACCCAGCGAGTTCTTCGGCAACATGCCGCGGACGGCACGCTCGACCACGTGCTCTGGGCGGGTGTCCAGCAACTCACCGTAGCTGCGCCGACGCAACCCACCCGGGTAGCCGGAGTGTCGGTAGGCGAACTTGTCGTCCCGCTTGTTACCGGTCAGGGCCACCTTGCTGGCATTGATCACGACCACAAAGTCGCCGGTGTCCACATGCGGGGCGAACTGCGGCTTGTGCTTACCCCGCAACAGCGTCGCCGCCTGGCTCGCAAGCCGGCCGAGGACGACGTCGGACGCGTCGATCACATGCCACTGGCGCGTGACCTCGCCGGGCTTGGGGCTGTACGTGCGCACAGATCTGCCTCTTCGGTCGTGTCGAGTGTTGCGTGGCGACCCACGGGCGCGGCGGAACACTCCAGCGCCCCGCACCGACCCGCCACGATACCCGCCCGGAAACCGAGCGGTCAAAGCGCCCCCCACCGGACGCCCAACCGTCACCGTGGCGCCGCGTCCCGCTGCGCGGCCACCGGCCCGGAGATGCGGCCGGGGTCGGCCAGGCCGCCGGCCGGAAACCCGAACGTGTCCACCTGGTACAGGTACCTGCCAGCGGTGAAGAAGCAACGCTGCGCCGGGGTGCTGTCGTCGGTGAAGGCGAAGCAGGACGACGGCGCCCCGGCGGCCGGCACCGACAGCGGCACCAGGTCGGGGTGCAGCCGCCGGTCCACCGCGGTGAACCCGTCGAGGACCGCGCGGGCCGCGGTCGGATCCCGCAGTTCGTACACCGAGTAGGACTCGTGGGTGCCCTGGTTGCTGTACATCGCGGTGAACCCGGCCCCGGACAGTAACCTCCGCTCGGCGTCGGGATCCTCGGCCAACCCGTAGTAGGCGTCCAGGTCGTACCCCCCACCGTTGACCAGGGCGCCACCCTCGGGTTCGACCAGCAGTCGACGCAGGTCGCGCCGGTCCTCTCGCAGCCGCGGCATCTGGTCCAGCGGGGTCGGACGGTACTCTCCGGCCCGGTCCAGGGCGGCGCGCAGCACGCTCACCGCGGTGCTCACCACCCGGTCGCCGTCGGTGTCGTCGGCATACTGGTAGAGCACCAGGCGGTGGAAGGCGATGACCGTCTGGAGCACCTGCCGGCCGGTGTCCTGGTTCACCCCGGCGATCGCGGTGGCCGGGCTGAGCCCGTCCAGTGGCGCCACCCGGTCGTGCGGCCCGGCCAGGGTGGGTACCACCTCGGTGGCGGCCCGGCGGGCCGCGGCGGCATCCCGCATCTCGATCGCGGCAGCGACCAGGCCGCGCCCGGTGTCCGGGTCGCTGCGGCACTGCACGTAGCCGGCCACGAACCCGTTCCGGCGGAACACCTCCACCGACCGGTCGACGAACAACCCGCCGAACCCGCCGAGTGCCGCGACGTTCCGTAACGGCAGGGTGGGCAGACAGGAGCGGGTGAAGGAGTCGTTCACCACGTCCGGACGTGGCACCGCGTAGGCCAGCCGCCGTGACTCGACCAGCGTGACGCTCTCGTCGAACCTGGGCACACCGGACGACGCCGACCCGGGTCCGTCGGTGGCCGCGGCACCCCTACCCGGGACCGACCCGGTACACCCGGTCAGTGCCGCCGTGCCCAACAACACCGCCGCCAGCAACCCTGCGGCACCCCGGTGCTGTCGCACCACCACCCCCTGCCGGTCCCGGTGGCTCACCACGCCGTACGGGTACGGGCCACCCTGCCCTCGTCCCAGACCGGTTCGTCGGCCTCGTACACCGCACCGTCCGCGCCGAAAACGAGGAACCGGTCGAACTCCCGGGCGAACCACCGATCGTGGGTCACCGCGAGCACCGTGCCGGCGAAGGTGTCCAGCCCGTCCTGTAGCGCCTCGGCGCTGACCAGGTCCAGGTTGTCGGTCGGCTCGTCGAGCAACAGCATGGTGGCGCCGGACAGTTCCAACAGCAGGATCTGCAACCGCGCCTGCTGCCCGCCGGACAGGGTGTCGAACGTCTGGTCGGCCTGCTGGTCCAGGCCGTACCGGCGCAACGCGGCCACGGCCCGCGCGCGATCCAGCCCGGCCCGCCGGTCGTCACCGCGCCAGAGGATGTCCACCAGGGGCCGGTTGGCGAACTCGGGATGGTCGTGGGTCTGCGCGAACAGCCCGGGTACCACCCGGGCGCCGAGCTTCCACCCGCCCTGGTGCGGCACCGGCCCACCAGCCAGCAGGCGCAGGAAGTGCGACTTGCCGGAACCGTTCGAACCGAGTACCGCCACGCGCTCGGAGTAGAACACCTCCAGGTCGAACGGGCGCATCAGCCCGGTCAGTTCCAGACCGTGGCACGTCAACGCGCGCACCCCGGTCCGACCGCCGCGGAGCCGCATCGACACCCGCTGCTCGACCGGGCGCTCCGGCGGCGGGCCGGCGGCCTCGAACCGCGCCAGCCGGGTCTGCATGGCGTGGTACCGGGATGCCATGTCGGGACTGCTCCTGGCCTGCTGCTGGAGGGTACGTACCAGGTCGCGAAGGCGCTGGTGCTCCTCGTTCCACCGACGGTGCAACTCGTCCAACCGTTCCACCCGGGCAGTGCGGGCGGCGCGGTAGGTGTCGAACCCGCCACCGTGCACCCAGGCCGAGTGGCCCTCGACGGTCACCACCCGGGTCGCGGTGCGGGCCAGCAGTTCCCGGTCGTGGCTGACGAACAGCACCGTCTTGTGGGTGTCGCCCAGCCGTTCCTCCAGCCAGCGCTTGCCCGGCACGTCCAGGTAGTTGTCTGGTTCGTCCAGCAGCAGCACCTGGTCGGGACCGCGCAGCAACACCTCGGCCA
>DATCWR010000547.1:0-3681 GCA_036566245.1 Mycobacteriales bacterium | reverse complement strand
GAGGCCGCATGCCTGGCTCTGGTGAGCACGGCCGCGACGCCGATGGGGCGCCAGGCGGCGCCGACGGCGGCTCCGGTCGGCGTCGGCCTCGGCCCGGCGGACCTGCAGGAGGCCTACGGCCTGCCGGTTGACTCTCCCGGCGCGACAGTGGCGATCGTGATCGCCTTCGACTCGCCGACCGTCGAGCAGGACCTGGCCGTCTACCGCGAGGCATGGGGCCTGCCGCCATGCGCCACGGAGAACGGCTGCTTCACCAAGGTCAACCAGGCCGGTCGCACGTCGCCGCTGCCGGAGCCGTCGAACGGCAGTGGCTGGGCGACCGAGCTGTCGCTTGACGTCGACATGGTCTCGGCGGCCTGCCCGAACTGTTCGATTCTTGTCGTGGAGGCCGACTCCAACAGCACCACCGACCTTGGCATCGCGACGAACACCGCGGTCCGCCTGGGCGCGGCGGCGGTGTCCAACAGCTACGGCACGCCCGAGTACGGCGGGTCCGACAAGGATGCGGAGGCGTACTACGACCACCCGGGCGTCGCGGTGGTCGCTGCCACCGGCGACTGGGGTTACGGCGTGTACTACCCCGCGGCGGCACCGAACGTCGTGGCGGTCGGTGGCACCTCGCTAAAACGCTCCACATCGGACTCACGTGGCTGGACCGAGACGACGTGGTCGGGCACCGGGTCGGGATGTTCGGCGGTCCAGCCGAAGCCGGCCTGGCAGACCGACGGCGGCTGTGCCGGGCGCACCGTGTCGGACGTCTCGGCGGTCGCCGACCCGAAGACGGGAGTTGCCGTCTACGACTCCTATGAGGGGAACGGCTGGATGAAGGTCGGCGGCACCAGTGCCTCGTCGCCGATCGTCGCCGGTGCCTACGGCCTGGTCGGTGGCATCCCTGCGGGTTCCCACCCCGGTGAGCGGATCTGGCAGCTGACGACGGAGTTCCACGACATCGTGTCCGGATCGGACGGTGAGTGTTCTCCGACCTACCTGTGCACCGCCGGGCCCGGGTACGACGGACCGACCGGATGGGGCTCGCCGAACGGCGTCATCGCGTTCGGTGAAGGCATCCCGGCAGACGGAAACGTCGTGCGGATCGGCATTCCGGGTGACCAGACCGTCAAGCAGGACACGCCGTTCAGCCTCCAGTTGCGTGCCTTCGACTCTGACCCGGCCGAAACCGTCACGTTCACCGCGACGGGTCTGCCGCCGGGTCTGTCGATGTCGTCGTCCGGGCTGATCTCGGGCACCCCGACGACGATCGGCGGCTACCTGGTGTCGGCGAACGGCACCGACTCGACCGGCGCATCGGCGTCGATCTCGTTCGGTATCACGGTCGGCAGTCCGATCACGATCGACCCGCTCCTGCCGGCCGCCACCTACACCAGTCAGCCGGCGGCCTTCCAGGTCACCGCGCAGGACGCGGCGCCCGGTCGCACGATGACGTTCTCGTCGAGTGACCTGCCCTCCGGCCTGGTCATCGACCCAACCACCGGTGTGGTCAGCGGCAGTACTCTCACCAGCGGTCACTACCGGAGCACGATCACAGTGACCGACAACACCGGTGCGAGCGAGTCCACGCGGTTGTCTTGGTACGTCGCGCCGGCCCAGGTGACCGGCCATGCCGGCACGATCGCCACCGCCAACGGTTCCTGTCTGACCGTCGGTGGCAGCACTGTCGGGCTTGGCAGGTGCAAGGGCGGCAAGCAGAGGGCCGCATCGTTCACGGCCGGTCCTGACGGGACGATCCGTACCGACGCGGGCTGTCTTACCGCCGGTTCGCCGGCGACAGTCGCCAGGTGCGACGGCGGCGTCGGGCAGGCCTGGCAGGTCGGCTCGTTCGGCCAGGTGTCCACCGTCTACACCGGAGAGTGCCTCACCATCTCCGGCAGCAGCCTGCAGATGCAGGCATGCACCGGCGCGACCGAGCAGCGGTTCACCCTGCCGGCCGCCCCGGTCCTGTCCGGTGCCGCCGGGCTGTGCCTCGACGGCGGTGACGGGATCCGTCTGACCTACTGCGACACCACGTCGAGCCAGGCGTGGACCGTCGCCACCGACGGCACCGTGCAGTTGGACGGCAAGTGCCTGTCGGTCACCGGTGACGTGGTGGACACCGCCAGGTGCACCGGCGCGGCCGGCCAGCAGTGGCGGATCCAGACCGACGGAACTGTCGCGCACCAGGCAACCGGCAGGTGCCTGGCCGACCCGCACAACGGTCTGGCCCTGGCCACCCGCCTCACGGTATCCACCTGCGAGGCAACCAGCGCGCAGCTCTGGCACCTGTAGAACACCAGGCAACACCAGCAGGACACACCGCGGCGCCCGGCCCCACCAGGCCGGGCGCCGCCGGCATTTCCCGATGCCAGGTACGTCGATCCACCTGCCGAGGCAGCGCTGAGGTGGTTCGAGGTTGTGGTCGGTCGTGTGATCGTCTGGCTGAACGGAATCTTCAGAGCGGGAAAGACGACGACGGCCAAGGCATTGACCTCGGTGCTACCAAACGCCCGAATCTTCGATTCGGAACACGTCGGCTACCTGCTTCGCCATGTGTTGGCCACCGAGACGGCCATCGACTTCCAGGAGTGGCGGCCCTGGCGGGGGCTGGTCGTGGCGACCGCGCAACAGGTACTTGACTACGTTGGCGGCACGCTGGTCATACCGCGGTCGGTGCTCGTGCGTGAGTACTGGAATGAGATCTTGCTCGTTGCCGTCCTGCGGTCGACTGGTCGTGTTACCCGCGGCGTCGTAGCCGTAGGCACTGGTAAGCGACACGCCGCCCGCGGTCGCGGTGACCCCGGTCGAGGCATGCGGGTGCGGCTGACCGATCGCCGGGTAGGTGTAGGAGTGGGTGGTGTCCTGCCCCTGCCCGGCGGTGTCGTGCTGGACTTCGGACAGGCGGTTACCAGTCAGGTCATAGGAGTAGGTGCTCCAGTATGGCGCCGGGCCGCCCAGGACCGATGTGCTCGGCACACAGCGCAGTCGTCGGTGGCCGTCCAGGCTTCGGTCAACCGGCGCAGGTAGTCATAGCTGAAGCACTGCGTGTCCGACGGTCCACTCTGCACGGTGTCAGCCACCTTGGTGATGTCACCGGACGGGTTGTGGGTGCAGTGGACGCCCGACGCGGGAACCGGGTTATCCCCGATCTCGACCATCGTGCGGTTGAGGCGTTGGGTGGATTCTTCGTAGTAGTACGACAGGAACGTGGTGGCCTGTCCGGTGGACAACTGAAACGGGGCCGGCCGGCCGAGTTTGGTGTACTGCGGAACTCGAACCGCTCACCTAACATGGCGGGCGAGCCGCAGCCGCACCGTCGGCCCGACCGTGGCCCTCCTGACGCCCCGACCGACGTTTCCACGGCCAGAGGGCGTCGTTCACACGACCCGCAGACAGTGCCGAAGGATGCCGTGCGGAAGCGGTCGTGACCGTGACGTGACGGTCGGGGACGGCCGGTGCCACGGACAAACCACGGACAAATGATCAAGGGCCCGGTCTCCGTCACCGGAAACCAGGCCCCTGACCTGCGCTTTTACCGTCGGGACGACAGGATTTGAACCTGCGACCCCTTGACCCCCAGTCAAGTGCGCTACCAAGCTGCGCCACGTCCCGAGCATGGACGCCGCACGGCGTCCGGTGTGAGGTTACCGCAGTCGTGGGGGTACTCGCGCACACCCCCGGTGATCAGCG
>DATCWR010000541.1:0-11493 GCA_036566245.1 Mycobacteriales bacterium | reverse complement strand
GCAGCGGTGGGCTCGGCCGGTCTCGCCCTCGGCGGCGCCCTGTTGGTCGCCACCACCCGTGGCGCCTGGTCGCTACGCACGTACACCGGCGCCGAACGGTGGCTGCTCGGCCTCGGCGCGCTGGCGGTGGCCGGATACCCGGTCACCTTCTATCCGGCGGTGGCACGTGCCGGCGTGGCCGTGACCACCGTGATCGCGTTGGGCAGCGCACCGGTCTTCGCCGGCCTGTTGTCCTGGCTCACCGGGCAGACCCGTCCGACCACCCGCTGGGTCTGCGCCACCGTGGCCGCGGTGTCGGGCTGCGTGCTCCTGGTGCTCGGGCCCGAACTGGCCGGCGCCACCACACCGGTCCAGCCCACCGGCCTGGCACTCGCCGCCCTCGCAGGACTGTCCTACGCCGGCTACTCGGTGGTCGGCGGGACACTCATCGCCCGGGGGCATCCGGCCAACGCCGTGGTGGGGGCGATGTTCGGCGCCGCCGCGATGGTCGTGTTGCCCGTGGTACTGGCTGTCGGCACCCACTGGCTGGCGTCCGTCCGGGGTGTCGCGGTGGCGCTGCACCTGGCGATCCTCACCACGTTCGTCGCCTACCGCCTGTTCGGACGCGGCCTGCGCCACACCTCCGCGCAGGTGGCCACCACGCTGACCCTGGCCGAGCCCGCGGTCGCGGCCGTGCTGGGTGTCGCTCTGCTCGGGGAACGCCTGCCAACCCTGTCCTGGTGGGGGCTGGCCGTGCTCGTGGTGGGCCTGGTCGTTCTCGCCGTTCCGGCCGGAGTCGGCCCTGGTCGGGCGGAGCGGGGCCCGGCAGGACCTCCTCTGAACACCCCGTCGCCGGGGCGGTAGGAAGAACCGGTCGGAGTGATGACCACGAAGGTTGTGAGATGACCACGAACCACGGCTCCGCCGGGTCGGAACCCGGCTCGCCCGTCCGGTTGCTACGCCGCGATGCGGTCGCCGAGATCGTGCTGTCCCGGCCCGAGCGCCGTAACGCGTTGGATGCGGCCACCGGCGCGGCACTGCTGGACGCGGTGGAGGAGGTCAGGCACAGCGACCAGATCAGGGCGGTGGTGCTCCGCGGGGCCGGTGAGGCGTTCTGCGCGGGTGGTGACGTCAAGGCGATGGCCGCCGGCGTGCGGGCCGGCCGCGGCGAGCCGTTGCTGCGGGAGATCTCCCGGGCCGTCCACAACGCGATCGTGGCCATCGTGCGTCTTCCGAAACCGGTCATCGCCTGCGTCCACGGCCCGGCCCACGGCGCGGGGTTCTCCCTCGCGCTGGCCTGCGACCTGGTCGTCGCGGCGCAGGACGCCACCTTCTGCCAGGCGTTCGTCCGGATCGGCGCCACCCCGGACTCCGGGAGCAGTTTCTTCCTGCCCAGGCTGGTCGGACGCCAGATCGCCGCCGAACTGATCCTGCTCGGTGACGTGGTCGACGCGGCCGAGGCACACCGGCTCGGACTGGTCAACCGGGTCGTGCCGCGCGACGAACTGCACGACCATGTGCTCGCACTGGCCGAACGCCTCACCCACGGGCCGGCCGCGGCCTACGCGGGTGTCAAGCGGCTACTGGGCGCCGCGGCCGTGGGCGGCCTCGAACAGCACCTGGAGGAGGAGCGTCGCTGCCTGGGGGAGATGGCCGCCACCGACGACTTCCGTGAGGGCGTGGAGGCGTTCGTGGCCAGACGGCCAGCTCGGTTCGGGGCGGGCGGCCCGGCACCGAAGGCCAGCACGGTCTGACCGACCGTATCGACAGTGTCGACGGTCCCACGGCGGGCTCGGCAAACTCCGTCAACCGTCCACAAGTGGTCACGGTGCGTGAGATGAAGGATATGGACCGTGTCCGATGTCAGTGTTGGAGTGGCTCGGAACCGGCTATTTCGGGCGTTCATCAGGTAGTCTCACGACGGAACCGAGTGGACACCGGCGCACCCGCGCCGGTACCGGACCCACCGGGTCCGACTCGGCGGTGGCCACTAGACTCGGGGCTGCCGGGGAGTCTGCCCACCGTCCGTGTTTGGCCACCCGGTTCCGTCCCGGTGTATCTGGTCGCGCTCCGCGCACCTGACCAGACTCCGTCGTACGCAGGAGGAGTAGCTCTGATCACAGATCCGGTCGACGTGACCCGGTCGGGGGCCACCGTCATTCGCGTCCACGAGTTGGCCCGCGAACTCGGTGTCCGAGTCGCCGTCGTCCTCCAGGCGGCTCGGGACAAGGAGATCCGTTACCTTCGGACCGCCTCCAGTCCGGTCCCCAAGGCCGATGCCGACGCCATCCGGGCGTGGGTTCGTCGGGGCAACATCTCGGTGCGTGCGGACTCCCGAGACTCGCGGAAGTCGCGGAGCTCGCGGGACGCCAAGCCTGCCGGGCCGGCCGCCAGTCCGGAGGAGCGGCACGCCGCAGCCATGCTCGGCCTGGACCCGACCAGCCTGCACCGGGTCGACCCCGAGGTGGCCGCCACCGCCGCGGCGTTGGGTGTGGAGTTCAGCAGTGGGGGACGGGCGACCTACCGGCAGAGCGGCAAGCGACAGACGGGCGCACAACGGGCCATGCTGCGACCCGAGGAACCCACCGGTATGGCTGCGGTGATCCGCCAACAGTGGTCCAGCATCACCCCGGCGCAGGCCGAGCGCCTCGCCGCCAGCTACGCCGCCAAGAACGTCACCGCCGATGCGGCACGCCCCTACTGGGCGGGTGGCCTGGGCCCCTACGACGTGGACGCCATCGCGCAGTGCATCCACAGCGGTCTACAGCCCGCCGACCTGGCTCTGCTCATCGACGGCCGCAGCGTGGTCAACCGACTTCGTGGTGGCGAACCCGTGCAGGTACTGCTCGTCCAGTTGCCACACTGACACCCCCGCGCCCGGGGTTGACGGTTGCCCGGCTGGTGGTGTGTCGGTCGCCTTGACCGAGGCACGCCGTGGGCTGTCCGGTTGCGGGGCGTACCCGGGCTGACGGGGTACCGTGTTGCGCCCGGGATCGTGCGTGTGCGGTGTGCCTGGACCGTCGCGGCGCGGCCCGCACCGTCGGACAACCGCGTGGCTCCGGGCCACAGGAGAATCCATGCCCGAATCCGCCGACCTGCCCCGTGTGCTGTGTGACGCCTTCGCGGTGGCCGCCGAGGTGTCCGGTCCCGGTGGCGGTGACCGGGCCGGCGCGGTCTGGCGGCTCGCCGAGAGCGGTCGGCAACTGGATGCCAACCTGGTGCGGCTGCCCCCCGACGAGCGGGTGGCACTCCACGTCGAACCAGATCTGGACGTGCTGCTGTTGGTCGTCACCGGGGCCGGCGCGCTGGCCACCGACGAGGGCGAACGCCAGGTCGACGCCGGCGCGTTGGTGTGGTTGCCGCACGGCGCGCCTCGGGGGGTGGCCGCCGGCCCGGACGGGCTGGTCTACCTCACCGTGCACCGACGTCGACCTGGTATGCGGATCCGGTCCCGTCCGGACCGGGTCGGCCCGTCCTGACCCCCACCGACCGGTCAACATGCCTGGTGGCTGGCGTGGTAGGTGCTCGGCGCCGACCCGATGAGGTATCCGTCTCCGCCCGGTTCCAGGAACAGGATGATGCTCCACCGGTCGCAGGTGTCACCGTTGGGTCCGTCCACGGAGTTCTGGTGACTGGTGAACGTCACCTCGGCGGTGGGTTGACCGTCCGGCTGCACACCGATGGTGGTCACCACCGCGTCGGAGTCCTCGGTGGACTCGAACCCCAGGCGGAAGGTGTCGGGATCCAGCGCGGCCTGGGATTCGGCGGTGTGTATGTCGCGGTACGACTGGTAGTCACGGGTGTTGATCGCCTGGAAGTACCGGCTGACCAGTGACAGCACCGCCGGTGCGGCCGGGTCCAGTGCGGCCGTGTCGGACAGCGTGACGACGCCGTTCGGGTCAGCCGGGATGGTGGTCGCGGTGGTGGGCTCGTCGGTGGTGGGCTCCTCGGTGGCCTCGAACGTCGGCTCGTCGCCGGAACCGCCGGTGGGGGCGTTCGGCAGGTCGGACGGGGGGCTCGGCACGCTCGGTGGAGCCACGGTGCCCGGACCGGAGGCGGAGCGGGTTGGCGGATCGTGGTCGGCACGGGCCACCAGCACGCCGACCGTGGCCCCGGCCATGATCAGTACCACCAGTACCACGGCCGCCACGAACGGCGTGGACCAGCGGCCGGTGGGCCGGGGTGTGGTCTCCACCAGGTCGGTGGGGTCCGTCCATGCCGGCACCTCTGTGGACGGGAACGGGTGCCCGCACGACAGGCACGACGGTTCGGTGCCGTGGCGGGCGGCACCGCAACGTGTACAGAAGTTCACCTGTGCCCCCGGTGGTGGACTCGGTGTGCGATGTTCTGCGTGGTGACCTGCCCCTTCTCCGGGTCGCCCGGCGGCTCGGATCTGGACCGGGAGTCAGAACAGGGCCGACACCTGCTGTTGGATCTTTCCGGCCGCCTCGGCCAGGGTGGCGACCGTGCTGACCCCGGAGGCCAACCCGGCGAACAGTCCGGCCAGGAGGTGCTTGTTCGGTCGCTGCCTGGCCAGTTCCTGGTTGGCCTGCTCGGCGGTGTCCACCAACTCGTCGGCGTCGCGCAGTTCGGTCGAGTTCCGCATCATCGCGATCAGTTCGGCGAGCTGGGTCCGCAGTTCGGTGATCTGCGGGCTGGCCGGCGCCACGGTGGTGTTCACCGCCCGGGCGCCGTCCCCGGCCGCCACGGCACCGGCCTCGAGGTGGGCCGAACCGGACACCACAATGCCCTTGTTCACGTCCATGTCATCGTGCCCCTGACGTCGTCGGTTGCCAGAACGAGTGCCGGTAGGGGGTGTCAGATACCCGTCTGCCGAAGGTTCCCGGTCAGGACTTCGACCTGGTCGAACCGGCGTTGGTCTGCGCCCGGGCGTTGCTCCCGGCGGCCACGTTCTGCGCGTTGAGGGTGCCCTGACCGGTCACCATGACGCCCTGGTTCAGGATGGTGGTCTGGCGTTCCACCAGGTCGCCAGTGTCGATGTCGTGTTCGTCGAGGAAGGCGACCATGGAGTCGAGGATCCGCCGCTCGACCACCTTGCGGTACAGCTCGGAGTCCAGCCGCTGGAAGTACCGGTCGTAGGCGTTGTCGCTGGCCGCCTCACGCGGACTGAACAGTGACCCGTAGTCGAAGAACGGATTGCGTTCGATCTGCCGACGCTGCCGGGCCTGTCGGGTCCGTTCGCTCAGCGGTGCGTACAGCGCCCGGACCATCTTTGCCGGGCTCGCCAGTGTCAGTTTCGCGGTCGGCCCGAAGGAACGGCCGACCAGAACGGCCACCTCACCCACCGTCGGGGTCGGCAACACCCGGTCCACGGTGCGGTAGACCTCCCGCAGTGGGGTGAGTAGGGAGTAGCTGACCTCGGCGAACAGGATGGATTCGTTCACCATGAATCGGCAGAACACGCTCAGGGCCAGTTCGCCCCGCCAGCCCACCACCCGGATGGTCAGGTAGGGACGGGCCCGGTCCTCGGCCGAGACCATCAACCGGCGTACCAGGTCGGGGACGACCCGGTCGACCGGCCGGTCCATCGGGTCGGGCAGGAACCTGGTGTCCCGGCGGATGTCCAGACCGTTGACGAACAGCCGGTCGGTGACCTCCATGCCGGGCAGCGCGAGTTCGCCGACCCGCGCCGCGATGTGGTCGTGGATCTCCTCCACGGTGAACCCGCGCACCGCCGTCCTGCCCTCGGCGGGCCGACCGATGTCCAGGGCGAACGACCAACTGTCCAGCACGGCACCGTAGCCAACGAACGGAGAGTATCCACTGTAGACGGTGACGTTACCGGTGCCGTGCGAGGCGACCCGGCGCAGCGCCGGCCGTAGGTGGCTGGGCGGGTCGGGCGCCTCGGTGGGCTGGAACCTGCCCCGGCTCAGCGTGCCGGCCAGTACCTCGTGTCGGGTGTGGAGTTGTTCACCGACCACCACCACCAGGGCGAGCAGGTAACAGAACAGCACCGGCAGGAGTCCCCGGCCCCAGAGCAGCAGAACGATCGCCAGGACGAGCAGAACGAAGAGCGTCGCATCTCGTAACCTGCGCCGGTTGTTCGCCGCGATCGCGTGCCTGAACACGGTGACCAGGTCGAGGTCCGGGGACGCCGCGACGCTGCGGTGTTCCTGTCGCAGGATTCCGTTGATCAACAGATTCGACAGGTTCTCGTCCATCTGCACGGCGGCGCACAGGTAGCGGGTTGGTTCGCTACCGGCACCGGCGGACACGGCCTCGGTCGCGGCCTGTGCCGAGGTGTGTGCCGCCGCTCCCACGGGAACTCCGGCCATGACCGGCGATGGGCCGGACGCCGGGCCGGGCGCCGGACCGGAGGCGGCCGACGGAACGCTGCCTAACTGCCTGCCACACTCGCCGCAGAATGCGGCATCGGTTGGGTTCTCACCACCACACCAGGAACAGATCATCTGGACCCCCTTGTGTCAGAGGTCACAGTAAAGCGTGGCACCGACAGTCGCGCCAGATCTCGGCGAGCTTCTGCCACCTGACCGAAAAAGAATCCCAGACTTTTCTAACGATATAGCCGCCGATGCGATCAAAGATGATTTTCGAGATGGTCTGTCGTGCCCATAAAGATCATGTCGCGTCCCGGCCGCACGCACCATGGGCGGTCGGTCTGCGCAGATCACGTGAGCGCGCCGATGTCCTGGCTCGGACCGCCGTGGTGGGTCCTGGCCGGTCAGCGCCACCCACTGATCGTCCTGTGTGGTCAGTGATGGTGACGGCGGAGATTGCCGTACCACTCCGGGGGCGGTGGTGCGATCGTCCTGTGTGGCCAGTGGTGGATGCTCGGTGGACCGGGCCGTCCGGGTAACGGTTTCAGGACATGGTGCACGTGGTCTGACGGCACCGGGCATGGTGCATCGGTGACAAAGATTCGTGCTCTGCTGGCGGTGATGCTCCTCGCCGGCTTCTTCGTGTTCGCGGTCGGGATCGTGGTCGGACTACTCGCCCTTGCCGCACTGGTCGGCCACAGTGCCGGGGTCAAGTTGCTCGTGGTGGCCGTACTGGTGGCGATCGGGATCGGCCGGGCCCTGTGGCAGGTGTTCCGCCAGCAGGGCGGGTCACCTGAGGGGGTGCGGTTGGTCGAGCACCAGGCGCCGGAACTGTTCCACATCGTCAGGCAGTTGGCCGCCCAGGTGGGTACCCGGCCGCCTGACGAGATCCGACTGATCCCGCAGGTCAACGCCGCGGTCGCCGAGGACACCCGGTGGCTGGGACTGAAGGCCGGGGTCCGGCGAATGTATGTCGGGGTGCCCCTGCTGGTGGCCTTCACCGTGGACCAACTGCGCGCGGTGCTGGCACACGAGCTCGGCCACTACTCCCACAGCCACACCCGGCTCGGCGAGATCACCTACAAGGGTCGGGTGACCATCATCCGGACCGCGCAGAACATCGGCCACTCCTCGTTCGTCGGCTACCTGTTCCGTGGCTATCTGTGGCTCTACATGCTGGTCAGTAGTGCGGTCAGCCGACGCCAGGAACTGGAGGCCGACCGGGCCGCCACCCGGCTCGCCGGCCGGGCCGCCACCGCCTCGGCACTGCGTGAGGTGCACGTCCTGGACGCGGCCTGGGACTTCTTCCTGGCCAACTACGTGGTGGCCGGCCACCAGCGCGGGTACTTCCCGGCTGATCTGTTCGGCGGGTTCAGCGAACTGCTCGCCGGCCGGGCCGGGGAACTGGCCCGACTGCGTTCCTCGGCGCCCACCGACACCACGTCCAGATGGGACTCGCATCCGGCGCTGGTCGACCGGCTCGCCGCGATCGCCAGGGAGCCTGACCTGCCGGTCAATGCGGACCACCGCGCGGCAGCGTTCCTGGTCCTGGACCTGCCCGGTGTGTGTCGCGAGGTTGAGGCTTCGGTGTTCGAGGTGGGCGGTCGGCGGGTGGTGCCGTGGCCACAGTTCACCGCCGCAGCGGTGGCCGGTGTCTACCAGGAGGGGGCCGACGAGTTGTACCGGGCCGCGGCCCGTGTCACCGGACTGGAACAGGCCGGCCTGACGGTGGTGTTCGATCTGCTCGCCGCCGGCCGGTTGGGTGAGTTGGCGTCCGGTGTCGGGCAGATCAACTGGGCCGACCCGCAGCAACGGCAGGCCGGTGCCGCCGCCGTCGCCGAGCGTCTTGACCAGGCCGTGCAGCTCGCCGCGGTGCGTGCCGGGAGGGCGTGGTGGCAGCACTCCTGGAGCGGACCGGTGTCGTTGGTCGGTCCTGACGGCCGACCGATCCGCTTCGACGAACTGATCAGTGGCGCACTGGCCGATCCCTCGGCGGTGTACAACCTGCGCGCGGTGCTGGCCCGGATGGGGGTGAACGAGGGCGCGGAGGTGATGGCCCGACCCCGTCACACCGCCGAACACGCCGAACTGGTCGCCGCGATGGGCGGAGTCCGGTTCGACGGGCAGCGTCATGACCTGCTCATCCTCGACGAGGGTCTCGTGCTCGTTCCCGGCGGTCGGGTCTCCACCAGCGAACAGCGACTGCGCACCCTGCTGGCCAGCAGGCCGGTGGCGGCCCTGGCGGCGGGGAACCGGTGGCTGCCCTACGAGGAGATCGCGCAGGCAACGGTGGAACGCAAGGTGCCACTGGGCTTCGGCCTGCGCCTACACGACGGTTCCACGCACACGTTGAAACTGAGCCTGAGGAGTAAGCCCCTGGGGGAGGCACACAAGGCCCTGGTCGGAGGGCTGGCCCGTTTCGTTCGCTGACAGGTCGGGTGGTCCGACCGGTTCGACCCGCAGGCTGTGCCGGGACTCCGAGGTTCGGTGCGTCGACGGTCGGTCACCGGATTGGGCATACTGGTCCGCCGTGGACGGAGTCGTGATCATCACCGGCGGCAGTCGCGGGATCGGGGCGGCCACCGCGCGCCTGGCCGCCCGACATGGGTACCGGGTGTGCGTGGGTTACCGACAGCGGGCCGACGCGGCTGCCGAGGTGGTGGCCGACTGCCGCGCCGAGGGCGTCGCCGCCCTTGCCGTCCAGGTGGACGTGGCGGTCGAACCCGACGTGCTCGGCCTGTTCGACGCGGCAGCCGAACTGGGCCCGCTGCGCGGCCTGGTGAACAACGCCGCGATCGTGGACCGGCAGGCACGCGTGGAGGACCTGGCCGCGGCCCGGATCGAGCGGATGTTCGCCGTCAACGTGTTGGGATCGTTCCTGTGTGCCAGGGAGGCGGTGCGCCGCATGTCCACCGCCCGGGGCGGAACCGGCGGCGCCATCGTGAACGTGTCGTCCCGGGCGGCGGTGAAGGGGTCGCCCGGCGAGTACGTGGACTACGCGGCGTCCAAGGCGGCCGTGGACACCCTGACCGTCGGGTTGGCCGGTGAGGTCGCCACCGAGGGGATCCGGGTCAACGCGGTGCGTCCGGGGTTGGTCGACACCGACATCCATGCCTCCGGTGGACAACCGGGTCGGGCGCACCGACTCGGATCGACCGTGCCGATGCGGCGCCCGGGTCAACCCGAGGAGATCGCCGAGGCGATCGTGTGGTTGCTCGGTGACCGGGCGTCCTACGTCACCGGCGCGGTACTCGATGTTGGTGGCGGTCGGTAGGTCTGGCACCACCCGCCGTCACTCGCCCACCCGCAGGCGTCCCGACTGGGCCGGACGCATCGGCGGGCAGGACCGGGCCGGTGGCACGCGGGCACCCGGTTGCCGCACACTGGCAGTGGCGGGTAGGACAGGTGGAAGTCTGGGAGTTCATGGCCAACCGGTATCGATCGGCAGTTGGTTCCGCGATGCGCCGGTGGCGGTTGGCCGCCGTGCCGGTCGCGTTGGTGTGCGCGTTGGGCGCGGTGTCGTGTGTGCAGACCGTGCGTGGGCAGGAGGCGCCGGCCGGTTCGCCGTCGGCCGCCCCGCTGCTGCCGACCTCACCGACCTCGCCCGCGCCGAAGTCACCGCAGGCGGCGGCGCTACCCGCGCCCCGTGTCGTGCCGGTGCCGGTGTCGATGCGCACCACACCGACCAGCTTCGCCCTCACCGGCGACAGTCGGATCGTGACACCGTCCGGATCCCCCGAGGCGACCAGGGTCGGCGAGTTCCTGGCCGGTCTGCTGCGCCCGTCCACCGGGTACCGGCTACCGGTGTCGACCGGTGACCAGCCCGACCGACCCGGGGACATCGTGCTCACCCTGACCGGAGACGACCGACTCGGCACCGAGGGCTACGACCTGACCGTGACCGACCGGTCGGTCACCCTGCGCGCGGCCCGCCCGGCCGGCCTGTTCTTCGGCGTGCAGACGTTGCGTCAACTGCTGCCGGCGCAGGTGGAGAGCCACTCGGTCCGTCCCGGACCCTGGTTGGTTCCGGGTGTCCAGATCACCGACCACCCGCGGTTCGCCTGGCGGGGTGCCTCACTGGACGTGGCACGGCACTTCTTCACCGTGGCCGAGGTACAGCGCTACATCGACCTGCTCTCGCTCTACAAGATGAACACGTTGCACCTGCACCTGAGCGACGACCAGGGCTGGCGGATCGCGGTGGACGGCTGGCCCCGGTTGACCTCGGTGGGCGGACGGACCGAGGTGGGTGGCGGACCCGGGGGCTTCTACACCCAGGACGACTACCGGCGGATCGTGAACTACGCCGCCGAGCGGTACGTCACCGTCGTGCCGGAGATCGAACTGCCCGGCCACATCAACGCCGCACTGGTCTCCTACCCGGAACTGACCTGCGACGGTCAGGCGCCCCCACCGTTCACCCGGATCGGCGGGCCGCCGGTGTCGCTGTGCGTGGACAAGCCGGTGGTGCACCGGTTCCTGGACGACGTGGTCGGGCAACTGGCTGCGCTCACCCCCGGGCCGTATCTGCACGTCGGCGGCGACGAGGTCCTGAACATGGCACCGGCCGCCTACGCCGGGTTCGTCAACCGGGTACAGCAGGTGGTGCGCGCGCATGGCAAGACCGCGGTGGGTTGGCAGGAGATCACCGACGGCGACCTGTCGCAGGGCACGGTCGTCCAGTACTGGGACACCAACCACCCGGCTGACCCGGTACGTCAGGCCGCGGCCGGCGGAGCCCGGATCGTGCTCTCCCCGGCCTCCCGTGCCTACCTGGACATGAAGTACGACAAGGCGACCAGGCAGGGGCTGACCTGGGCCGGTTACGTGACCGTCCAGGACGCCTACTCGTGGGACCCGGCGAAACTGCTGCCCGGTGTCGGTGAGTCCTCCGTGCTCGGTGTAGAGGCGGCGCTGTGGAGCGAGACCCTGCCGGCCTTCGGTGACGTGGAGTTCATGGTGTTGCCCAGGTTGCCGGCACTGGCCGAACTCGGTTGGTCACCGGCGTCCACCCACGACTGGGAGAAGTTCCGGCAACGGTTGGCCGCGCAGGCGCCCCGCTGGTCGGCCATGTCGGTGGACTTCTTCCGTTCCCCGCAGGTTCCCTGGCCGGGTTGAGTCCGACACCGATGACCGTCGCCGCCGGAACCCGGGCCCACTCTGCATGGTCGCGGCCGTGACGGCATCGCGCGGGTCCGTGCTGGTCCGCCACGCA
>DATCWR010000540.1:0-14819 GCA_036566245.1 Mycobacteriales bacterium | reverse complement strand
AACTCCCTCAAAGGCGTGTCATCCCGGCGCCTCCGCCAGGAATTCCCCGAACTGGCCCGCCACCACCACCGAGCCAACCAGTTGTGGTCGACGTCCTACTTCGCCGGGTCCCTCGGCGGCGCCCACTGACCATCCTGCATCAGTACATCGAACAACAAAACCGACCATCCTGACAGCCAGGACAGGCCCTCACCCCCGACCTGAAGACCAGAGCACTGGCCGCAACCAGGTAGCCGGCTGTGTCCTGCCCCTCACGGAACGAGTCACCCTTAGGGGGTCAGGGGGGGTCCGTTCCGACCGCCGCGCCGGCCACGTCCCGCAGCGCGGCGCGCATCGCCGCGACCGGCACCTGCGCCCGGCCGGTCATCAACCGCACCTGCCGCACTGCCTGGTGCAACAGGAGGTCCAACCCGCTGATCACCCGCCGGCCCGACTCGGCGGCCGACAGCGCCAACGGGGTCGGCCACGGGTCGTACACCACGTCGAACACCACCCCGCCCGGTGGCCCGTCCATCAGGGTCCACTCGGGTCGGTGGGCCACCACGTCCGCGGCGCCCCGCGGCACCGTGGAGATGACCAGTGGAGCCTGGTACACCGCCGGGTCGTCCAGACCGCGGGCCACCACCGGGGCAACCCCGAGTCGGTCGGCGGTGGCCTGCAACTCGCCGGTCCGCCCCGGTTCCCGGACCAACACGGTCGGGTGCGGTTCCCCGAGTTCACGCAACGCCGCCAGGGCCGCCTGGGCGGTCCCCCCGGCGCCGAGCAGCACCGCACCGGCCGGGTCGGTCACGCCGGCCGCACGCAGGGCATCGACAATGCCGCCGACATCGGTGTTGTCGGCATACCAGCCGCCGTCCCGACGAACCAGCGTGTTGGCCGCACCGACCTCGACCACCAGCGGTGACACCTGGTCGGCGACCGAACAGGCCACCCGCTTGAGCGGCATGGTCAGCGACAGGCCGACCCACTCCGGGCCGAGGGTGGCGAGCCAACCCGCCAACTCGGCCGAACCGCACTCGACCGCGTCGTACCGCCACCCGGACAGGCCCATCGCCCGGTACGCCGCCCGGTGCAGCACCGGTGACAGTGAGTGCGCGATGGGCTGCCCGAGCACGGCGGCCCGAGCCGTCACCGGTTCGGACCGCCGCTCGCCGGCAGGTCGGTCAGAAGACACCCTCGGCCCTGGCCTTGGCGACGTTGTTGTTGTGTTCCTCCAGGGTGACCGCGAACGCCGAGTGTCCGTCCTTGTTCGCCTTGACGAAGTACAGCCACTGTCCGGGGGTCGGGTGCAGCGCCGCCTCGATGGCCTCCGCGCCGGGATTGGAGATCGGGGTGGGCGGTAGTCCACGGTTCAGGTAGGTGTTGTACGGCGAGTTGGTCGAGTCGATCAGTGCCCTGGTCAGTTTGATGTTGTTGCGGTGCAGCGCGTAGTTGACGGTGGAGTCCAACTGCAACGGCATGTCGTGGTCGAGCCGGTTGTAGAGCACCCGGGCGACCTTGCCGAAGTCGTCCGTGATGCCTTCCTTCTCCACCAGCGAGGCCACGATCAGCACCTCGTACGGCGTGTGCCGCAGTGCCCTGGCACCCTCGGTGAGGGTGGCCTGGTCGACGTTCTCACCGAAGGCGGCGACCATCTTCTTGAGGATGTCCGCGGGCTGGCTTCCCTCGGGGAAGTCGTAGGTGGTCGGGTACAGGAAGCCCTCGATGTGTCCGCCGGAGAATCCGGGCAGGCCGAGCGCGCGACCGTTCCGGGCCGCGGCCTGGAGGTCCTTCAGCGGCACGCCGGACTTCTCGGCGAGCAGGGTGAGGGTGTCCGCGACGGTCTGTCCTTCGGGGATGGTCACCCGGCCGGCGCGGGAGGCCGGGTCGAGGAGCAGGGCGAGCGCGTTGGCCCCGCTCATCTGCTTACGCAGCGTGTAGAAACCCGGCTGGATGGACAGCGCCCGACTGTCGTTGCGGGCCGCGTCGTTGAACGACTTCTCGCTCCTGACCACGTCGGCCTTCACCAGGGTGACCGCGATGTCCCCGGCGGTGTCACCGTCCTTCACCTCGATGGTGACCGACCCCTGGCCCTGACCGGGGTAGTCCGGGGTGGCTGAGATCGTGTCCAGCACGGCGCGACCGCCGTAGAAGATGCCGGCCACCAGACCCAGGATCACCACGATCGCCAGCATCCCGCCGAGTGGACCGCGCCGCCGCCTGCGCCGCTGCCGCTGCCGCCGGTGTCGGTGCCCGTCCTCCTGCTGAGGTTCCTCTTCCTCGTCGTCTCCGATGCCCAGGATCCACAGGTCGCTCACTGCGTCATCCGTTTCGAGTCGAGCCAGCCCTGCAATATCAGGACGGCGGCGGCCTGGTCCACTACCGCACGCTGCCGTCGGCCGCGAACACCCTGCTTGGACAGTGTCCGAGACGCCAGCACCGTGGTGAAGCGCTCGTCGACCATCCGCACCGGTACCGGGTCGATCCGGCCGGCGAGCGCGGCGGCGTACGCCGTCGCCTCCTCGGCGGCTCGACCACTGCGCCCGGACAGTGACCGGGGCAGACCGACGACCACGAGCACGACCTCCATCTCACGGACGATCGCGGCCAACTCGTCCAGGTCGCGACCGCCATTCGGGTCGCGCCGCAGCGTAGTCACCGGATGGGCGAGTACGCCATCCGGGTCACTTGCCGCGACCCCAACGCGTACCGCGCCGACATCGACGCCCAGTCGGATTCCTCGAACGGGTTCGGTCATGCCGTCCCGGCGTGCCGACTCACGTGGGCCGCAACCAGTTGCAGCGCCTCACCGATCCCCTCCGGGTTACCGCCACCGCCCTGGGCGACATCTCCCCTGCCACCGCCGCGGCCGCCCACCGCCGGTGCGAAGGCACCGACCAGGTCGGCCGCACCCACCCCGGCCGTGCGGGCCCGTTCGTTGACCGCCGCCACGAAGGCCACCGACGGGTCCGACCGGGACAGCAGCACCACCACCCCGGGCCGGGACGGGTCCAGTCTGCCCCGCACGTCCAGAGCCAGGCCGCGCAGATCGTTGCCCTTCAGTCCGGCGGGCGCCTCGACCGCGACGACCGCGACCCCCTCGATGTTGCGGGCACCGGCCGCCAGCGTGCCGGCTCCGGCCAACACCGCCTCGGCTCGCAGCTTCTCCAGTTCCCGCTCAGCCAGCTTCAGTCGCTCCAGCACGGTGTGTACCCGCTCGGGGACCTCCTCGAACGGCACCTTGAAGGTCTCGGCCAACTGGGCCGCCAGCACGTGCTCGCGGGCCAGGAAGCGGAAGGCGTCCATGCCGACCAGTGCCTCCACCCGACGCACACCCGAGCCGATGGACGACTCACCGAGCAGCTTGACCAGACCAACCTGCCCGGACCGGGCCGCGTGGGTTCCTCCGCACAGCTCACGGGCGTACTCCCCGACCTCGACCACCCGCACCCGTTCGCCGTACTTCTCACCGAACAGGGCCATCGCGCCGATACGTCGGGCCTCCGCCTGGGAGGTGACGAACGCCCGCACCTCCAGGTCATAGCCCAGGACCGCGTTCACCTCGTTCTCCACGTCGGAGAGCACCGAGACCGGTACCGCACCGGGGGTCTTGAAGTCGAACCGCAGCCGCCCCGGCGCGTTGAGTGAACCGGCCTGGGTCGCCGACTCGCCGAGTGCGCCCCGCATGGCCCGGTGGATGAGGTGGGTGGCCGTGTGCGACCGGGAGATGGACCGCCGTCGCTCCACGTCGACCCGCGCGTGCACCGTGTCACCCGGGGTGACCTCGCCGCTGATGACCCGTACCCGGTGCACGATCACCCCGGGCATCGGGGACTGCACGTCGAGGACCTCCAGCTCACCGCCGGACACCCCGATCATGCCGAGGTCCGGCTGCTGGCCGCCACCCTCGGCGTAGAACGGGGTGGCGTCCAGGACGATGTCCACCTGCTCGCCCTCACCAGCGCCGGTGAGTGGCCCGGACGGGCCGAGCACCCCGGTGACCCGGGCCTCCCGTTCGGTCTCCAGGTACCCGGTGAACTCCGACGGCCCGGCCCGGTCGAGTATCTCGCGGTAGGCCGACATGTCGGCATGGCCGGTCTTGTGCGCGCGGGCGTCCTGCTTGGCACGCTGCCGCTGCTCGGTCATCAGCCGACGGAAACCCTCCTCGTCGACCCGTAGACCCTGCTCGGCGGCCATCTCCAGGGTCAGGTCGATGGGGAACCCGTAGGTGTCGTGCAGGGCGAACGCCTGGGCTCCGGACAGTGAGTTGCCGCCGCTGGCCCGCACCGAGGAGACCGCGTTGTCGAAGATCGTGGTGCCCTGCCGCAGGGTACGCAGGAACGCGTCCTCCTCGGCGTAGGAGTAGGAGGAGATGCGTTCCCAGTCGGTCACCAGCTCCGGATAGCTCGGCCCGAGCACGTCGCGCACCACCGGCAGCAGCACGGGCAGCGCCGGATCCTGACAGCCAAGCAGGCGCACGCTACGGATCGCCCGGCGCAGCAGTCGACGCAGCACGTAACCGCGACCCTCGTTGGCCGGGGTGACCCCGTCGGCGGTGATCATCGTCGCGGTCCGCAGGTGGTCGGCGACGATCCGCAGCAGCACGTCGGACCGTTCGTCACTCCCGTAGCGGTGACCGGTCAGTTCGGCGGCGCGTTCCACCAGTGGGAACGCCACGTCGATCTCGTAGATGTTGTCCACACCCTGTAGCACGGTGGACATGCGTTCCAGACCCATGCCGGTGTCGATGTTCTTGGCCGGCAGGTCGCCCAGGATCGGGTAGTCCGCCTTGCCGATGCCCTCGCCCCGCTCGTGCTGCATGAAGACGAGGTTCCAGACCTCCATGTACCGGTCCTCGTCGGCGGCCGGCCCGCCGTCCCGGCCGTACTCCGGGCCCCGGTCGTAGAAGATCTCCGAACACGGGCCGCACGGTCCGGGCACGCCCATCGACCAGAAGTTGGTCGCCTTGCCCAACCGCTGGATCCGGTCCGGGGACACCCCGACCGAGCGCTGCCAGATCTCGGCGGACTCGTCGTCGTCGGCGTAGACGGTCACCCACAGTTTCGACTCGGGAAACCCGTAGCCACCGTCGGCCTCGCTGCGGGTGAGCAGCTCCCAGGCCAGCGGGATGGCCCCCTCCTTGAAGTAGTCGCCGAAGGAGAAGTTGCCGCACATCTGGAAGAACGACACGTGCCGGGCGGTCCTGCCGACCTCCTCGATGTCGTTGGTCCGCACCACCTTCTGCACGCTGGTCGCCCGCGGCCACGGCGCCGCCCGCTGGCCGAGGAAGTACGGCTTGAACTGCACCATGCCGGCGTTGACGAACAGCAGCGTGGGGTCGTCGAGGATCAGGCTGGCACTGGGTACCACGGTGTGCCCACGCGACTCGAAGTAACGCAGGAAACGCTGACGGATCTCTTCGGTTCTCATCGGTCCTGGAATTCCTCTGGCTTGGCGCCGACCTTCCCGTCCAGGCCCATACCCTCGCGCAGTTCCTGCTCGCGCTGGTCCATGGCGTCCCGGACGTCGGCGGCGAAGTCACGGATGGCCTCGGCGACGGTGCCCACGGTGTCGCTCAACTGCGAACTGACCCCCGCGGGCGTGAAAGCTCGCGCGGTCCGGCTCAGCTTGCGCACCACCAGCACCCCGACGGTGGCCCCCAGGGCAGCCCAGAACAGACGCCGGATCACCGACCACTCCTCCTCGACCTACGTGACGCGCGGGACGCGCGCCGAGCCGCCTTCCGCTCGGCCTTTGCTGCCTTCTCCTGCTCTGCCTCGCGTCGCGCCGCGAACGCGCGACGGACCCCGTAGGAGAACGCCGCCGTGCGGACCAGGGGACCACCCAGCGTCGCCGAGAACAGCGAGACCAGGCCCGCGACGTTACTCGACACCGCCTGTGCGTTCGCGGTGATGTCCTCGACCCGCCCCAGTTGGGAGTTGACGTGCTCCACCGTGGTCACGGCGTTGGTCAGGATGGGCTGGGCTCCCTCATGTGCCTTGCGGATCGCCAGTGTGGCCTCGTCCAGTGTGCGTCCGAGTTTGACGATCGGCACCGCCAGAAAGGCGACCAGGATCACGAAGGCGCCGGCCGCGACCAGCCCGGCAATCTCTCCAACGGACAACGTGCCATCTCCTCGTCCGGGCCCAAACCTGATCGTGCGCGACCCTACCGTCTCGCGGCCACACCATTTGGCTACGCCGCCCGGCACGGCCACCAGAGACCAGCCCGGCGTGTCGTGGACCGACCGGAACCGCCACCCGCCGACAGCGGTCCTCCTACCAACGATCGGTCGCCGGTCAGGACGCTGGTCGGGGGTCCACCGGCTCGGCGTCCGTACCGGCAGGGCGCCCCCGGACGATGGCGCGCAGTCGGGCCAGCCGCTCGGCCAGCCCGCGTTCGGCACCGTAACCGCGCGGCTGGAAGTAGTCCCGCCCCACCACCGCGTCGGGCGGGTACTGCTGGGTGGCCACCGCACCGGGCACATCATGGGAGTAGACGTAGGTCGGCCCGGGGTGGCGGGTGCTGCGCAGGTGGCCGGGTACCGGGCCGGCCAGGCCAGCCCGTACGTCGGCCAGCGCGGCGTCCACCGCGGTGATCACCGCGTTCGACTTGGGTGCCAGCGCCAGATGCACCACCGCCTGGGCGAGCACGATGCGACCCTCAGGCATGCCGATCTGAGCCACCGACTGCATCGCCGCGGCGGCGACCGTCAACGCGGTCGGATCGGCCATGCCGATGTCCTCGCTGGCCAGGATGACCAGCCGACGGGCGATGAAGCGGGGATCCTCACCGGCCTCGACCATGCGGGCCAGGTAGTGCAGGGCCGCGTCCACGTCACTGCCCCGGATCGACTTGATGAACGCGCTGGTCACGTCGTGGTGCTGGTCACCGTCCCGGTCGTAGCGCACCGCCGCCCGGTCCACCGCGGCTTCCAGCACGGCCAGTTCCAGTCGGTCCCTACCCTGTGCCCGGGCCGCTCCGGCTCCGGCCTCGAGGAGTGTCAGTGCCCGCCGACCGTCACCGGCGGCCAGCCGGACCAGGTGCTCGATGGCGTCGTCGTCGACGGTGGGCCGGCCGGCCAGGCCGCGCTCGTCGTGACAGGCCCGGCGCAGCACGGTGGCCACGTCGGCGTCGGAAAGCGGTTCGAGGGTGACCAACAGGGATCGGGAGAGCAGTGGGCTGACCACCGAGAAGAACGGGTTCTCGGTCGTGGCCGCCACCAGCGTGACGGTGCGGTCCTCCACCGCCCCGAGCAGCGAGTCCTGCTGGGTCCTGGAGAACCGGTGCACCTCGTCGATGAACAGGACGGTCTGTCGCCCGGAGAAACCCAGCTCGGCACGGGCCTGGTCGATCACCGCCCGCACGTCCTTCACCCCGGCATTGAGCGCGGACAGTTGCACGAACCGTCGGTGGGTGGCCAGCGACACCACGTGCGCGATGGTGGTCTTCCCGGTGCCCGGCGGCCCCCACAGGACCAGCGACATCGGCTCGTCACCCTCCACCAGGCGACGCAACGGTGTACCGGGGGCGAGCAGGTGCCGCTGGCCGACGATCTCGTCCAGGGTGCGTGGACGCATGCGTACCGCCAGCGGTGCGCTGGTGCGCAACGACTCCTCGGCGGCCGCGTCGAACAGACTGTCGGCGTCCATGGTGTCGACTGTAACGGTTGCCGTCAGGCCCTCACCGGGGCCGAGCCTCGGCTCCGGAGTCAAGCCCGGGGGATCGTGTCTCCACGAGGCCGCGGGTGACCTGCGTCCACCCGTATCACACCGCCGACGCCCGCCTCTAAAGTGAACCTGGCGCGATCGGGATGAAAGGGGCGCCATGAAGGGCACGGGCGGCCTCCGCCGGCGGCGGAGCCGCTGGGCGGCGCGGGAAACGTCCCGTCGACAGATCCGGCACGTCGCCGAGTTGGGTCGCTGGCAACGGATCGACGACGAGCTGGCCACACTGGTCACCACCGCCAGGACCTTCACCGGCCATCCGGCCGGGCGCGGTGCGGGTGAGGTCCGGTTGATCCTCCGAGCGGACGAACGCCGGCTCGGTGCGCTGCCACGGGTCACCCTGGTGGTGCTGAACCGGGCCGCGGGCACGTCGGCCCCCGGGTACGCCCGGTACTCCGCGTTGGCCGCCTGTGAACTGGCCGCACTGCGGACGTCGGCGACCCCTGGACACGTCGAGCCACACCGGGTGGTGGAGTCCGGCCCGGTGACGGTGACCGACCAACGGATCGTGTTCCACGGCGAGGTACACGACCGGGAGTGGCCGCTGAACATGCTCGTGGACCTGCGGCACTCGGTGTCCGCCCCCTTCACCGTGATCGAGGTTCGCGACCGGACCGACCTGTCCGGTCTGGCCTGTCCCGGTGGCCAGGTATCCCGGCTGCGGTTCCTGCTCGCCCTCGCGGTGGCCCGTCACACCGACGGGGTGGACGAACTGGTGTGGCGGCTGCGATCGGACCGGGCCGAGCACCAGGCAGCCCGGCCCACCGTGCCTCCGGTCGCCCGACCGGAGCAGGCACCGAACCTGGTCGTGGCGGTGGTCGACACGCTGGCCGCGATCTATCTGGGTAGGTCCGGCCAGCCGGTCCGGTGGCGACTGGTGCAGTGCGTCGCGGCGATCATCGCCACGGCCGGGGTGGTGGTACTGCTCGTTCCCCACCCCTGGCCCCGCTGACCACGCCGGGTCCGCCCCGGTTCGGAATCAACTACTACTATGCGTCGAACGCGGACGATCAATGCATCTGGGTGCCTTCGTAGTAGTTCATGGCCCCGTTCCGCAGCCGGACGTACAGGGAGTGTGAGGTGGGCCTGCACGGTCGCGTGCCGGAGAACCGCAGACAGCGGTGGGCGGAACGGGAGAACACCCGACGGCAGGCCACTCACGTGGCCCAGATGAGCCGTTGGCGGCGGATCGGCGCCGAACTGGAGGATCTGTTCCGGATCTCGCACGGCGAGCCGCCACACACGGTGCGCTGGCCGGCCGAGGAGGTGTCCACGCCGGCGTCCACCGCGCCATGGTTCGTCCCCGCACCGGACGAGCGGGTGCTGTGCCGCACGCCGGGGGTGTGGATGGTGGAGGCCGACCAGCCACCGGGTGAACCCACCCCGGGGTTCGGCGGCTACTCGGCACTGGCCATGGCCGAGATGGCCGACGCGGCCTCGTCCGAGGATGGTGCCGGCGAGCACCTGTGGGTTCCGGGAGGCTACCGGCCGGTCGAGTCGGGTTGGGTCACCGTGACCGACCAACGGGTGGTCTTCCAGGCTTCCGGGGTCTGGGAGTGGCCGTTCGAGCGACTGCTACTCATCGAACACTCCCGCACCGAACCGGTGACGATGCTGCACGTGTCCGGTTCCGAGTCGGTGTACGGCCTACGCTATGCCGGAGTCTGGGCGTCGGCGATGCGGTTCGCCCTGTCCTCCGCCGTGGCCGGGTACGCCGATGACGGTGCGGGGTTTCGGGCGGCGCTGCGGGCCGATCGTCAGCAACACGCCGCCGAACGCCCGCCGACGCCACCGACCGCCGACCCGGCACAGGCACCGGCAAGGGCCTCGCTGGTCCTCGACCAAACACGGACGGTCCTTGCCTGGTGGCTCGACCAACAACCCAGATGGCAGGCGCTACAGGTGGTCGGGGTGCTGGCTGCGATCACCGTTCTGCTGCTCGCCCCGGGCTGGGGGAACTCCACCGACCTCGCCGCCAGACAACCGGCCGTGACACCACAACCCTCCGTCCTGCTCACCTCCCCACCGGAGGCGACCGACAACTCCACCCGGTTCCCGGAACCAAGCTCGGCCCTGCCGTCCTCCACGGCCTCGACCCATCCGGCGTCGCCGAGTCAGACCGGTCCGCAGTCGTCGGCCGACACCCAACCGACCACCGTGAGGCCGACCGACCTGTGTGGCGCACCAACCAACCCCTACGGCTACAACCTCTGCGGCGAGGGATCGCCGGTGACCGACTGGGAACCCGGGGTGTGTTCCTACTTCACCTGTGCGGCCGACTTCGGTACGGCCGGGGGACATCTGGTCCAGTGTGGCGACCACACCCTGAGCACCAGTCTCGCGCCGGGGAGGGGCTGTGCCCAGCACCGCGGGGTGGCACACGAGGTCTTCGGTCCCTGACCACCGGTCGCCGCCACCGGGGCCGGTGGAGGAGGACTCCAGCGCCCGGGGTCCACTCCGGCGAAGGCCGGAAATCACCCTCTACTGTCGGCCACATGCCATTCGTACTTGCCGGACTTGACGAGGTGCTCGCGGCCACCGGAAACCATCCCTTCGCCCGTTCGCTCACCCGCTACCGACACCTGGACGTCACCGGGTGGAGCAGCCAGGGTGCCGTCGTGTGGGTCGCCGGTGACGAACGACCGGGCCACGGCGGCCGGTCAACCATCGCCTTCGGACCGGTGGAACCGGTGGTTGAACTCCTCGGTCAGGTCGTGCACCTGCTTCCCGACGGCGGCGAGTTGTCGCTCCCCCGCGACGCGGTGGACCGGCTACCCGAGTCGGTTCGACTCGCCCGCCGGGTCCGCTGGGACTTCCGCTGGACGCTCACCGCGCCGCCCACGGTTCCCGGTGAGGACCGGGTCCGGGAACTGGACTCGCAGGACCTCCACCACGCCGCGGATCTGCTCGACCGGGCGAACCCGACCGCGTCGGAACGTCCGGGTTCGCCGTCGGTGACCCGCTGGGTCGCGGTACCCGACGGTGCGGGTCGGCTGCTGGCGGTCGCCGCGGACACCTCACACCGGGGTGTCGGCCACGTCTCGTCGGTGGCCACCGACCCGAACGCACGCGGCCAGGGTCTGGGTGCGGCGGTAACCGCGTACCTGGCCCGCGACCAGGTCACCAGGTTCGGCCTGGCCACGTTGGGTCTCTACGCGGACAACGACCCGGCCCGCCGACTCTACGACCGGCTCGGGTACGACCACGCACTGGCGATGGCCAGCGGCCCGTTGCGTCGGGGCCGGCCAGGCCCCAGGAGCGGAGTCGGGTCGGGTTGACCGCGGACCATCGCGCCACCGGGCGGGTGGGCGAGCGAGGTCAGTCGGCGATGTCGGCCTGCGCGGTCACCCGCTCGATGGTCAGTCGGGCCAGCAGCTCGCCGGCCACCCCGTTCCGGGCGCCGTACCGTTCGCCCAGTTCCGGGCCCAGGTACCTGGTGGCGATGCGCGTGGCGAACGACAGCAGCGTCTCGATGTTCTCCTCGAACCGGACACTGCCCTCGACCAGCACGAACGAGTACGGCGGCCGGTCGTCTTCCACGCACAACGCGGCGCGCGGATCCCGGCGCAGGTTGACCGCCTTCACCGACGTGTGCCAGGTGGTGAACACCAGGTCCTCACCGTCGAGTACGAACCAGACCGGCACCACGTGTGGCCGTCCGTCGGCGCGGACCGTGGCCAGCTTGCCGGTGCGGCCACCGGCGCTGACAAACGCCCGCCACTGTTCGCGGCTCATCTGTCGCATGCCGCAGATGGTATGACCGACCCGCCGGAACGGCCGACCACGGACCGACGCGACGGCCGGGCCCCTACCTCCCGAGTAGTTCCCGCAGTGCACCGAGCAACAGGGTGACCGAGTCCGGGCGGGCGTTGTGCCCCATCAGGCCGATCCGCCAGACCGTGTCGGCGTAGCGGCCGACACCAGCCCCGATCTCCACGTCGTAGCGCTCCAGCAACTCCTGCCGGATGGTGCGGCTGTTCACCCCGGCCGGGACCCGGACCGTGGTCAGTTCGGGAAGCCTGGCGTCCGCCTCGGCGAACAGTTCCAGACCCATCTCCTCCAGACCCTTGTGCAGGGCCCGACCGCACTCGGCGTGTCGGGCGTACACCGTGGACAGTCCCTCGTCGAGGATGCGTCCCAGCCCCGCGTGCAGGGATGCCACCATGGCCACCGGTGCGGTGTGGTGGTACTTCCGCCCGGTGCCGGTCGCGGTGACCGCGTAGTCACCGATCATGCCCAGGTCGAGATACCACGAGCGGGGTTGGGCCACCCGACGGGCCCAGGCCCGGTCGTTGATGCTGAACGGGGCCAGCCCGGGTGCGACTCCCAGACACTTCTGACTGCCCGAGTAGGCCAGGTCCACGCCCCACCGGTCCAACGCGACCTCGATACCCCCCAGCGAGGTGACGCAGTCGGCCAGCAGCAGTGCGTCTCGCCCCGAGTCGCGCAACGCGGTGGCCACCGCCGCCACGTCGTTACGCACCCCGGTGGAGGTCTCGGCGTGCACCACCGCGACCAGCTTGGGCGCGGGGTGCGCGCCGGCGACCTCGACCGGGTCGATGGCCCGACCCCAGGGGGTGTCCACCCGTACCACCTCGGCGCCGCAGCGCGCCGCCACGTCGACCATCCGCTCGCCGAACAGGCCGTTCACCGCGACCACCACCACGTCGCCGGGCTCGACCATGTTGACGAACGCCGCCTCCATGCCGGCGCTGCCGGTCCCCGACAACGGCAGGGTGCGCGCGTTGGCGGTGCCGAAGACGGTGCGTAGCCGTGCGCAGGTCTCGTCCAGGATCCGCAGGAACTCCGGATCGAGGTGTCCGAGCAGCGGTTGGGCCAGCGCCGCGGTGGCCTCGGGGTAGGCGTTGGACGGGCCAGGGCCGAACAGGTGCCGGGTGGGTATGGGCGTGGGCATGGCCGAACCTTAGCGCCTGCGCCAACGGTGTACGTCGCCGGTTCGGCGCACCACCAGGGCCGTGCCGGATGGCCCGGTCGGCCTCATGGCTCGGCGGTCGGACGCGGCGTGGAGGCCGGAGGAATCACGTCGATGCCGGCCTCCCGACGCTGCACCGGAGTGATCGGGGTGGGGGCCCCGGTCAACGGGTCGAACCCGGCGCCGGTCTTCGGGAACGCGATCACGTCACGCAGTGAGTCCGCACCGGAGAGCAGCATGCAGGCGCGGTCCCAGCCGAAGGCGATGCCACCGTGCGGTGGCGGACCGTAACCGAACGCCTCGAGCAGGAACCCGAACTTGCTCTCCGCCTCGTCCTTGGACAGGCCGATCACCTCGAACACCCGCTGCTGCATCTGTTGGCGGTGCACACGGATCGACCCGCCACCGATCTCGTTGCCGTTGCAGACGATGTCGTAGGCCTGGGCCAGCGCGTGCTCGGGGTCCTCGTCGAACGTGTCGGCCCACTCCGGCGACGGAGCGGTGAACGGGTGGTGCACCGCGGTCCAGCCGCCCTGGTCGTCGCGTTCGAACAGCGGTGCGTCGACCACCCAGCAGAACGCCCAGGCGTTCGGGTCGATCAGGCCGCGGCGTTCGCCGATCTCCAGTCGAGCGGCACCGAGCAGGGTCTGCGCCCCGGTCCGCTCCCCGGCGGCGAAGAAGACACAGTCACCCGGTCGGGCACCCACCGCGGCGGCCAGACCGTCCCGCTCGGACTCGGACAGGTTGCGGGCGACCGGACCGCCCAGCGTGCCGTCCTGAGCGAAGACCACGTAGGCCAGTCCCCGGGCGCCCCGGGTACGGGCCCACTCCTGCCAGGCGTCGAACGCCCGCCGCGGTTGGTCCGCGCCGCCGGGCATCACCACCGCGCCCACGTAGGGAGCCTGGAACACCCGGAAGGGGGTGTGGGCGAAGTACGCGGTCAGGTCCACCAGTTCGCACCCGAACCGCAGGTCCGGCTTGTCCGACCCGTAGCGCCCCATCGCCTCGGCGTAGGTGATCCGTGGGATCGGCAACGGCACCTGGTAGCCGGCCAGTTCACTCCACAGCGCGGTCACCACCGCCTCGCCGACCTCGATCACGTCCTCCTGCTCGACGAAACTCATCTCGATGTCGAGCTGGGTGAACTCCGGCTGGCGGTCGGCGCGGAAGTCCTCGTCCCGGAAGCACCGGGCGATCTGGTAGTACCGCTCCAGTCCGCCGACCATGAGCAACTGCTTGAACAACTGCGGGGACTGCGGCAGTGCGTACCAGCTCCCTGGCTGGAGCCGCACCGGAACCAGGAAGTCCCGGGCTCCCTCGGGAGTGGACCGGGTGAGGTACGGGGTCTCGACCTCCACGAAACCGCGTTCGGCCATCACCGTGCGGGCGATCCGGTTGGCCTCCGAACGCATCCGCAGCGCCCTGGCCGGGCCGGACCGACGCAGGTCCAGGTAGCGGTGCCGCAGCCGGACCTCCTCGCCGGCCTCGGCGCCCCCGGCGTCGACCGGGAACGGCAGTGGCCCGGCCTCGCTGAGTACCTCCAGGCTCTGCGCCTCGACCTCGATCTCGCCGGTGGCCAGCTCGGGGTTCTCGTTACCCTCGGGCCGGCGGGCGACCGTGCCGCGTACCTGCACACACCACTCGACCCGCAGGTGGTGGGCCTGTTCCTCCCGGAACACGACCTGGACGTATCCCGAGGCGTCACGCAGGTCGACGAAGATGACCCCGCCGTGGTCCCGCCGGCGGGCCACCCAACCGGCGAGGGTGACCTGTTCGCCGACGTGTTCAGCCCGAAGCGAACCGGCGGTGTGGGTGCGGATCATGACAGTTTCTCCCTGAGGGTGGGCACGAGGTCGGCGAGCGGCACCGGTGCCTGCTCGCCGCTGGCGAGGTCCTTGAGTTGGGCGACACCGCCCGACAGATCTCGCTCCCCGAGGATCACCGCGTGCGACGCCCCGGACCGGTCCGCGGCCTTCATCGCCCCCTTGAGTCCCCGCCCGCCATAGGCCATGTCCGCGGACATCCCGGACCGGCGCAGTTGGGAGAGCAGCCCCACCGTGGCGCGTCGGGCCTGCTCCCCCAGCGGCACGAAGAACACCTGACACCGGGCCGGCAGAGCCAGATCCACGCCCTCAGCCTCGACCGCCAGCAGGGTGCGGTCCACGCCGAGTCCGAAGCCG
>DATCWR010000534.1:0-8323 GCA_036566245.1 Mycobacteriales bacterium | reverse complement strand
GACCTGCCCGGACCAACCGATCACCACGGTCAACCCGAGGCAGGCGATGGCGTAGATCGCCACCTCGGTGAGTATGTACAGGGAGTAGCCGTTCAGGTGGTTGGGGAGGGCGATGACGACCAGACCCACGGCGACCGTGGCCACGACCGCCCCGACGCGTCGTGGCAGGGCTGTAATCCGACTCGGGTCACTCATATCTCGCGTGCCCTCATCTCGCCGAACAGCCCGTCAGGACGGAGGAGTAGGACCACCACCACGGTGAGCAGGGCGATGGCCGAGGCGCTGGCAGTGGAGATGTAGGTGCCCGCGAGGTTCTCCACCACGCCCAAAGCCAGCCCGCTGACGAACGCACCGACGATGGAGGAGAACCCCCCCAGCGTGGCGGCGACGAAGCCGGTGAGGATCAGTGTCTGACCGGTCTGGTCATTGAGGACGTTGGCCTGTGCGGTGAGTACCACCGCGATCGTGGAGATCACCCCGGCCATACCCCAGGCCAGGCGGAACACACGTGGCAGTCGTACCCCCAGTAGCCGTGGGGTGACCCGGTCCTCGGCCACCGCCCGCATCTGCACGCCGGCCTGGGTCCGGAAGAACACATGCAACCCGAGCATGATGGCGAAGCCGACGCCGACGGCGACCACGGCGTGGTGAGAGACGACGGTGTCGCCGACCGTGAAGGTTCCGGAGAAGGGGGACCGTACGGCGCGCGGTTCGGAGCTCCACAGCAGGGCCACGATGCTGTTGAGTGCGTAGAACAACCCGATGGTCATGAACACGGCCGTGAAGTGCGAGTGCGCGATGATCGGCCGGATGAACCCCTTCTCGATCACCATCCCCAGTAGGAAGCCACAGGCCACACCGAGCAGGATCGCCAGCGCGTAGTTCAGGTGGAGGTGGGCGAGGGCGATCCAGACCACGAAGGCGGGCAGGAGCCCCATCTCGGCCATGGCGAAGTTGGGCACGTCCGTCGCCTTGAGTACGAGGACGAGCGCCAACGCCATGAGTGCGTAGGAGCTACCGACCTGTAGGCCGCTGATGATCACCTGCCCCATGACGGGTACCTCTGGACTCGGGGTCCCAGCGCTCCGTGCCTGCTCCGGCCGCTTCGCGCGCAGTGATCGGGATACCCGTGGCTAGGGTGCTGACGACGCATGGCGGGGAGCATAGCCACACCGGTGCGGTCGCGGAAGGGTTTCGGCGGTCGGTACGAGATCACGGTGCCGCAGCGTCGCGGACTGCGGGCGAGGCTGGAGCTCGGCCGGGGTTGCCACGGAGTGGGTCCATCCTTACCCGAGTAGGTCGTGAGCCCTCTCACCCCGTTCGGTGGTGCGGCCTCTGCTGACGCGAACCGGTGCGGTTCGGCAGCAGGCTGGTCTCGGACGGTGGCGGGGGGCGGACCGCCTCAGCCCAGGCGCAACAGGCGGCGGGCGTTGGCGCTGAGGTCCATGCCCTCGACGTGCGGGCGGTCCCCTGGTCCCTCGACGTCCCAGCCGGCGAAGTTCGTCCCGTAGACCAGTCGGTCCACGCCGACGAGTTCGGCGAGCCCGGTCAGGACGGTGTGGCTGTGTACGTGTGTGTCGAACCAGAGCCGGCGTAGGAAGGTGTGGAAACCCTCGGCGCGCACATGTTCGGGCGACCAGGCGCGTACCTGCGCGGCTCGCCCGAGGCGTCCGGCCAGGGTCTGGATCGCGCCTCCGCCATGGCTCAGGCACACGTCGAGCCTCGGGTGGCGGTCGAGGACGCCGCCGAAGACCAGTGTGGCCACGGCGAGTGTCTCCTGGTATGCGAAGCCGACGACCAGGTCGAGGTCGAAGCGGCGCAGCCGTGGGTCGGCGGGCGGACCGTCGGGCCCGATCGAGGTCGGGTGCAGGAACAGCGGCACGTCCAGGTCGCACACACTGGCGTAGAAGTCGTCCATGGCCGGGTCGTCGAGGGGTCGACCCGGTTCGGTGTCGATGTAGGCGGCCGTGAGCCCCAGCTCTGTCACCGCCCGTCGCAGCTCCCGGATGGCCGAGGGAATGTCCTGCATGGGTAGCTGTGCCGCACCCAGCAACCGGTCCGGGTGGCGTGCGACGATCGCGGCGAGGTCGTCGTTGTGGGTGCGACAGTAGGCGATGGCCGGAGTGGGATCGAGGTCGGTGAAGTAGGTGAGCGGATTGGGCGACAGCAGTTGTATGTCGATACCGTGGCGGTCCATCTCGCCGAGCCTTCGTTCGACGTCCATGAACGGACTGTCGCGGTAGCGCACCCCACGCAGTACGTACCCGCCGACCCGGAACCACGGTGTGCCGTCGGTTTCGCCGAGCTCCGGTCCGGCCTTCCCGGCCGCGCCCAGGGACGCGGGCAGGACCGCGTGTGCGTGTACGTCGATCACCGGTTGACTGACTGACATGTGACTCCACCCCTCAGCGCGTCGTCGCAATGCTAGCGACGTATTGGCGCATGATGGTGGAGAGGCACGACGTGGTCCACGTGCGCCAGGACATTTGGGTGATATGGTGCGTTAAAGAGTGAAGCGTGGACGCCGCCGTTCCGTCGTCGGTAGGCTGGTTCTCGACCGTCGTTAGTTAACTGACGTCGATGACCGCGCTGCCGTGGGCATGTGGCGTTCCGGATACGGCTGGAGAACGGAAGATGGCTGGGAAGTGGCTGGTGGTGACCGGTGGGGCCCATGGCATCGGCGCGATGATCGCGGGGTTCGCCGCCAGGGAGGGCTTCTCGGTCGGCGTCTGGGACACCGACCTGCCGGCCGCGCGGGCCACCGCCGCGCGGGTGGGTAACGGGTCTGTCGCGATCGAGGTCGACGTCACCGACGAGGCCGCCGTTGTCGCCGCCTTCGCCGCCATGCCCGAGGTCCCGGCCGCGGTGGTAAACAATGCCGGCATCGTGCGGTTTGGTCCACTTTTGGGGCTGTCTCGCTCGGACTGGGAGGCCGCCCTGACGGTGAACCTCACCGGCACCTTCATCGTCGGTCGGTCCTTCGCCCGGCTGGTGGACCCCCAACGCGGGGGCTGCATCGTCAACATCGCCTCGATCAACGGTGTTGCTGCCGCGCCGTTCGCCGGCGGGTACAGCGCCTCCAAGGCGGGCGTCGTGATGTTGACCCAACAGATGTCCCTGGAGTGGGCGCCGTTGGGGCTTCGGGTCAACTGCGTCGCGCCCGGACTCATCGACGCGGGCATGTCCAGGCCGATCTACCAGGACCAGCAGGTTCGCGAACTGCGCGAGGGCAAGGTGCCGATGCACCGACTCGGTACCGCGGAGGACGTCGCCTCCGTGGTGATGTTCCTGGTCGGTACGGGAGCGTCCTACCTGACCGGGCAGACACTCGCGGTCGACGGCGGCATCACGGTGTCCGCGTTGGGCTCGCTGGCCCGTCCGGCCAGTGTCGACTCGGTCGGCGCCTGAGGTGGTCGGGGCGGGGAGAAGGTGTGGGTAGGCTCACGTCGTCGACGTTGGCTACTGGGTGATGGGTGACAGATGGCGAGTATGGCGCGGCTCGTGGAGACGCTCGGCGAGCTGGGCATGTCCACCTACGAGGCCAAGGCATACCTCGCGTTGGTCACCGCGGGAGGACCGCTCAACGGCTACGAGGTGGCGAAGAGTTCCGGCGTCCCGCGCAGCACGGTGTACGAGACACTGGCCAAACTGGTGGCCCGGGGTGCGGCGTTCGAGGCACGGACGTCTCAGGACACCACGTCGTACCTGCCGCTGCCGCCCAACGCGCTGCTCAACCGGATGAGTCACGACTTCGAGGAGTCGTTGCAGGCCCTGCGTGCGGAGTTGCCGTCGCTGGCGGCACCGCGGCAGGCACATCTGATCCACAACGTCAACGGTTACGACGCGCTGCTGAACCGGTCCGGCGACATCATCCGCGAGTCCCGGCGGGAACTGTTCGTCTCGATCTGGCCACAGGAGGTCGAGGTACTCGGGCCGGCGCTGCGCCAGGCCGAGGAGCGCGGTGTGGACGTGACCATGCTGGTCTTCGGTGAGGAACCCCAGCCGATCGGACACACCTACCGGCACCGGTTCTCCCCGCCGGACTTCGTGCTGGACTACCTGGGCTACCGGCTTTTCGTGGTGGCCGGAGACAACCGCCAGTCGGTGATCGGCGGCCTGGCCGACGGTGAGGGATGGGGCATCTACACCGACAACCCCGCTGTCGTGCTGCTGTCCATCGAGTACGTGCGCCACGACATCGCCATGCAACTCCTGGGTGAACGGTTCGGTGCCACCGGGGTCACCGAGTACGTGCGGTCCAATCCCGACTTCGTGCACCTGCGGACCGCCCGCGCGCCGCAGGCCTCGACGTTGTCCGGGGCCACCGAACCATCGAACACCGAAGCGTCGGCTACCCGACCGGAGCGTCCGGCCCGGCGCCGTAAACCGCGCGGTGAGTGATCCGGGTGTACGTGGGAACGGGCGGTTGTTGGTGAGTGTCCTGAGTGGTTCGTCGATACTGGTCACGGGGGGCGGGTCTGGTATCGGGGAGGCGATCGCCCGCCACTTCGTCGCGCTCGGTGCGCGGGTCACCATCGCCGGCCGACGGCTCGACAAGCTCGACGCCGTGGCCGGATCACTGGGGTCGGCATGCCGGCCGGTGCGGGCGGACGTGGCACGTGCCGAGGATCGGTCCGCCCTGGTCGACGCCGCGATCGCGCACGGTGGTGGCCTGCACACGCTGGTCAACGCGGCGGGCAACATGTACCGGGGCCGGATCGACGAGCTCGACGAGCAGGCACTGCTGGACATCTTCCACACCAACGTGGTCGGTCCGATGCGGCTCACCGGCGAGGCACTGCCGGCGTTGCGACAGTCGCGGGGCAACGTCATCCTGTTCGGATCGGTGCACACCCAGCGCGCGTTCCCCGGTGCGTCGCCGTACGCGGCCACCAAGGGCGCACTGGAGACCCTGACCGGGGTGTTGGCCGCCGAACTGGGACCCGCGGGCGTTCGGGTGAACTGCATCCGACCCGGGGCGGTACCCACCGAGATCAACCAGCGGGCGGGTCTCGGTGACGCCAGCGAGAACCTGCGGCGACTCCAGGGTCTGGCGTCCGCGCACGCGCTGGGCAGAATCGGCACCGGGGCCGAGATAGCCGAGGGCGCCGCGTACCTCGCCTCGGCCGACTGGGTGACCGGCACCGTACTGACCATCGATGGCGGTCTGTCACTTGGAGTCACCAACGCCTGACCGCCGTCTTTCGGCGAACGGAGGACGAATGCCGTTGTTTCTGGCCGCCGGGACGGTGGGCGACGCGGCACCCACCGAGGTTGTCGACGCGGCCGTCGCGGCCGGCTTCGCCGGTGTCGGGTTGCGGTTGGACCCGACCGCGGTCGGGGACCGGGCGATCGCGGCGATCAGGTCCCGACTGGACGCCACCGGAATGCGCCTGCTCGACGTGGAGGTCGTCCGGTTGAACGCGGCACATCCGGCCGGGAGCCACCGCCGACTGGTCGAGATCGCCGCCGAGCTGGGGGCGAGGTGGGTGCTCACGGTCAGCGAGCTGGACAACCGCGGCCAGGCCACCGACCAGTTGACCGAACTCTGCGAGACAGCCCACCCGTATGGTCTTGGTGTGGCGCTGGAGTTCATGCCCTTCACCGAGGTGCGAACCCTCGGCCAGGCGCTCGAACTACTGGCCGCGGTGGGCCGACCGAACCTGGGCGTACTGGTCGACGCTCTGCACCTACACCGCAGTGGCGGTGATCGGTCCCAACTCGCCACGATCCCGAACGGACGGCTCGCCTACGCCCAACTGTGCGACGCCCCCAACCGTGCACCGGCCCCCGGCGCGCTCGCCGAGGAGGCCCGGCACGCACGGCTGATGCCCGGTGACGGTGAGTTGGACCTGGTCGGATTCGTGGCCGCGCTGCCCGCCGGTGTACCGGTGAGCGTCGAGGTGCAGTCAGATGAACTGACCGCCCGACTGGACCCGGTCGGCAGGGCCCGGCTCGCCGCCCGGACCGGCGCCCGGTTCGTGGACTGAGCACAACGGCGTTACGGCTCGCGGCGTGGTACCCAGTTCCACGGCACACCAGGGAAGCCCACGACACCCGATGCCAGCACCCGCCTGCGTGCGATCAGCCAGCCGTCCGGACCACGCCGCAGGTCGTCGAGGTAACGCAGTCGTGCCTCGCTGACCGAGCCGTCGTGCTCCTCGTGCCAGGCGGTCACATAGGTCATGGCGTGCGCCTGGTCACCGTGCAGCTCCACGATGGACTGTCCAAGCTGGTGGTGGGTGCGTCGGAACCCGCGCTGGCCCTCTGCGATCCGGTCCCGGACCTGCCCTCGCCCGAACCGCGGCCCGCCCCGGCCGGGACCGTAGTCGACCTCGCAGTCCTCGGTGAAGACCCCGGCTACCGCGTCCATGTCGTACTCGTCGATGCGCGCGCAGAAGGTCGCCAGCAGCCTGCCGATCTCGTACCGGTCGGTGAGTTCGCGCGCCAGCTCACCGGTCACAACTCCACCACGACATGGTCGGGTGAACCCTGTGCCCACAGCGCGCTCCGCCTGACGATCCGCTGCATCTCCACGGGTTGGTAGGACGGGAGGTGGTGACCGAGCGTCGTGTGTACGACACGACCGGCGCCCATGGTGCGCGCCCACAGCAGCGGGTGCACACCGCCGCCGTGTTCTCCGGACAACAGTGGGGTGATGTCCTCGGCCAGGTCGAGGAATCCGTAGATCTCGTCGTCGGTGTCGAAGCTGTCGGGTAGTCCGGCCACGATGGGGTGCCGGTCCGGGTGGATGGTCACCCGGACCGGGCCGACCGCGGGGTGCTTCGAGATGTTCCAGTCCCACCGGGCGCCGAGCAGTGACGTCCACCCGGGCCAGTCGTCGAAGCAGATACAGGATGCGTGCATGGCCAGCACGCCGCCCCCGCGCGACACCCAGTCCCGGATGCTCACGCGGGCCGGTTCCCCCAGCGACAGGCCCCAGGTGTCACGCTGGGCGGCGTACCGCGGCCCGAGCATTCGCCAACGCAGCATGTTCACCACCAGAAGGTCGACCCCGGCGAGGTCCGTCGCGGCCTGGTCGATGTCGGTACGGGTCCGTGCCGTGATCCCGACCTCGGCGAGCAGACCGGTCAGTCTCTCGGACAGGGCGGGGAAGTCATGTGCGACGCCGCCGGAGAGGATCATCGCGGTGGACACGGGCATCCTCCATACACGTGGATCGGGCCGGTGTGCCCGGCAACCCGGTCGGACCGGCTACACGGTCGGCAACGCCAGCCCTCGACAGGGTCGGTGGATCGGTCGAGGTTCACCCCGCTCGCGCGGGCTTCGGCAGTAGGCTCCCGCATACTATCCGCAAAACGGCGGTAGAGGTCTAGCGACGGTCGTCCGGAACTCTGCACCGACCGGAGCCGAGGGAGCATGATGAGGCGGGTACTGGTCACCGGAGGTGGATCGGGTATCGGTGCGTGCACCGCGCGGTACCTCGGCGAGCGCGGTTGGACCCCGGTTGTCGCCGACATCCGGCCACCCGAGGACGGGTTCTGTCTGGACGCGGCGGACGAGTCGGCCTGGCAGGAGGTCATCGAGCGGGTCTGGCCACTGGATGCCCTGGTCAACTGTGCCGGTATCCGCGACCGCAGCCCGATCACCGAGATGAGTGTCGACCAGTTCGACCGGATGCTCGACATCCACGTACGGGGCGGTTTCCTCGGGATCCGCGCGGTTGCCCGACGCTGGCGGCAGGAACGGCGCGGCGGTGCGGTGGTGAGCATCGCCTCGGTGACCGCCACGCACGCCGTGGAGGGACAGATCCACTACGTCGCGGCGAAGTCCGCGGTCGCCGGGATGACTCGCGCCGCGGCGGTCGAGTTGGCGCCGTTCGGTACCCGGGTCAACGCCGTCGCCCCGGGAATCATCCGTACCCCGATGACGGCCGACCGCCTGGGCGACCCGGCCCAGACCGCCTGGCTACACGACCGGGTACCGATGGGACGCCACGGCGAACCACGGGAGGTGGCCACGGTCGTGGCCTTCCTGCTGTCCGACGAGGCCTCCTACATCACCGGCGTCACACTGCCCGTGGACGGTGGGTGGACAGCCTGTTGAGAGGGTTGACGTGGGGAGACTAACGACTAATCTGGTCTAACCCGAGGAAGGACGCCGCCGTGACCGAGATCGTCATCGACAACTTCCGCGACGCGCGGGACGCCTACCGCCAGAAGGATCTGCGCCAGGGTCTCTACGACGCCGGAGCCGTCGTCATGGACAGCGTGCTGGTGAACCTGCACGGTGACGAGCACAGGCGGCGCCGTCGGCAGGAGAACCGGATCTTCCGCCGGGACACCTTCCAGCACTACGAACG